>CAYSPX010000013.1:0-11732 GCA_964433125.1 uncultured Candidatus Saccharibacteria bacterium | reverse complement strand
ATGCCAGACTTCGAACAATTTTCAAAAGAGATAGGTCTTGAATTTAACGATATAAATCTTCTAAAGAGGGCTTGTACTCATCGTTCGTATTTGAATGAAAATAAAAAAGCAGGTCTAGAGCACAATGAGAGACTAGAGTTTCTCGGTGACGCCGTACTCGAGCTTGTTATTACTAGTTTTCTTTTTAGAAAATATCCAGATAAAAATGAAGGAGATTTGACTTCATATCGTTCAGCTTTGGTAAATACAAACAGTCTTTCAAAAGTTGCACTTCATATAGGTGTGGACAAGTATTTACTTTTATCAAAGGGTGAATCAAAAGATACAGGACGAGCTCGTTCTATCATCCACGCTGACACCATAGAGGCTATCATCGGAGCGGTATATCTTGATAAAGGTTATGATGCTGCTGCAAACTTTATCTCGGCTCAGCTCATGGAGGTTTTGGATATTGAGGATATAGTTAAAAACAAAACATGGCTCGATGCTAAAAGTCGTTTCCAAGAAAAAGCTCAAGAAATGACAGGTCAAACACCTTCATACAGAACACTAAAGGAAACAGGCCCAGATCACAATAAACTTTTTACCCTTGCTGTATTTATCGGAGATGTGCAAGTGGCGCTTGGAACAGGACTTTCTAAACAAGAAGCAGAACAAATGGCAGCGGAGAAGGCACTTGAAGTGAAGGGGTGGTAGATTGTTATTTGCATAAAGTTATCCCCATTAATGTTTTTTTTTGTACTTTTTAGTTGTATAATTACTAGGTGAAATACAAATTTTTTTTGCTAACCCTTATACTCATCATTCCTCAAGTGAGTAGTGCCGGATATTTCTTTAAAATTGCAGACAAGTCTTATTTAGCTTCAATATACTGTGCAACTTTTGGTGCATGGTTCGATGATTCTGATTGTGAAGAAAAAGAAGTTACTGTTCCAGAAAAAATTACGGATCAAGATTATATCGATAGTCGTGATAATACTTTTAGTTCCAACACAATAAATGCTCAAGACTCTGACACAAAACCTACCACAACAATTATAAAAGAAAAAATAGTTCCAATAAATAACAATTACTATTATACAAATACCATCACACAACCTGTTAATCGTGACTTTTTAACACGTCAGGTAGATGCTGTATACACATCTATTGGAAGATCAGTAACAAATGTATCCGATGATATATCTTCACTCACTACAACAGATATACCAGAAGCAAGTAATTTATACTATACAGATGGTAGGGTTTCTACATATCTTTCTGGTTCCACTACTCTTACCTCCTCATTAAATTATTGGAGTAAGTCTGATACCGATCTTTCATATTTATCTGGAAATGTGGGGATTGGAACATCTTCACCATACGCTAAACTTTCAGTCGTAGGTCCGGTTGTGGCCGAATATTTTCATGCAACATCGAGTACCGCAACCTCTACTTTTGCTGGTGGACTTTCAGTGGCAGGGACTTCTGGATTAACTGTTTTGCAAAATGGAAATGTGGGTATTGGAACGACTAGTCCATATGCAAAACTTTCAGTCGTTGGCCAAGTCGTAGGATCATATTTCACTGCAACAACAACCACAGCTTCAACCTTCCCATACGCTTCAACTACAGCTATTTCTTCTACTGGTTCTGCATATTTTGCTACATCTGGAGGGAATGTTGGAATCGGCACCACCTCACCTGGACAAAAACTTTCAGTGGCTGGAGATATTCTTGGAAACAATATTATTGGGTCATATTTTACTGCAACTTCTACCACAGCTTCAACTTTTCCATACGCTTCTACTACAGCACTGACAGTATCAGGTACAGGTTTCTTTCCAAGTGGAATTTGGAATTCTTCTGGCAAGGTCGGTATCGGAACAACATCCCCAGATTCTGTACTTACAGTGAGAGGCTCAACAAGTATTACTGGAGGTTTGGTTGTTGGAGCAAATGCGCATACAGGTGACTTTGTACAGTTCTCAGATACTTTTGATGAGACCGTTGTTAATACGACTAACTGGACAGTAACAGGTACTAATTTTGTTCAGTATGGAGTTTTGGGCGGTAGAGGCAATGGTGCTAGTTGGTCAGCTAACGGAGTTACAGGTACACAAGGATATCGACGTAATAAAGTTTTAACTTTCAGTGCAGATATAATACCCGGAACAAGTGCAGATTTTATGGTTGGACTATCAAGTTCAGCATCTAGTTTGAATTATACAAACATGCCACATGCCATTCGTTTTGTAAGTAATGGTACAACTCAAGTTTATGAGAATGGTGTTGACAGAGGTTCTACTGGTACATCGTGGGTGGCTAGTACGACTTATCGTATAAAAATTGTAGTTAATCCTACTGGAGCTATATATTACCGTAGTTCAGATGATGGTGATACGTGGACTAGACTTTATGATGGTACAGCAAACAATGTTACAACTTCTCCTCTATACGCCAGTCTAACAGCTGTAGGTACTGGTTTTATGACAATAGATAATGTTTCTATAAGTAGTGGCTTTGATGTATTAACAGCTAGTCAACTAATACCTAAAAATCTTTTCCTTGCACAGGGCAGTCTAACTGTAGCTACAACAACTGCAACATCAACTTTTGCTGGTGGTGTTACACTTTCTACGACAGCTGGAAATGTTGGTATTGGTACCGCTTCTCCTACATCAAAATTGCATGTTACAGGACAAATAGCAGGAGATAACTTTATAGGTACTGGTAGTGCATCATCTACATTTGCTGGAATTATTAGTGGCGCTGTTGGTTCTAACCTTACTTTAAATACAAATTCAGCAAACAATCTAATACTTCAACCGTCAGGAGGTAAGGTATCAATCGGTCCGGGAACAGCCTCATACGCCGTTGATATATTCGGTACCTTAACTTCAGGGCAAGAAAATGCTCTACGTATAAACTCCGCAGCCGATTATGGAAGTATTGCCGTAAACTCTACGAAGGCTGGAGGTACAGGACAAGCAAACGTTCTCTTCCAGAAGGCTGGAGTGAATACTCATCAATTCGGTGTAGATTTCGCAAATACAGGTACTAAGGATTTCTTTGAATATGATGCAACACTTGGAACTAACGCTTTCTATCTTTCAAGTATTGGTGATGTTAGATTGGGATCTGCAGGAACTACTGGTACAGGAGGATATTGGAATACACAAAAGATGACTATTGTTGCAAGTACTGGAAATGTTGGAATAGGGGAAACGGCACCAGGCTCAAGGTTGTCAGTAAGTGGCGGAGCAACAATTGGAGCTTCATACGATACAACTGCCGCTCCAACAAATGGACTATTAGTGGAGGGGAACGTGGGCCTCGGCTCCACCTCCCCCGCATCCAAACTCGGTATCACTCAATCCGCCAACACCTCTGCAGGCGGTATATGGCTTGCAGGTACAGACGGAGACTACAGATCTATATATATGTCAGATACCTCAGGAACACTATCATTTGCAGGAGGAGACACAGCTGGTGCATCAAACATAGCTACACTTAACTCAGCAGGAGCATGGACTAACGCTTCAGATAGATCATACAAGGAAGAAATAGTTAACCTAGATACTAAATACAATCTTGAAACACTCATGAAGATAGAACCACGCTACTACACTATGAAAGGAAGTGGTAAACCCCAGATAGGATTCATAGCTCAAGAACTCAAACTCATCCTCCCTGAAGTTGTAGAAGGTGAAGAAGGAAGCATGGGTATCTCATATGGAAACATGGTAGCTCTACTTGTTACGGCAATCAAAGAAATCAATGTGAAGGTGGGGAAGATAACTTCTGACATTAAGGCAATGTTTGCTGAAAAAGTGGAAACAAAGAAACTTTGTCTAGAGGATGTTTGTATAACAAAAGAAGAACTTCAGAAGATTTTAAATTCATCAAGTACTTCAGCGGTTATAAATTCTAATAGTAATTCAAACACTAATAATTCAAATAACTCAACCCCAGTAACTGGAAACAGTACTACTACAACAACATCAAGTTCACCAGAGCCAACTCCAACTACTTCAACAACAACACCTCCAGTACAAGGATCAAATAATCCTGGCTCAAGTGGTTCACAACCAGCAGAGATAATTCCAGAACCTCCAGCTTCTCCAGAGCCTACAACAACTCCTACACCAGACACGACGCCTATACCCACAACAACACCAGATCCATCGCCAGTAACTACCCAAGAACCTTCAACTCCGCCAGCTCCTCCACAGGAACCTAGTCAGCCAGCAAATCCAGTATCACAACCAGCACCAACACCTGCGCCCGCGCCAGAACCCACACAAAATACGACAGTTACTGGTGAGTCTGGTGTAAGTTTGTGATAGAATATTGTCATGTACCTAAAGTCCCTAGAAATCTCCGGCTTTAAATCTTTTGCAAAAAAGGCACAGCTTAATTTTAATTCATCTATCTCAGCCATCGTTGGACCCAACGGCTCTGGTAAGTCTAATGTCGCGGAAGGTTTCCGTTTTGTTTTGGGTGAGCAGTCTATCAAAGCAATGCGAGGAAAGAGAGGCGAAGATCTCATTTTTAATGGAGGAGGTGAAGGAGCGCGAGTAAACAGAGCTGGAGTAAAGGTCGTTTTTGATAATTCTAAGAGAACTTTCAATATAGACTTCGATGAGGTAGCTATTGAGCGTGTTGTTCACCGTGATAACTCCAATGAGTACTTTATAAACGGCTCGCCTACGAGACTTCGCGATATTGTGGAACTTCTTTCTAATGCGCATATAGGGGCTTCTGGACATCATATAATATCGCAGGGTGAAGCAGATCGTATTTTGAATGCCAACATTCGTGAAAGGCGAGAAATGATAGAGGATGCTCTCGGTCTTAAGTCATACCAGTATAAAAAGATTGAAAGCCAGAGAAAACTAGAAAAGACTGAAGAAAATATGAAGTCAGTTGAATCATTGCGAAGAGAAATAGCTCCTCATCTTAAATTTCTCAAGAAACAAGTAGAGAAAGTTGAAAAGGTAAGTCAACTCAGAGATGAGTTACGAGTGATATATAAGGAATATTTTAAAAGAGAAGAACAATATCTAAAACAAGAGCGAATAGATGTAAGTAGTACCAAAAATCCTTTGACAGAGGAGCTTGTTCGACTTGATCATGAAATATCTCTTGCCCGCAAAACACTAGAGGAATCAAAGAATCGTGATGCTAAAAGTAATGAACTCATAAACCTCGAGGCAAGTCTTCATAAGATTCGTAATGAAAAAGACTATATCGCTCGCGAACTAGGTAAGATCGAAGGTGAAATTTCTGCTGGAATAAGAACTATAACTAAAGAAAAAGAGAAACAGACTAGAGATGAATTTAAAACTGTATATTTGAGAGATGTTGAGGAGGTGGCTCGCAAGGCTGACCTAATGCAGACAATTGAAGAGATCAAAAATCTTCTATTTGGTTTTATTTCATCTCATAAAGATAAAGTAGATTCTAGTCTCATTTCTGAAGTCGAACATGATTTACAAGGTCTTCGAGCCAAGAAAGATGATTTGGAAAAGTCTTTGAAGTCTTTTGATGAAAGAGAAAAGATAAATATTTTGGAATACAATACTCTCCGCGAGAAGATTGAACGTGAAAAAGATTCAAATCGTGATGCAGAGAAGGATGTATTTAGAATTATCGCTCGACAAAACGAGGTTCGCGGAGTCTTGAATGGAATTAAAACACGAGAAGATAAGTTGGTTATAGAAGAAAATGCATATAAAAATGAAATGCAACAAGCGTACTCTATCATTGGTCGTGAAGCTTTAGACTATGCTGATCTTGTAATAGGTGAAGAAATGAGAGCTCAACAATATGAGAGACTAAAGTCTATTGAAAAAATAAAGATAAGAATTGAGGATTCTGGTGCTGGAAATAGTATTGATATTTTGAGAGAATATAAAGAAGTAGAAGACCGTGATGTTTTCCTAGCAAAGGAACTAAGTGATCTAGAAGTTTCAAAAAAGAATTTGCATGATCTTATTGCTGAACTAGATGCTCGTATTGATATAGAATTTAAGCAAGGAATTTTGAAAATAAATGCCCAGTTTAATAATTATTTTGCTTTGATGTTTGGTGGTGGAACAGCAGGACTCAGTGTTATAAGAGAAAAGGTGAGACGTAAGAAGTCGGATACTGATTTGTCTTCAGTTTTGTCCGGAGAGGTTGAAGGTGTTGAGGAAGAGGGTGAAGAAGGAATAGATATTTCAGTAAATCTTCCACGTAAAAAAGTAAAGGGACTCATGATGCTTTCAGGTGGTGAAAGAGCTTTGACTTCCATCGCTCTTCTTTTTGCAATATCATCCGTCAATCCTCCACCTTTTATTATTCTAGATGAAACCGATGCGGCACTTGATGAAGCAAATTCACGAAAGTATGGAGATATGATTTCAAATCTTTCACAATATTCGCAGCTTATTTTGATCACACACAACCGTGAGACAATGTCTCGTGCGGGTGTTCTTTATGGAGTAACTATGGGAGGAGATGGAGCTTCGAAGTTGCTATCGATACAGTTTGAGGAGGCAGTGAAGGTGGCGAAGTAAGTTTAATGAAGTGTTTGGTGGTATTGACATATTCTGTATATAGTAGTATAAAGTATGAAGAGTTCATTGAAGAAAGAAAGTGGCCAATGGCCATATATGCAGTGGATGTTTCCACGACATTTTCTCACTAAATAGCTCTATTTTACTACTGTGAATATTATCAAAAAAACACTCGCCGCAATCATTTCCATCTTCTGCTTTCTCGGCACTGCCGTTGGACGTGCGGACGAGGCAAAGCAGGAAAACCCACAGGATCGTCGCGAAACTCCAGTTGAACCCAATCTTGTGGGTTACAACACTAAAGATGGTAGCATCATCCTGATCAGGAATTTAAACATGATACAGCAAAAGCCTGCGACAGGAAATGTAGAGCAGGCTAGGCAGTCTCCATCAGTCGGTCTCATTGATAGTATTATTAGACATGAGCACGTTAGTCAGTCGGATAACCAACTCAGTCGTCTCCGAAATGTTCGAGCTGAGCTCGATGCCAAGATCCGGAAGCTGGAACAACTTCAACCTCCGGCGGTGATTACGACAAATGAAATCGTCGTAAATCCCAAAGATGTATGGTACGGGGTTTACACACCTAGTACTCCAGGTGGACTTACCTCATTCGTCGCAACTCATGATGGACAATTGATTTCTATCAGGGTCGTGATTCACGACAAGACGGTCTATCAAAAAGTGTTGTCGTCCGATGAGGAATTTAAGGAAGTTCCCATTGACTTGGAAGGTTGGGTGCTATTCTTTAATTCCAAGGTTGCACTGAAGCCTTTCAAACTGTCGGCACAGAATGCTAAGTAGTCTCCGGACTACCGTTGTGCGGGATCCGTGAAAAGGATCTTTAAAACCGTGTCGCCCCAGTGGCTGGCACGGCTTTCTTTTGCTTAAATTTAATTTTAAAACTTGAGGTGCCAATTTGGAACCTCAAGTTTGAACCGGTCACAAATTCTGACCGGTTCTTAAGTATGTCGTAAAAGTTGTGAAATCCTGATAAAAATTTCATTAAGATTTTATCAAAACTTTATATAGATTTTATCTCTCTTTTATATAATGACCATATTATTAACTTAATTATTTAAAATATGGAGGAAAATACGTTAAAAATTAAACAACAAGATGCAGAGAATATTATAAAACAGAAAATTTATATAATCAGAAATACCAGAGTAATGATTGATTCGGATTTAGCAGAACTCTATGGTGTATTAACAAAAAATCTCAATAAAGCAGTACAGAGAAATATATCCAGATTTCCTGATGATTTTATGTTTCGAATGAGCACAGAAGACTATGAAAACTTGAGGTTCCAAATTGGAACCTCAAGTTTAGAGTACGGAGGTCGTCGTTACATGCCATATGTATTTACCGAACACGGAGTCGCAATGCTATCCTCTGTATTAAATAGCGAAAGAGCGGTTGCTATGAATATTTTCATTATAAGAGCCTTTATTAAGATCAGGGAACTGGTAGCTAGTAATAAAGAACTAACGTTAGAGGTTGAGGTAATTAAAAACAAACAAAAGGATCAAGGTAAACTAATTGCGAACATTCAGAGTGTTGTAACTCAAATGATTGAAAGACCAATAAAACAAAAAGGTAAGATCGGGTTTAATAATGACAAATAATATCTGATCAGGTCTTTAAGCCGGCACAAAATCCAGCGTCTTTTTATCCAAATCAGCCGCCATCACTTTGAACTTAATAGGATCTCCAAGTGTAAATCTCTTTCCTGACTTTTGCCCAAGAATAGAATAAGTCTTTTTGTCGAATACATAGAAATCAGTTCCGATGTTTCGTATATTAATCATTCCTTCAGACTTAGTTTCATTTTCTTCTACATAGATTCCAAACTCTGTAACACCAGATATTGTACCTTCGAAAACCTGCCCGACTTTGTCTGACATGTATTCTACCTGCTTTAACTTCTTGCTTTCTCTCTCTGCACCCGCTGCGTCTATTTCACGAGCTGTTGAGGTCTCTGCAATATGCTGGAATTCTACTATTTCCTTATCTCCAAATGGACTGTGCTTGAGATGTCGCTGGAGTATGCGCTGGATAAGTAGATCGGGATATCGACGAATAGGTGAAGTGAAATGCGTGTAGAAGGGAAATGCTAGACCGAAGTGACCGATGTTCTTGGTAGAGTAAACGGCCTTTTGCATAGAACGAATAAGAGCAGTTGAAATAAGTGCTTCGTGTGGAGTGCCTTGTATTTGTTTCAGCAAATCCTTTATCGCATGTGCAGTAACTTTTCCTTTTTCACTTTTTAATTCATAACCAAGTGCCTTCACAAAAGTTGCGAGATTGTCCATGCGGTCTTGGTCGGGCAGATCGTGGATGCGGTATATTGAGCCTGTATCTCTTTTACCTTTGCCCTTTATAGCGTCAAAAATAAACTTAGCTACTTCACGGTTAGCTAAAAGCATGTATTCCTCAACTAGTTTGTGTGTATCGAGTCTGGCTTTCTTATACACTCCGATAGGCTTGCCATTTTCATCTAGTTTAAATTTGATTTCTTCTTGTTCAAACTCTATAGCACCATTATCAAACTTTTGCTTTTGAAGGATCTTTGCTATTTCGTTGAGTTTGTTGAGCTCATGAAAATATTTTCCAGACTTTGCATCAAGAACTTCCTGAGCATCCTCATAAGTGAATCGATGATCTGAATTTATGATTGTTTTTCCAAAATGTCTTTCCAGTACCTCTCCATTATCATTCATCACAAACCATGCTGAGAAAGTAAGCTTGTCCTCGTGTGGGTTTAGACTACAAACATCGTTTGAAAGTACTTCTGGAAGCATGGGGATGGTTCTGTCTACAAGATACACTGAACATCCTCTCTTCAAAGCCTCAATATCTAGAGCTGAGTTTATTTCAACATAATGCGATACGTCAGCTATGTGGACACCGATTTCAAAGGTGCCGTTTTTGAGATCTTTTATTGAAATTGCATCATCAAAATCCTTTGCATCAAAAGGGTCGATGGTGAAGGTAAGTGTATGTCTGAAGTCTACACGCTTTGAAATCTCATGTGCAATATCTGAGTCTTTATTTTTTTCAATCTCTGCGGCCTCTTTCTCAACCTTCTCTGGAAAATTGATTTCAAATCCTTTTTCAAGGACGATAGACTCCATCTCTACATTATTATTTCCTTTTCTACCAAGAATTCGAATAATTTTTCCTGTTGGATTTTCTTTTGGATTGGTCCATTCATCCATTTTTACATAAACCTTGTCGCCAATTGAAACAAGTTTGATGTCTTCTGGAGTAAGTCGGATAGAAGCATAGGCTTTCTTATCATCTGGATACGCTGTTAGCACTCCTTCTTTTGAATCAATAACACATACAAAAGAGTGACGAGCGCGCTCTATTATTTTAATTACTTCAGCAGTTTGTTGTTTATAACTGTTTATTTTACCTAATTTATACTCAATTATATCCCCATTTAGTGCCGTATTTAGATTTCCAATTTCTACTACTATGTCATTGTCTGGAGTCTGGAGGTTTTTGATATATCCCATTCCTTTGCGAGTAGTTATGATGGTTCCTTGCAATATTTCGTCTTTTTTCATATCGATACTATATCAGAGTTTACCTCGGGAACCAAGCTATATTTGCTTTTTTTTGATACCTTTGCTACTATAGTCCCCACATGTTAATGATACGTCTACAACGAGTAGGAAGAAAACACGAACCAGTATTTCGTCTTGTTCTTACTGACTCTAAAAACAGTACTAAGAGTGGTAAGTATATCGAAGTTCTAGGATCATACGATCCAAGACAAGATAACAAGCTAGAACAGTTTGATATCGAGAAGATTAAGTACCATATTAAGAATGGAGCAAAATTATCAGATACAGTTCACAACTTCCTAGTAACTCGAAAGGCTATTGATGGGAAAAAGAAGAACGTTCTTCCAAAGAAAACTCCAATAAAGAAAGATGCTCCTGCAGAGGAAGTAAAGGCACCAGCAGCTCCTGCTCCAGCAACAGTTTAGTATTTCACCACAAGCTATTCTCAAGCTGTGCAAAACTTTCTTTTATTACCCCCACTTCCGCGATACAATAATACCGTAACAGATTATAAGATTTAAAGAATAACCGAAATGAATTCAAATATTGACCAACAGTTTTTAGACTATGTAGTAAAAGGACTAGTAGATAATCCAAATGATGTAAAGATTACACGCACAGTAGATGAAATGGGAGTACTCATGACACTAGAAGTAAATGCAGCAGATATGGGAAAGGTTATCGGACGATCAGGTAATACAGCAAAGGCAATCAGAACACTTCTACGAGTTGTAGGAATGAAAAATAATTCTCGAGTAAATTTAAAGATAAATGAACCAGAGGGTGGTCTGAAGCCAGTAGCTGGAGCCGCAATGAAGTCAGTTGATGAGGCTATGGCGGATTTGAATATCTGATTCTAGATAATTTAGTAAATACTAGCTAAAATGATAAAAGTGTGGTACTCTGTTACTACACTTTTTCATTTATGAACTACCACATCATCACCCTATTCCCACAATCTCTCGATTCATACCTAAATGAGTCTATTTTAAAGCGTGCTCAAGAAGATAAAAAAATTTCTATTAAATTCTACAATCCACGAGACTTTGCTACTACAAAAAAGAATCCCACATATTCAGATCTTAGAGTTGATGACAAAGCTTATGGTGGCGGACCTGGAATGGTTATCGAAGCGTTGCCTGTTATACGAGCAATCGAAAAGGCTATTGGAAAAAAGAAAAATAAGTCAGCCAACTGGAAAAAAGTGAAAATAGTTTGGTTTGTTCCATCTGGAAAACAATTTGATACGGCTATGGCAAAGACATATGTTGAAAAATACACTGATATTGTTTTTATATGCGGAAGGTACGAAGGAATAGACGCTAGAGTAAAAAAAGTATTTAAAGTAGAGGAAGTTTCTGTTGGACCATTTGTTTTAACTGGCGGCGAACTTCCTGCGATGATTATGATTGATACTATTTCGAGACAAATAAAGGGTGTACTCGGTGACCATGCTTCACTAGAAGAAAGTCGTGTTGCTAGTCCAGATGTATATACTCGTCCAGAAGTGATAGAATATAAAGGTAAGAAGATACGAGTACCGAAGGTGCTTTTATCAGGTAATCATAAACTTATAGATGAATGGCGTGCAAAACAAATTAAAAAGTAAATGGTT
>CAYSPX010000012.1:0-13994 GCA_964433125.1 uncultured Candidatus Saccharibacteria bacterium | reverse complement strand
GATTTTTCTTTTTGATTTCTTCGAGATACGCAGTCGTCAAATCAACTGCAGTATACTTACCACTTTTTATATCTTCGTGAGCTCTTGTAATTGTAAGATTTGCGAGGTCCATATTAGTCTTGAGCAATTATCTTTTTAACAGCAACAAAATCCCCTTCTCGATCAGGCGCTTCCTTCAAAATATTTTCTCTATCCTCTTTTGGTATAACTTTGGCAACATCGTCTCGGAGAACATTATGAACGGAACCTGGAATCGGGCTATAGTCCATATCAACAGTAGCAGCCTTGATTTGATCAACGTACGACAAAATAGAGTCAATCTCCTTTGTGAGAGCTGGCTTTTCATTTTCATCAAGCTTTATACGGGCTAGGTTTGCTAGTTTTTCTATCTCTGTGACAGTTATCATAAAAATGATTTTAGCATAAACGTATCTATTTCACCATTTCCCCAAACTCCATTTCTGTTATAACTTTCACCCCTAGTTCTATTGCTTTATCAAGCTTTGATCCAGCATTTTCACCAGCCACTACATATGAAGTATTTTTGGAAACTGAACTACTTACTTCCCCACCAAGTTTTCTCACGAGCTCCTGTGCTTCTATTCGTCCTATTTTTATAGTTCCAGTAAAAACAAAAGACTTGCCTGATAGTTTTTGTCCTATTACTTCCTCAACTATCTCTATTTGTTTCAATAAGTTTTTTACAAGCTTTTTATTTTCTCCATCTTTAAACCAATCATAAACAGCTTGAGCTACGACAGGTCCAACACCATATATGCATTCTATGTCTTCATATTTTGCATCACTAATTTTTTCTATAGAACCAAAATGTTTTGCAATATCAAAAGCTGTCTCTTCACCGACCTGCGGTATAGAAAGTGAAGCAAGTAAACGGGCTAGTGTAACCTTTCTAGATTTTTCTATCGAAGCAAGGAGGTTGTCGACAGACTTTTCTGCAAACCTCGGTAGGGCCAAAAGATCTCCTCTTTTTAATGTAAAAATATCATCAAAGCTTGATATGAGTCCTTGTTCAAGTAAAACATCAAGTATCTTTGGCCCCATTCCGTCTATATCAAAACACTTCTTGGATGCAAAATAATGAAACTTTCTTCTATTTTGATCAAATGAATCCCTCGAAACACATCTCCAAGCCGCTTCTCCTGGAATTCTTTCTATACTTCCATCTCCACCGCAAGCTGCAACTTTTTTGGGAAAAATATATTCTTTAGAATTCTTTGATCGTAATTCTTTTACTACAGAAACAATATCCGGTATGACGTCCCCTGCTTTTTCCAATATCACAGTATCTCCAATACGAATATCCAATCTTTTTATTTCATCCTCATTGTGTAAAGTGGCACGCGATACAGTAGAGCCTGCAACTCTTACAGGTGTGAGGTGTGCAACTGGTGTCAAAACTCCTGTACGGCCGATTTGTAGAACAATATCCTCTACAATAGTAGTCACTTGTTCTGCTGGGAACTTATATGCCACCGCCCATCGTGGAGACTTGGCTGTATACCCAAGTGCTTTTTGAATTTTTATAGAATTAACTTTTATAACCAGACCGTCTAGCTCGTACTCTAAATCGTGCTTTTTCTTGGTCCATTCTTCATAAAACTTTTGGATTTCCTCGATAGTATCAAAAACTTTTGAATATGTATTTGTTTTGAAACCCAGTTTTGATAGCAGATCTATTTCATCAAATTGAGTTTTTACTTTTTCACTCGTATCATCAATATCATAGATAAAAGAATCAAGACCTCGTGAAGCAGTTACCTTGGGATCAAGCTGGCGCAAGGAACCAGCTGCCAGGTTTCTGGTGTTAGCATATATAGGCTCACCCAGCTTTTCTCTTTCTTTATTTATTTTCTTTAAATTATTTTTACTCAACCAAACCTCACCGACAACACTAATATCCAACTTTTCTTTTAAAGAAAGCGGAATACTCTGAATAGTTTTAATATTTGAAGTAACATCCTCACCCACCACACCATCTCCGCGTGTAGCGCCTTGCACAAGCAATCCATCCTTATATTTCAAGACAATTTTAAGACCGTCAATCTTCAGTTCCACACAATACTGAAGTTTTTCATTTTCCAAACCTTCTCCAGCTTGATTGGCTTTTCTTATAAAATTTGAAACCTTCTCTTCCCACTTTTTCAATTCCTCAAAATCAAAAACATCATCAAAGGACCATTGCTCTGTTGTATGCTTTACTTTATTAAACTCTTTTAGAGGTTCATCCCCTACTCTTTGACTTGGACTGTCTGGAGTAATGAGTTCTGGATGCTTATTTTCAATATCCAAGAGCTCTCTGTACAGTGAGTCATACGCTTCATCAGAAATCTCTGGTTTATCAAGAACGTAGTATAGATACCTGTGTTTATCAAGTATTTCTTTGAGTTTTTTGAGTCGATCTTTTGTCCCCTTTTCCATTGTTTAAGAATATCATAAATGCGATTGCATACAAGACAAAACAAAAAGCCCCGAGTGGGGCTTTTTGTTTTAAACTATGGTGCACAGTTATACTTTTGTGAAGTACACACTACTGAACTTTGTAAATTTTTTATTTCCAGAGCAGCTCCTCTTTTAATACCACCTAGGGCAAGACAAGTAACTGTAGAAATATCTCTAGAGTCTACCCAAGTAGAAGATCTAACCTTCCATGAAGAACTATCCTTGTCCCAGTTATAAAATTTATTATTATTATTACTACCAAGATTTACCACTGTAAAAGCAATACTTGGACCGTCAGTAAAGAAATTACACAATTTATCTGCAGTAATTCTAGGTTGTTTTTCACCTTCCTCAGTCCAACCTTCATCATTACGTCTAGCCGCACCTTCTGTTCTAAGGAGTGCTGTTCCACCAGGAAAAGTCTGGAACCATGATCTGAATTCAGTGTCAGTCATCAATTTATAGTAGCTTGACTCAAATGTATAAATATTAACTCCTGATATACCTCCAGAAATATCTGACCATGTAGCCTTACCATTAGCATCAGACATGAGGTACTTACCAGCTCCCTTTGATGCATTATCGATAATCAAGTCACCCTTTATCAACGCACCACTATTTGCCAAAAACGTACCGTATACCTGGAGAGCTGAGTCGGCTCCTATTACAGCATTTCTATTAGTATCATTATCAACCAGTCCAATCCCCAATTTACCTTGTTTTATCTGTCCTGAAGCACTAACATTTATAGGTGCACTCGCATTACAGTTTGGCGGACTACAATCTGGTGGTGTCCATACGTTAGCTGCTAGTGTAAAACTAATACCAGTAGTCAATATTAACCCGAGAATTACTGCTTTTATATTTTCTTTTATTTTTATATTCATATTTATTTTTTATTAATATCTTCTACTTTACTAGTACTTGCTAAGTCTTGTGGGTTTATGAGTTTCAGTAATCTAAGTGTATCTTCTGTTGGTGGTTTTCCTTGGTTGCTCGAGTCTATCAGGGAAAGTTGCTTGTTCAACGCAATAACTTCTGGTGATAGGGGTGGATCTTTGGGTACTTTATTTATTTGATACAAAATAACCATAGATACGACGATAACAAAAGATAAAATAACCAACAAAATCCTCACCCTTCTATGCGGATGCTTGGGAAAAACTTCTGAAAAATTGTTTGAAATATTTTGTACCATTTTACTTATTATACTACACAAAAAGTGAATAAATAATGATTTTGTGGATAACTAACCATCTATATACTAAAAGTATAGTGGAGCGCTCTCTCTACTCTACGTGGGCTGGAAGTCTCGCACTTAGAAGTAAGTGTATTCCATCCCATGTTATATCCCCGAGATATAAATTCCACAACTCTTGTTGTGCTATCATAATTACGCACAACTCTTGCACAAATGGCATTTTCTTGACTACCTGGTTCATCGCCTGGTTTTAATTTTATATCATAGCTGATTGTTGCTGGTAGATTATTACTAATATTTGATATGGTATTTCCAACACATTTAATTAAACTGGCACTATTTATATCTGAAAAGTAACCAGTATTATCAAAATATACCGCGCATTCTAGTGCACTATCAGCTGCATAAAATGCAGTTATAGATTCTCTAGCCGAAGATGATAGTAGAAATTCTTTCTTACTAATATTTAGTATTGATATCCCTACAGATAGAACAAGAGACGATACCATAACTGCAAATAGTAGAGTATATCCTTTATTTTTTTGTATATTTTTAAACATCATAGTTGTATATTATAAATTACATTTACAAGTTTAACTTGATTCTCAATTGTTCCGGTATTCCAATATATTGTTGCGGTTACTATAAATTCATTTAGATTATCAGAACTGGGACCACGTTCTACGGTCACTTTTTTCTTAAATTTACTAAAATTATTATTCGTATCATCTGTACCGTATATTCCATCTGACTGTATGTATAGCGGACAAGCGCTATTTACACAATTACCCGAATCTGAATCAAATGCGGTTAACCAAGTATCATTAATTTTATTTCCACTCCTCAAATGAAGATCTCTATCATTTTTTATCTTTTCCACAACTTCCTGGGCAAGAAATGAAGCAATAACCTGATCCTTCGCAAGAGTTGCGGCCATTAGACTTTTCTGAGCAATTGTAAGTGGACCGACAATAGAAATCATAAGAATAGTAATAGCGACTAATGTTTCTATAAGAGTAAATCCTTTATTTTTAAAATTATTTTTTTTCATATTTTAATATCCACTTGATCCATTTATTCTTTGGGACACTCTCGTTTGTATTGTAAATTCTGTTGTATCTTTTTCCTTTGATCCTATGACACCCTTAAACCAAAAGGTAGCATACGGTTGATCTGAATTATCAACTACAACCTTACTCTCTATAATTTTCATATCAGGAGAAATTAAATCAAAATAATTGTCTTCTGTGATAGTATCACAATCCCCAGTCGCATTTGTACTTTGCTGTGCTTTTTGTAACTTAGTACCGTTATACAATCGATATATATATACAGGGCAAGGATTATTTAATGATTTTGATGATTTAAACTTTAAGATCCAACTTATAGGTACAGAGTCTTTTATACTTGTTTCTATCTTTTTATAAACTTTTTCTGGATTATAGTCATTAGAAGAATCATTAGTATCTTCAGTAAGATAATACTCCCCTCCCACCCGCATCTCTCTTGACATAGATTCTAGAGCAAAGTTTAGGTTATTTATTGCAGTCTTGAGATTGAGCGATTTGCGGTTTGCATCCAAAACCTTGAGAAGTGCTCCGACTGCAATGAGTGCTACAACTATAAAGATAGCCATAGAAACAATCATCTCTACTAGAGTGAATCCCTTCTGTTTTGATTTGTTAAAGATGTTTATACTCATTTTATATTAATCCAATACTATCTATTATTATCTACCGATATCTGCCCTGTAAAATTTACTATTACTTTTCTCGTTGTATTGTCTACTGCCTTTAGAACTATTTCCGCATAACCGTATTTTTTTGTTGGCACGCCGTTTGCTGTTATTATAGCATTTGGATCTGGGCGTTTGAAGGTTATATCTAATTGTTGAACATCAAAACCCCCAACTGTGCAACTCTTCGTATCAGAAACACACATACTCGATATAGAACTACCACGCTTTATGGTTGTTTTTTGATCAGAATTTGTGAGATCGTCATATATACCGTTTCCATTTCCATCCACAAAGAAAATAAATTGAGATGGTAAACTCTTATCAAAATGAACTCCGTATGTTCCTCCTGATTTTGCGATCGTTGCACTATAGTCAAAAGCATTCGCATCTCTCGACGCACTTCGTACATTTAATCCATAAGACTGTGCATTTCGTATTGTAAGCGCTACATCATAAGCGAGATTTGTGAGGATGACTCCCTGATCAAATTTACCGTATTTAGAAAGCACTAGTGAAGTCATAATAGCAAAAATAGCGAGTGAAACTATGAGCTCAACAATGGTAAATCCATACTGATTTTGTCGATTTACTTTTTTATTTATTTGTTTAGAAAAAAGCTTCATAATAGAATGAAAAATCAATTACCTTAACTCCAAAAAACAAAACAATATACATTCCAAGTATTAGATATGGACCAAATGGAATCTCGTATCTTTTCTTAAATCTTCTAAACATAATAAACATCCAAATAAGTCCGAGCACTGCACCTATCCAAAACGCTAGTATGATGGCAGACGTCCCGAGAGTAATACCCAGTATCCACCCTATACCTAGTACCAACTTTGCATCACCAAGTCCCATCCAAGTTCCTTTAGAAACTAGCCACATCAAAAGAAATGGTAGAGCGAGTATTGGACCAGCTATGAGATGCGCTGCTGTAGGTGTAGTAAATGAAATCCCAGCAACAGAATCGAGTACGATAAACAACTTTGCAAATGCCAGAGCATCGAAACTATATACAAGTGAATCTGGAATTATTTTATGTTTAACATCGTAAATAGTAATAACTAAAAGTATACAAGTGATGAGTACGTAAAATAGTGTGTTTAGACTTGAAATAAAATCAGTTGGTGGGAAGAAATACAAAATCATTACAAAAAGTATTCCAGCGAGAGTTTCTATAACTGGGTATTGCCAAGATATTTTACTTTTACACTTTTTACATTCTCCACCTTGGATCAAGAAACTAAGTACTGGAACTAGTTCATGCCAAGCGAGATTTTTACCACAAGAAAAGCATTTGGATCTTCCCTTCAGAGTCATACCGGTGTTGAAGCGTAGTGCAACAACATTCAAGAAGCTTCCTATGATAGTTCCGAGTATGAATGAAAAGATGATAAAAATATTTGGCATTTATTTTGAGGTGACGCAGTAATAAAATTGAGCTTTACTACACGCGGTGGCTCTTCCATTTATTGTTGCTGGTTTGGAATCTAGAGAGTCATTTAGTACTGGGTTATTATTTTCTAGCCTTACCAATAACATATAATCATTTCGATTAGTATTTGTTGTATATTCATAATAGCTACCATCTATATTTGTTGGAACCTTAGAAATGAAATATTTAACATTTATATCTACATTAGCCCCACTTGAGTTTGTAGCAGTACATACTTTTTCAGCATCATCAATTGCATTTCCGTTTATACCTAAAGAATCCTTAGTGGAAGGATACTTATTACACCTATCAAACACCTGCTCCAAAGTAAGCTGTATCTGCGCTATATCTGATATTCGCTTTGCATCTCTTGACTTGGACTTTGCTGTAGAAAAGTTTGCTGTGATAATAGCTGTGAGTATTCCGATAATCGCTATAACAACTAATAATTCTATCAATGTAAAACCGTTTGTATATTTTTTAAAAAGTAATTTTTTCATTTGTATAATTATAACTCACATACATAAAAAAACGAAACCCCCGACGCAAGCTTTCGCGTTGGGGGTGTTGTCTTCGTTGATTCCAGCGAGTTCATCGCTGGAGGGGTGGCCTAGACGGCCGGTTGGGGTTGTTGTTTGAGTTTCTGATTGATCACCTCAATCATCATCTTCACAAGACGCTTGAGGCCGTTGATTTCATCGGCAAATGCGTTTGGCGGCATCGACCTGTATGTCGACTCGATCTTGACCATCACGAAGTCTGTGAGCTTCTTGATGGATCCCACGACGCTCTTTGCGATCTGCTTGCACCGTTTTTTGACTGTCGAGTCACAGGGCTCTTGGTCAACAAGCATCATGATGATGCTCTCGCGGCGGGTGATGATTTCCGCATCGACGTGATTGTTCGTCGATTTATTGGCTTTAGTGGCCATAACTTACTGAATGCTGATTATTACATTGATAGAGCTGGTACACCATCATCCTTGATGCATGTAACCAATCCGATTACTAACTCTACTACTTTATTTTTATTAGTCAACTTTCTTAGTAGTTTCCTTTTTCTCGAGAGAAGAAACTGCTTTATCCCCAGTTTCCTTTTCAGACTTCAATGCTGAAATGGTATAAACATTGGACGCATTCCACAACATCCAACTATCTAGTCCTGTATCATATGTCGCCTGTATTTGAGCTCGAACCATGTCTGGAGTATACGTTACACCACCTAGACTAAAATCCTGTAGCCACGGTCTAAGCTTGCTTGGACTGGTTGTGGCAAGTCTAGCTTTTTCTACAGCACTATCCATAGCGTATTTTATTATTTCATAGGGTTTGTTTGCTGGATTGGGATACCCTAGAAATGTTTTTGGATAATGTGACGGATAAACCATCGGTGCAACAAAATCAAAGTGCAAAAGCGCATCCCCTAGTATTTGCCCTATCCCCAAATCATCATTGTTTGAAGTAGTCATACCAAAAAGATCCGCAGAGATTGGAATTCCCTTTGGTCTAAATGTCTCATCTACAAAAACATAAAATTCTTTCAAAGCTTCAGGTTTGGATTTGCCTTGGCTAAATGGGAATTTGATATTTTCCATATTTCCATCAGAAGGAAATCGTATATAGTCAAAATTCAATTCATCAAAACCAAAATCATATGCTTCCTGACCTATCAAAGCCAGATAGTCCCATACAGGCTTTGCCCCCACATCAAGCCAAGAAATACCCTTTCGATCTTTCCAAAGATTTCCTGATTTGTCCGTAACCGCAAGTTCTCTGTGAGTCTTGACCAAGTATGAATCTTGAAATGATGAAATTCTGCCAATCACATATATTCCTTTATCGTGCAATCTTCCTATAAATTCTTTTATATCTGGAATTCTATTTTCTGTAGAGCCATATGCTTTTAGCTTAGGATTGTCTACTTCAAAACTTATTTTGCCGGTATAGTCTTTTATATCAATAACAACAGCATTTATTTCTGTTTTATCAATTAAGTCTATGAGGTTATTACGAAGTTTGGGACTACCAGCCACCCAGCCGGACATGTATATGGCTTTGACTGGTGTTGGTGTTTTGATATGAGTCACCTCAAAACCTATTGGAATATTTATAGCAATTGCAGATGCTGCTTGTTCTGTTTTATATGAGTCAGTTCTGAATGGTAAAAAGTATGCGGATGCAAGTATTATTATAGATATACATATTGTAATAATGTAAACTATTTTATTCATCAAATATTGGGTGTGAAGTTATTTGAATCAATAGAAGTCTCATGATTGCTATCTCGTTTCTGATGAGGAAGATTGTAGGAAATAAAGACAATCAGAAGTCCGGATAATATCGACACTATCCAAGACCATGATGACGGTATACCCAAAAAAGGAATTACCATAACCCAGACACCCAACAAACACAATAATTGCCTTTTTGACATGTAAATTTAAATTAAATAATAAAATATTTAAATTAATTATACTTGTTTTAGTATGCAGACACAATAACAACGAACTCTCCTTTTTGTTTCTCGGGAATTTCTACCAAAGTTTTTAGGACATCTTCAGCACTTCCTTGTAAAACTTCCTCATATATTTTAGTTATTTCTCTTACAATAGTTACTTTTTTATTTATTTTTACTAGCGATTCAAGTGTCTTTAAAATACGATGTGTGGATTCATAAAAAACCATAGTTCGCTCGGACTCAGCAATTTCTTTAAACAAAGTTTCTCTTCCCTTTTTATGTGGCATAAAGCCTAGAAAAATAAATTCATGGGTAGGAACGCCTGCTATAGAGAGAGCTGCAGTTAGAGCAGATGCACCAGGAATTGAAACAATTTTTAATTCCGGAAACTTTTCGCGGATTGTAGAAATAAGTAAAGAACCAGGATCAGATATTCCGGGAGTTCCCGCATCAGTTACAAGTGCGATATTTTTACCCTCTTCTATTTTTTCTAAAATCAAATCAACTCTCGTATCACCGCTTTGGGCATGATAGCTCAACATTTGTGTAGATATTCCATGTTTTTCAAAAAGACGCTTGGTCACACGAGTATCTTCACAGAGCACAGTATCAACCTCTTTTAGAATACGAATAGCTCGAAGTGTGATATCCTCGAGATTTCCTATGGGTGTAGCTATTACATAAAAAGTAGACATAAAGATATAATATACTACACTATCTATATGGCAAGCCAAACAACAACATTATACATAGCAAGAGATATTGAGAGGGCTTTGGGAAAAGCGCCGAAGGGTGGTTATTATATCGTTACCAATCGTAATACTTTTTCTGAATCCATAAAAGTCGAATACCCAAACAACATCTTTCTCATAGATTCAGAGGAAATTTTGGATACTTATGAATTACTCACACATCCTGATGTTGCGGATATTATAATGAAGCTCAATGCAGATATTTTAGTTTTCAAAAACACTATTCACATAGAAGCTGTTTGTAAAGAAAAGGGTTGGAAAATTTTAAATCCAAGCGCAGAACTTTCAGAAAAAATAGAAAATAAAATAACTCAAGTAGAATGGCTCGGTGAACTTGCTTCACTTTTACCTCCACATAAAATTAATTTTGTTAAAGACATTGTTTGGAATAAAAAACCTTTTGTACTTCAGTGGTCACATGGACATACTGGAGATGGTACTGTACTTATACAAAACGAAAGTGATTTAAAAAAGCTACAAGAAAAATTCCCTCATCGAGAAGCACGAGTTACTGATTTTATAAAAGGCCCTATGTTTACAGCAAATATTGTTGTGACGGATAAGGAAATCTTGATTGGAAATATAAGCTATCAAATAACCGGTATGCTTCCTTTTACCGAGAACGCTTTTTCGACAATAGGAAATGATTGGAGTGTTCCGCATACGATTTTGACGGAGGCACATACAGAAACATTTGATGAAATTGCAAAAAAAATTGGTAAGAAAATGCAAAAAGAAGGATGGAGAGGATTGTTTGGCATAGATGTAATACACGATGAGGAAAGAGATGTCATGTGTCTAATAGAAATAAATGCGAGACAGCCCGCTTCTACAACTTTTGAATCACAATTACAAAATCAAGTAAACGAGCTTGGTGTTCCAGGTATAAATACTTTTGAAGCGCATGTAGCCGTACTTACACACTCACCTATTACTAGTAAATTGATTCATATAAATGACGGAGCGCAAATACTTCAGAGAGTAACAAATCAAATAAAAAGTATTGACGATAAAAAATTAATTACTTCAGGCTATAATGTTATAAATTATAAAAATGAGAAACTAAATGCCGACCTTGCTCGTATACAAAGTACCCTAGGAATAATGGAAACACACAACAAACTGAACAAAAGAGGAAAAGAGATATTGGAGTTACTAGGGTAATTTACATAATTAAAACCAATTCAACCTTCGAAGTTCAGTCAAAGACTTTAGGGCGCGTGCATGAGTATAGTTTTCTTCACCGATTTTTCCTAACTCTTCCCAGACCTGATCAGTAAGAGGTTTCTTTATATCAACAATTTCTATTTTACCATTATGTATTCCATGACCATATTCTCCATCTGTTGGCCAAGCAACCGAATGAACATAGTACAAAGTTTTTGGTAAATTATTTTCGATGTCTATTTTATTTATTATTAAAATATGATCTCGCACTCCATTTTCTACACTCTTTGTCATTGTTATAATATCCCCCACTTTTACATCGGCAATATCCACCACTCTACTATTTTCATCATGCGCAAAAGTTTTTACATCTATATTTTCTATAGGTCTAAACACAGAACGCAGTCTACCCATAAGCCCATTTGCAAAGGGAAACTTGAAATGTCGCTTGAGTTCCCCTTTCCCCCTTTTTTTACATTCTTCATTTAAAAGATAATAAGCAAAACCTGAACACTCAATACCGATATTATGATCAACTAAAAGTTTTTTAATTTGAGAATCATTTAAACTTTTTATGTCTATTTTTTCCCGAAGCACTATCTCCTCTATTTCATTTTGTATTTCAACACAACTTCCCTTTCCAGCATGTACACGGAGAGACGCTCTACGCCCTGTAGTTTTGTTATTAAAATATGGCACATTTCGATATTTATAGATGATTTCTTCCATATACATTAAGATTAACATATAAGCCATTTTATGGTAATATCTTGCCATGATAAGCATATTAGAAGGTACAGCTGATTTGACCTATATTCTAGGTTTTGCGCTATTATCTTGTATCGTTGCATTTCTTTGGTCACCCATCCTCATCAAAATCTTATATCACTTTCATATTATAAAAGGTCAAAAAAAGGAGCTAGAAAACATCGATTCTCAAAAGGGTAAGGACAAGACACCTGTGATGGGTGGATTGCTGGTAATTCTAACCGTGGCTCTTATCACAATATCTCTCAACTGGTCACGAAGTTATACATGGGTTCCCATAAGTGTTATGTTACTTTCTGCTTTACTTGGAGCTATTGATGATCTACTTAACATCTTTGGAGCGGAGAGACGTTCGAGAAAGTTGACTCAAATCTTTACTCTGATAAAAGTTCATAAAGATTTTAAAATGAGAATATGGTATTTGATCACACTACCATGGTCAATGTTTAAAAGAACTTCAGTCTGGATTGGTTCGCGCACAAATAGAGGTATTGCAGTTCATGAAAAGCTATTACTCCAATTTGCCGCTGGATCGATAACAGCATGGTGGATATATGATAAATTGGGTACCGCATGGCACTATATTTACCTTCCACTTAATTATGATATTTATGCAGGTTGGATGATTATTCCTTTTATCATTCTCATTGTTATGTTTACAGCAAATGCCGTAAATATTGCGGATGGTATGGATGGTCTTGCAGGAGGTATGCTTATTTCTTCATTTAGTGCTTTGACACTTTTGAGTTGGATAAATGGTTTTGGAGAAATTGCTGTACTAAATGCGACCACGGTTGGCGCATTGGTAACATATACATATTTCAATATTAAACCCGCAAGATTTATGATGGGTGATGTCGGGTCTCTCGGTCTCGGTGCACTTTTTGCAGTAAACACAGTAGCTATTGGCGAAGTTGGCACTATTTTTTTCCTTGGTTTCGTTTTCTATATTGAAGCACTGAGTGTTGTTATTCAGATAGCTGGTAAGTATATTTTGGGTCGTAAAGTTTTTAAAATGGCACCCATACATCATCACTTTGAGATAAATGGTTGGAGTGAAGAAAAGACTATTATGCGTTTTTGGATTATCCACTTTATCTTTGTAGTTTTTGGTATTTGGTTGGCACTACACTAATCTAATTTTAAAAGGAGATGGAATATTTACATTGGAAGGAGGAGACAATAAAAGATGAATCGAGTGAGTCTATTTCACGAATGTATGACAACGGTTTTGTCTTTACGCGTTTGGGAAAAGGAGTTATACATCAGACGCGCTCAGTGAGAATAGATTTAAATAAATTCGAGCTATCGAGTGAAAATCGTCGCATCCTACGTAAGGGTGAGATGGTAATGATAAATGAAAATACAATTCCCTATCCTAAGTACACTTGGGAAATAGGTAAAATTGCAAAAGACTTTTATGATAAAAAAGCTGGTGGTGCTTTTTCTGTAAATAAAATAAAAGAGATTATCACAACTACGCACAATTTCAATACGTTACTTTCATATACAGTTGATGCTGTCGATTTAGGCTTTACGATTTGTTATAAAAATTCTCACATGATTCACTACTCGTATCCATTTTACGATCTTGATAAAGCATCAAAAGATATGGGGCTCATAATGATGACAAAGATGCTTGCTGAAATGCAAACACAGGGATTGAAATATGTTTACTTAGGATCACTACAGAGACCTACTGATGTATATAAATTGCAATTCTCTGGAATAGAATGGTTTGATGGAAAGGAGTGGAAAAGTGATGTGGAGGAGGTTAAAATAATGTTAAATGAAAAATCAACATAAACACATCCACATTATCGGCATAGCAGGCGTCGCTACTAGCGCCATAGCAATTGCTTTTCATAAGACCGGCTGGAAGGTTACTGGTTCTGATAAAGGTATTTTTCCTCCTGTTTCTACTGAACTTGAAAAACACAAAATAGATTTTTATGTCGGCTGGCATCCTGAGAAAATAGGTAAGCCTGATTTCATTATGACCGGTGGAAGCGG
>CAYSPX010000011.1:2247-14024 GCA_964433125.1 uncultured Candidatus Saccharibacteria bacterium | reverse complement strand
TAATTCTTTCACTTTTATCACCAATCTGAAGAGATAGTTCTTTGATCTCAAGGTTTTTGGCGGCAATTTTGCTTTCTGTAATCTTTGTATTTGCTTCTAGTTTTTTCTTTGAAATATCTAGTGATTTTATGGTATTGCTCAGTGAATCTTTTTCTTTTCCGATAGCGTCAATTTCCACCTGATACTTTTTTATCTCTTGTTCAAGTTTGCCTATAGCATCATTTTTATCGTTTATCTTAACCTTCAACTCATCAACAGTCTGCGCATTTGTATATGATGCAGCTATGGTAAAAAGTGAAATAATTAAAATAATTTTAAAGTAGTTCATATGCAAAGTTTAGGCGCTTAAGCGTTTCTTCCTTGCCAAGAATTTCTGAAATGATAAAGGGATCTGGTGATTTCTCCTTGCCTGATAGGGCATAGCGCATAGGCCATAGGATGTTCCCCTTCCCTATTTTCTCTGCCATAGGCCAAATAGCCTCTTTTACGGATTCTTTTGTAAAATTATTTAAAACAGAAATTGTATCTATTATTTCTTTTAAATATTTTTTTGTATTAACTAAATCAGGTTCTTGTTTCCATTTTAGAGACTCCTTATTGTAACTTGGTAGAGGTTTGGTAAATGAAAGTTCCCCATCAATGACGGATTGTATCTCACCAAAGTATGAAACTTTTTCTTTTATTAGAGGAAGAAGGTTGGATGATATATCACTTGGTAAGAAGTCCTTAGCTTTGATTTTGAAATCATCCATACTCATCTTTGCTATGTATTGTTTATTAAACCATTTCAACTTTTCTTCATTAAAAATTGCTCCTGCTTTCTGAATTTTTGATATATCAAATGCCTGTATGAGTTCATCCATACTAAAAATCTCCTGATCGGTTCCAGGATTCCAACCTAATAATGCTAAATAGTTCACCAAAGCTTCCGGCAAGCAACCTTTCTCCCTATACTCAGTAACACTTACAGCACCATGTCTTCCGGAAAGTTTGGTCCTATCTGGGGCAAGTATGAGTGGTAGATGAGCATAGATTGGCTGTGGCGCTCCAATTCCTCGCTGAATAAGGATCTGACGGGGAGTGTTTGAAATACCATCCTCTCCACGAATAATGTGCGTAATACCCATTTCAAAATCGTCTATAACTACAGCAAGGTGATATAGTGGCTCGTTAATATTTCTAGCAATAATAAAATCCTCGAGATCTGTAGTATCAATAGTGATATCACCACGAATCATGTCTGTAAAAGTAATCTTTATATTTGGATTTCTAAAACGAACAACTTCATTTTCCTGCCCGGCTTTATCACCTTCAAGTATTTTTTCCTTTGAAATATATGCTTTGTCCTCACTGATCAATTTATTTAGATACGATTTATATAATTCAGTTCTCTCGGACTGCTTTTCTATAACTTTATTGTCCCAATTTATATCAAGCCAATTTAAACTATCAGACATTATATCTTCAAACTCTTTTTTAGAGCGGGCTTTATCTGTGTCCTCAAAACGAAATATCATCTTGCCAGAGTTTTTCTTGGCAAAAATATAGTTAAACAGCGCAGTCCTCGCACGACCAATGTGTAGAAAGCCTGTAGGACTGGGTGGAAATCTAGTTATGACTGTATTATTCATATCGAGTTATTATAACAAAAAAGCACCGGTTAAGGTACTTTTTTGTCTATAATATATATAGTGTAGTATTTACTATCCCTTTATCTCTGTAGCGACAGATGTAGCTCTAAATAGCTTCATGATGATATTTCCTGTCTTGTCCTTAACTGGCATATCCTTTGCTTCGTTAAAAATCTTATCTCCATCTGTATCTGAGTAGATAATAGCGTAGTATGTTCCACCCTCAACAGTTGATGATTTCAAAGTAACCTTTCCTGGGTTGATACCCTTATCAAAGTACTGTGAACCGATTACTTCCCCAGGTACTCCAGCATTATCTTTCTTTATAACAACAAAACCTGGATTCTCTAGTTGTACTGAAGAAACATATACGATATTTCCTGGAAACTGATCAGAGATAACAACACGATTTGCATCTGTTGAAATACTTGCAGTTGGTGATTTTGTTACATCATCTGTAACTGAAGTATCACTACCCTTAAAAGTATAGTAACCTAGTAAAATCAAAACAATGATAACTATCACTGTTACTACCCACTGCCATGTCTTTACTCCACTTTGTTCTGGTTGCATTTTTTTATTATTTAAATATTAAGTTAATAATCCTTATCAGGGTACATTATACCATACCTGCTATTCGTGTTTCAAGGTGATTTCGAGGATAACTTCTGCTATCTTACTTCCGGCATCCGTATGACTAAACTGCCTAGCACCTTGACGCATTTTCTCGTTTGTTGCACTATTATTTACAATTCTATCTATTTCTGAAGCTAGAATGTGTGAAGTAAGATTAAATTCTTCTACAACTATACAAGCTCCTGTACGTGCATATGCAAAGGCGTTTTTGATTTGATCATGACTAATTTCCTTTGGAAGTGGAATGATAATAGATGGTAATCCCCATGCAGAAATTTCAAATATCGTAGAACCCGCTCTCGATACAACAATATCGGCAACTCCAGCAGACATGCGTAGAGCCAGATCATTTAGATAATCAAAAGGGTGATATCTGTGTGCATAAGGATTATCTTTTAAAATTACAGACGAAGCAGAGATAGCTCCTGCCAGATTTGTTCTTCCTGTTTGGTGTATGACTTGATATTTTTTTACCAATTCACCAATACCGTCCAATATTGCTTCATTGATATTTTGTGAGCCTTGAGAACCACCAAGTACAAGTATTGTTGGTGTGCCTTCTTCAAGATTTAAATATTCTCGTGCCCCGTTTGTAAGTGGATACACTATTTCCTTTCTTATTGGATTACCTGTAAACGCTACTTTTCCTAGGGCATTTTGTTTGGGAAATGCATTCGCAGCTTCTTGGTATGATATAGCTATTCTTTCTGCAAATTTTGAAGCCCACTTATTTACAATGCCTGGTGTGCTATCAGACTCGTGTATTACTACAGGTATACGTAGTAGTTTGGCCGCAAACAGAGTCGGAAAACTCGTATATCCACCTTTCCCAAAAACTATATCAGGATATATCATGTATAGTTTTATTATTGCCAAAATCACACCGTAGATTGTAATAAAAACATCTGTGAAGTTTAAAATAGAAAAGTATCTTCTTATTTTACCAGCAGGAATTCTAATGAACTCTATATCATTATCAAAAAGTGCTCTAGCATTGTACTTGGTAGGAGACATAAAATACATCTTCGGTTGAAGTATTTTCTTTTCAGCTACTTTTTCGTTTATTGCTTGAACAACTGAAATTATCGGATAAAAGTGTCCACCAGTTCCCCCACCTGTAAATACTATTTTCATTTTATTTTAAATTATTTAATCGAATTTCTGATACTTAGAAATATTTGCAATGATGCCAGTCGCCATTAAAGTAATAATAAGGGCCGTACCACCGTGACTCACAAAAAGTAATGGCATACCCGTTAACGGTATTATAGCGAGCATCGATGATATATTCATAAATGACTCTACGAGAATAAGTATAGCAATACCAAGTACAGTTAGTCCACCAAAGACATCTGGAGCTCTAGCGGAAATTTTAATTGACCTCATAAAGAAAGCTAGAAATAGTAAAACAATGATTGTACTACCTACAAAACCAAATTCCTCCGCACTCACGGCAAATATCGAGTCCCCCATTTGTTCTGGAAGATAATTAAATTTTTGTATACTTTGGCCAAACCCTCTACCTGTTACCTGCCCCGAACCTATAGCTATAAGTGATTGTTGGATCTGATATCCTGACCCCTGAGTGTCACTTCCTCTATTTATAAAAGTCATAATTCTATCTAGTCCATAAGGTCTCACATAAAGAAGGGCGCCAAATGCTATTATTCCAATTAAAATTATTAATAAAATATCCTTTATTCTAGCACCAGCAATATAGTACATTATGAGTCCTGTAAATGCGATTACAATAAGTGTGTCTGTATCTTTTTGAAAAAATAATAAAATACTTACTATACCAATGATAACTATATAAGGTACAAATCCCCATTTAAATGTTGAGACTTTTTCTTTAACCCCAGATAACCAAGCAGCAAAATATATAATAAAAGCAATTTTAAGAAATTCTGATGGTTGAAAGGAAATAAAACCGAGATCAATCCATCTAGATGCTCCACCGTGGTTTAGTGAAAAGAAAGGTATAAAAAGTAGGAGATTTATAAAAAAAGCAGCAAGTAAAATATAAAAAGCGTTCTTTTTAAGTAGTTTGTAATTGATCTTGGACATTATAAAAAAGGCTATCATACCAAGTATAAGTCCGATCGACTGCTTGATTGCTACACTTTGGAAACTTGCACCATCGCGAGCGAGGAGTCCAAGCGATGCTGAAGTAAAAATAAAAAAACCTATGACTGTAAGTAAAATAACTGAAATTAGAAATAATTTATCAATCTTTTGTTTGTTCATTTTGCTTAAAGTTTTCTATATCAGCTCTTACTAAATTAAAATCAGGAATTTCTTCTAATTTTGAAACGCCAAGATATGAAAGTAATTCAAGGGTCGGCTTGTATAAATAACTTCTCTGATCGTTTGGATTATCTACTTTTTCTATGAGTCCGCGTATGAGTAAATTTCTAATTATGAATTGAGAATTAACACCTCTTATGTAGTCCAGGTCAGCTCTGGATATTGGGGATTGATAAAGAATAATTGAAAGAGTTTCAAGACCCGCTTTTCCCAAATCTCTAGATATTTCCTCTTTATTTAGTGTTGCTATGAGTTCAGACGCATCCTTTGATGTACCCAAGTTTATTTCATCCTCTAATTCAATCAATGATAAACCTCTGCCTGATAAAGATTCTCTAAGTGACTCTATGGCAGCTTTTATCTCATCCGGAGTTTTGTTTAAAATATTTGATAATTTTTTAATAGAAATAGATTCTGCTTTCCAGAAAAGTATTGCCTCGATTTGTGATGGTAGAGATAGTGACATTTTATTTGTACTGCGGAACACCGACTTCTTTAGTTTCCATATGAATGTCGTCGAAGTGGTTTTCCTGTGTGACGTTTATTATACCCTGTTTTACTAACTCAAGCATAGCAAGAAAACTTACAATAACATTTACACGCTCTTCTTTATGTACACTTATAAATTCACTAAACTTCATTTTAAGACCTTGGTTTATACGTGTGGTCAGGCTATCTATTGTTTCCTCCAGACTAATAACTTTTCTAACAATAGCCTTAGGTATATTTTCTTTTTTAGGTAAAGCTTTAATGGCGTCTTTTATAGCTTGAGCTAGAGACACGAGTGTCATGCTTTTGTGTGGTGAAAAAGTGGTGGTGATAGGACGAGATTGGCTTTGAGGGAAAATAATTTCTTTACCAAATATATCTTTTATTTGTAAACTAGCATCCTTGATTCTCTTATAAATTTTTAGACGGGTCTCTAGATTTTGTACATCACTTTCCTCTTCTTCAGTAAGGGTGAAGGTTGGTAAAAGTGATCTTGATTTAATCAAAAGCAGAGTAGATGCGACCAATATAAATTGCGCAGAGTCAGTAATCGGCATCGATTCGAAACTTTGAATATGAAGGATAAAATCATCAGTAACTTTTGCAAGAGAAATGTCATTTATAAAAAGCTTTCTCTTTTCTACAAGAGTTAAAAGAAGATCAAGAGGACCTTCAAAGCTTTCGGTTTTTATCTTAAAAGTATCGGGCATGGTGATATTATAGCAGATAACAAAAAAGACGCCGAAGCGTCAGTTTTGTGGATTCCGAAGGTTCGGATTTCCTCTCAGGCTCGTCACCCGTTACTATATATTATCATAAGCAATCTTAAGTGCAAGCACAATTTACTCACTTCCTTTATATGGAGCTGACGGGGATCGAACCCGCAATCCTGGGTGACGGGCCTAAGATTCCGAGCCATCGGCAGCCCCACACAAAAGAAACGAATGGAATTATTGTGACAGATTAATAAATTTGTACAATTTCTAAATGATAAAAATTTCATTAAGATTTTATTTCCAAAATGGACAAGGAAATATATAGGTAAAATAGAGGTGAATTTGAATCGAAAAAGTAGTAGAACACAGATTTTATAAAAATAAAGAAAGATTAGTAATAAATAAAGAAAGATTGGTAATAAAAACCGGCCGCTCCACAGAATAGTGGAGCGGCCGTAGTTCGCTATGGGAATGTATACCCATTAACTCTCAACCAACTAATAAGTTCTTCCCTAGGAACACCACTAAAGAACTCATTGAAAAGCATAAAAAGTGGTTCGTACCTCTTTTTTCGATCATCCACTCTTCTACTAAGGGTGGCATCGAGTAGATTTTTCTGGCCCTTGATCGGAATTAGTGACCAAGCGATCACTATCACCCCAGGATCAACTCTTTTCACCTTTTCTGCTATGGACGGGGCGGACATTCTTTGATTTGGAAGATGGGGTGTGACTACAAGTAGTCGTCCTTTATTGATACGACACTTTACCAGTAGTTCCCGCCAACTTCTTATGGACAGAAAACTCATGTTCCCTGTGTGACGCGGAAACATCTGATTAAATTCCCGAGTCACAGAATCTACTTGATTCTGTGGTCCAGATTTTAATATGATTATGTTCCCTGGTCCGACATCTACCTCTGAAAACTCATCCCCAGTTTCATCTGTATTTACTTCTATCATCCTTAACCTCCTTTCGTCTGTTTGTTATTTTAAAAAACAAAGAGCTGTTTTTATATAAAATATATAACACAAAAACTTTAAAATGTCCACAAAAAAGACGCCGAAGGGTCTGTTTTGTGGATGACCACATAAGAATCCTTGAGTGATATCTAGGCTTTCATTTTTCCATAAATATACCCTATAACAGAACCGATAATCATAAAAATTATTATACTTATTACCTCCACATAATTCCATAAAAAACTATCACTAGGAGTAAGGGCTAGTATTGGAATAGATGAAAAATCAAAAATAAAGATGTATAGCTAAAATTCGGACCCCATTGTGGACCTGTACCTGTTGGTGGTGTGTAAAAGTAATAATCATAAATTGATAGTGTACCAAGCAATAAAAGAAAAACTACTAATCCCCATAAGCAACCATAAAGCCAGTATTTTTTTGTTTCCATGTTTACATTATAGCAGAAATTGTGGTGAGTTTGACAGGAGGATTTAGTTTGATAGTATATACATGTAAACAGTGCCTTCGGGCTTACCTCTTAAATGAGGGGATTAGTGAGGAAAGGTCATCAGAGCAAGTCTTTGATGGCCTTTCTCGTTAATTCAAAAATTTCTTTATCCAAATAACATATTTTTTCCACAAGCCTTTTTGTGTCTATAACTTTTAATTGAGATATTACAGCACTAGCGTTTTTGCCATCTATGTTACCTATCGGAATTCTCATCGGATGTACTTGTTTAGATGAAGTTAGTGGTACAGCAAAGCAGGTATTTGGTCCAAGTCCTTTTAATACCAATATAGGTCTAAGATTTTCCTTTTTGTCGCCATCGTGTTCAAGTCCAACATTCGTACCGAGAAAACACCACCAAATCTCTCTTTGTCTGTAGAGAGGATAAGGATTATTGTTGTGAATATTTTTCTTTTTTATATTCCATTCATCAAAATCTTTTTGCATTGAGACATTTTCTCACTTTTGTAAAATGGGGCAAGAAAAAAGTTATTAAATTTTTATTAAGATTTTATCTGGTTAAGTGGTAAGGAAATATATGCTTAAAATATGAGTCAATTTTGGATATAAAAATAGTAGAACACAGATTTGAAGAAAATGAAAGATAGAATAATAAAATCTAAGATAAATCATAAACAAAAAAGACGCTTTCGCGCCTAGTTTGTTTTTTAATTTTTATAACTACTTCCCCTCCTTTATCTCTATCCCCAACTCCTTCAACTGCTTGCCCATAACTTTTCCTGGAGCTCCCATCATCGGATCTCTCCCCTCACCTGTCTTTGCAAATGGTATTACTTCTCGGATATTTGGTTCATTTTCCAAAATCATAAGCATTCTATCAAATCCCCAAGCCATTCCTCCGTGTGGTGGTGTTCCTGATCCTAGAGCGTGAAGCATATGGCCGAAGTTTCTCTCAATTCTTTCATCGTCATAGCCCATGATTTTGAAAACTGTTTTTAGTGCCTCAGGGTTATGATTTCGTATACTTCCTCCACCGATTTCTGATCCGTTTAATACAAGATCGTATTGAGTAGTTAAAATACTTTCAATATTTTTTTGTTCCATCAAATCTTTCATACTTTCCGGAGTTGGTGATGAAAATGGATTGTGTGTAAATGTCCAACCTTTTGTTTCTTCATCCTTTTCAAACATTGGGAAATCTACAACCCAAAGAAAAGCTAATTCATTTGGATTATTTTTATCTTTCCTTATATCCGGTTTGTCACTATTGTACTTTGACATGGCTTCCTTATAAGTCATTACTGGAATCGGTGTCTGTTGAATTTCTTTATGAGGATATAGTGTTTTTACTAGATCAAGAACCACTTTTTCGTTCATAGCCATTACATCTTTTTGTTCAACAAAAGACATTTCCATATCAAGCTGAGTGAATTCTGGTTGTCTATCACCTCTTGTATCCTCATCTCGCATACATCGAGCAATCTGGAAATATTTTTCAAATCCAGAAGCCATTAGAAGTTGCTTGTATTGCTGTGGAGATTGAGGAAGAGAATAAAAACTGCCACGCTCAAGTCTAGATGGAACTATGAAGTCTCGTGAACCCTCGGGTGTCGTAGCAGAAAGAAGTGGAGTTTCAATTTCAGAAAATCCTTCTTTTGAAAAAGCATTTCTTATGTGCAGAGTCGCTTTGTGTCTATTTAAAATATTCTTTTGAAGTCTCGGTCGGCGTAGGTCTAGATATCTATGTTTTAGTCTAATCTCTTCATTTATATCTTTTCCATCTTCATGAATATCAAACGGCGGAGTTGTTGCTTCGTTTAGGACTTCGATTCCTAGTATTTCAAGTTCAATATCCCCATTCAATTTGTCTTTTTGAATATTTTTATCTGGTCGAGGATTTACTTTTCCGTGTACCTTTACTACCCATTCAGAACGAAGAGTTGAGCCGACTGCATGAGCGTCCTTGGCATTCGGTAAAATCACTCCTTGGACCTTTCCCGTAACATCACGAAAATCAAAGAAAATTAGTTTTCCTTGATCACGGCGGATGTCTACCCAACATGAAATACTAACCTCTTTTCCTGCTTGTTCCTTTAAATCTTTTATATATGTTCTTTGCATAATTTTGTTTCGGAGAAATAAAAAAGCCCCTCCGAATTCATTAGTTAATAAATTCGCAGGGGCGATTTCATCGCGGTGCCACCCTGTTTTATACTCATTATCTGCTTGCGAGCAGTACGTGGGATTCTACTTACCTACAAATTCTCTTTGAGGCTTTCTTTCCCTATCTCACCAGTGTCAGCTGGGTCGTAGATGGGTAAAGTATGACATTAAATGTGGTAAATGCAATGGGTTGACTTTAGGATAGTTTTGTGATAAATAAATAGAGGCTTATGAAAATTGATTCAAAGAGAGTCGTTCCCCTTATGGGAACAATCACGGTGGAATCGGCAGCTAAGGTGCTCGAATCCATTTCGAAACTAGTGGAATCTGATTCCACTACTGGTCCGACACAGCCAATCTACTTGGTTATAAATTCTGGCGGTGGTTTGGTTGATGCTGGCAACATGCTTGTCGATTTGTTACCAACTATTGTTCCAGAGCTTGTGACAATCGGTACTGGACGCGTCGGTTCCATGGCAGTACCAATTTTTTGTGTCGGAAAGAAACGCTTAGTTACTAGGCATACGAGATTTTTCTTCCACGATGTTGGAGTGGTTCACCATAAAGATGAACAGCATGGTCTCTCTGAAATGAGATCGTATGTTGTGGATCTAGACCAACTTCAGAGTTGGTACAAAGAATGCATCGTTTCTGCATCTGGTGGGGTATTCACTGACCCCGACCTCACTGGATTCATGAAGAACGAAACATATATCTACCCTCCTGATCTGATCAGGTTGGGCTTGGTACACGAGATTATTGGTGCCTAGAATATGTGCATCGAGTAGAGTTACAAACGAACCCCAGAAATCCTGGGGTTTTGTCTTTTTATAATATTAAATTACCCCAATCGCTGTCTTCACCTCAAACAGTTTCTCATCCGCTCTTTCTTTTGCTTTTATCGCCCCATCTTCTAGTATTTGTTTTACTCTATCTAAATCCTTTGCAATCTCCTCTCTTCTCTCTCGCATTGGTTTTATAAAATTATCCAAATCATCTATCAAAGCTTCTTTTAGCGCTTTGTACTTTCCTTTATTCGTTTCGTAGATAGTTTTTAATTCATCTTCTGATCTCAAAAGTTTGTGGATATTATAAACATTCATCGGTGTCTCTCCACTTGAATCTGTCACGATACTCATAACAGCTTTTTTAATCTCTTCTCGTGTAGCAAAAAGTGGAATAGTGTTTCCATAACTCTTAGACATCTTTTGACCGTCTGTTCCTGGAACGATAGCAACTTCTTTCATGATAAGTGGTTCTGGAAGTTTGAATGTCTCACCAAAAGTAGAGTTAAACTTCTGTGCTGTGTCTCGAGTGTATTCTACATGTTGCTTCTGGTCCTGCCCTACTGGAACTATGTCAGCACTATAAAGTAAAATATCAGCTGCCATAAGCATTGGATAGTTAAAAGTTCCTACAGAGATTTCTTTGTTCTTTGCTTCTGAGTCTTTGAAAGCGTGAGCTCGCATGAGATAAGGCATAGTTGTGATGGTGTCAAAAATCCAAGCAAGCTCGGTGTGAGCGGAGACGTCTGATTGTTTAAAAATAATTGATTCCTCCGGATTGATTCCAATAGCTAAATAATCCAAAGCAAGATCTAGGGTGTTTTGTCTCATGCTTTCAGCATTTTGGACAAAGTTCAATCCATGATAATCAGCAATCATAAAAAACTTATCAGCATCCTTGTGTGCGTTCTGTAGATCCACGAACTGTTTCATTGCACCAAAATAGTTTCCTATGTGAGGACGTCCTGTTGGCTTAACACCTGAAAGTAATATCTTTTTTGACATGGGTATATCATAGCAAAAATGGTAAGAAATGGCTAAAATTGGAATGATTGACATATATTCTATTATGTGCTATATATGTATAAGTTTGCTTGATAAAGTTGAGTTCAGGAAGAAGGAAATAATTGACAGTCTTGGAATGTTGCCAGACGAATTAGCTCCTGTTACTGAACTCAAAGCCAATACAATGAAAATCGGTTTAGTCGATATGACGGCAATTAATGGGCAATTCAGCCTCCTTCTCACTGCGGAAGATGAGACGGAGATGCGAAAGCTCGAGGACATCCGGCGGAGGATGAAGTCCATCGACCACCGAGCTCGTCGGCTTGATGTGTCCGGGACTGGTTTGGAGCTCCTCGTCATCCCGTTGGAGCATCTGTTCGAGGAGAAACCCGCACCTGCGAATCCGCTACTTGACCATAATTTCAAGTCGGTGATGGATGGAATCACGGATGCGCGATTAGAAGTCGCCCGCGCGAGACGAAAATTGTAGCTTACGCTACCGCCTCGACCCCGTTAAGGTCCACAAACTCGCCGCTAGGAAATCCCTGGCGGCTTTGTATTTATACTATATTCCCTCCTTTTTTAATTCCTCCACCAGCTTCTGCGCTTGCTTCG
>CAYSPX010000011.1:0-2147 GCA_964433125.1 uncultured Candidatus Saccharibacteria bacterium | reverse complement strand
TTATACTATATTCCCTCCTTTTTTAATTCCTCCACCAGCTTCTGCGCTTGCTTCGAAAGTTTTCTTGGCATTTCAACTTTTGTAACAATAAGTAAATCCCCCCTTCGTCCACGTTCGTTTGGAACTCCCTTCTGTCTTACTCGAAGTATTTCATTGTGTGTTGTTCCTGCAGGAATTTTTAATTCTATCTTTCCATCAAGCGTTTCTACATCTACAGTTGCTCCAAGTAATGCTGTTGTGAGTTTTAGATCTAGTTCCATGATGAGGTCAAAACCTTCTTTTCTAAAAGTCTTATGTTCCTCTACCCAAACACGTACGATGAGATCCCCTCTTCCTCCAGGACCTTCTTCACCTTTGCCAGCCACTCGCAGTCCTTGACCATTTTCAATACCAGATGGAATCTTTACTGAAATTTTTTCTTTATTTATATTTAAATCTTTTTCAACTCCAAAGATAGATTCCTTAAAAGAAAGTTGAACGTCGATAGTAATATTCGCACCTTTGCGCGGTCGTCTTCCACCACCAAAAAATTCTCCAAAGATATCTCCAAGATCAAATTCAAAGTTCTGTCCGTTTTGGCTGAATCCTCCAGATTGTGCTTGTCTAGCAAAACCAGAGAAATCGAACCCTCCACCGTTGAAGCCTTGTGCACCATTGAAGCCACCTGCTCCACCACCAAAGCCACTAGGACCAGCAGATCCAAATGTATCGTATTGTTGACGTTTATTGTCATCAGACAATGTAGTATACGCTTCGTTTATTTCTTTAAACTTAGTATCGTCACCTTTGTTTTTGTCAGGATGATATTCATGAGCCAGCTTTCTAAAGGCTTTTTTAATATCATCTTTTGAAGCGTTTTTCTCAACGCCGAGTGTTTTGTAGAAGTCTTTCATTTAATTATTGAGGTTAAATAATAGCAGAAAATGGAGGTTGGTTGGTATTGACTTTATCAAGCTAATATGATATAAAACCTCTAGTGAATTCGTGACGTGTGTCTGGAGTTCTTTAAAACAACAAAGTAGAAAAATCGTATGAGTAAATATAAGTGGGTGTGTCGGCTAACCGTGCTCGTAGCAGTAGAGGAAAATCGCAAGTCAAGGGAAGTTGCATTTACTATCAACAAATCCTTCCCTTTTGTTCCGCAGCTTGGGCTCGATGTTCATTTTTTAGGTATGCCTACTGAAGCTCGACTCAGTCAGGTGTGCTATGTCGAAGAAGGCAACAGTTTCGAAGTCTTCATTCATATTGGCGACAGTGAGTTAGGGATCTTCTATGATAAAAGTATCCTTGACAATCTGGTCGGTCATGGTTGGATGCGCGACTAGGAATAGCGATTTCAGTACACGAAAACCGGCCTCCCTCACGGGACAGCCGGTTTCCTTTTGTGTTCTATTTTTTGTCACTACAGTTAACTGTAGTGCTTTGAAAAGACAAGTAAGGTTGATTGACTATTTATTTCTTCTCCTTAAACTCCGCATTCTTCACATCTCCTTCCGCGCCAGTCGGTCCTCCTGTACCACCTGCACTATTTGCTCCAGCGTCTGCTCCAGGTGGAGTCTGTGCTTGCCCTGCTTCTGCCTGAGCCTTACTTAATATCTCCCCAATCTTTGAAAGCTCGCTAGACAGTGTCTCTGTCGCAGTCTTTAGTCGAGCTTGGTCTGTTCCTTCTTTTGCACTCTTCACATCTGCTATTTTATCCTCAATACTCTTTCGTAGATCTGCAGGAACTTTATCCCCAGCATCCTTCAAAGACTTCTCTGAAGTATGGATGAGCTGTTCCGCAAGATTCTTTGCTTCTACCATTTCCTTTTTCTTTGCATCTTCTGCAGCATTTACTTCTGCATCATGTTTCATTTTCTCAACTTCCTCTTTTGAAAGTCCTGAACTCGCTGTGATTTTTATACTATTAGTCTTCCCTGTTGTCTTATCTTTTGCTGTAACTGAAAGGATTCCGTTTGCATCTAGGTCAAAAATAACTTCCACCTGTGGCATTCCTCTCTGAGCCGGTGCGATACCGTCGAGGATAAATCGTCCCAGTGACTTGTTATCAGCTGACATTGGTCTTTCACCTTGTGTAATGTGAATTTCCACTGATGTCTGATTGTCCGCTGCTGTAGAGAAGATTTGAGACTTCTGAGTAGGGATTG
>CAYSPX010000010.1:601-14353 GCA_964433125.1 uncultured Candidatus Saccharibacteria bacterium | reverse complement strand
GTAATATACATTTTTCTCGCATCCCTACATTATATAGTGAACGAGTGTTCACTGGCTAGTAGTATCGTGTGGAAATGTAAGGTACAACTATCGATTTAGTTGTACTGTTTAATCTTTAAAACATGCGATTCACTTGATGGTGATTCTTTAGAAAGTAGTAGTAAATCACAATTTCCGAAATGAAACTGGGCGAGGACATTCTTCCAGTCCAAATCATAATACTTTGCATAAATCATTTTACCAATATCTCCATGACAAACGAGTAACACATTTCCACTTTTGTGTTCATTTTTAATTTTATCAATCAAGACACCTGCTCTGTTCATCATATCGGGAAAAGTTTCAGCACCATCAGGGTTTAAGAAATAAGTTATTAATTCCGTTTTAATAATATTAGGTGCGCATAGTGCTTCAATATCTGATATCTTTTTACCTGTCATAATTCCAAAATTACGTTCTATAAGCAACTCCTCGATAATAGGTTTTGGTCCAGATATTGTGGTAGATATTATACTAGCTGTATCAAGCGCTCTAGAAAGTGGAGAGCTGTAAATATTATCAAAAATAATATTTGTTTTCTTTATTTCACCTGCTAATTCATATGCTTGCTCAATACCCTTTTCAGTAAGTGGTCCATCTCTGTGACCATTCAAAATACCATTAAGATTATCTCTATTTTGACCGTGGCGAGTTAGATAAATATTTAACATTTTATATTTAGAAGTATCAAACATATACTATTGTATTATTCTACACCTCTTATACCTTTTGAAAAGTCTTTGTCCTCCCCATACCTCTCCGCCCTTTCATTTATTTTATACTTTGCACGCAGTTCTTCGAGAGATATAGAATTATCGAGTAATCCGATCTGTTGTGCCAATTCATCTGAATATGCAGGCATTACAACTTTAAAACTAAAAGGTACTTTCTTTGGTGAAATTTCATTTACATGTGAGACGATGCTGGTTGTGCAATTATTTGTAAATGTATTATAGAACTCAGGGTCTACTGCAAGCTTGTTTGCACGAGTTAACATAGAAATAAAAAGTTCTCTGATTTTTTCTTTGCTTGCATTTACTGGATAGAGAAAGACTTCATCTTTTCTAAAGTTTGAGCGGAGCTTTATAACATCCTGTTCGTCAGCCACTATATATACAAGTTCGTATTGTCTTAAAAGACCTTTAACAACAGAGAAAGCTTCACCCTTTTCTTTTCTAATCTCAGCAGAAATGGAAACATAACTTCCATCATCAAAACCAAAAGAAATAAGTGTGTGAGCAGTTCCCTGCTTCTGTCCTGAGAATGGTTCGATCATGTACCAGACCGAATTTATTTTATCTAAATCAAATGTCTTATCATAATATCGAATATCAAAATCTGTCGTTGTGCGATAGTTCGTGTTACGAATGTTTTTTATATGAACAAGATTGTTATCAAAAGTAGTTTGAGCGAGCACGGACTGATCAGGTACCCAATCACGATTAGCGGACGGACGGGTGAAGAGAACGAAGAGAGTATAGAAAAGGACGAGGAGGAGAACGAATACAGTAATTCCTTTTAATATTTTCATTTATTCATTATAACAGAATGATGATAATAAAAAACAACGCACTCCCGGAGGAAATGCGTCGTCGTGAGGGGTTGAGCACTATTTCAGCTCAACAGCTCGGAATAATCCAAATTTGGATTTCGGAACCGCATATGTGACATGCTCTCCGAAAATGAAACTGGGCGCAACATCGAGTCTCCTCCATGTTTTCATGTCCGTTGATGTCTCTAGCTCTACCTTACCAAAAGGTAGTGGCGAGGCAGTGGAAACGAAAATCGTTTCAGCATATTCCGGGTCGTCCGGAACGAAGATGACCATCGAACTGGTCATGGTCACTGGCTCACCTACATCGACCATCCCGAAGGAGTCGATGATGGCGCCGGGGTGACCAACATTTGCACCCTCACCCCAGGTGAGCATGACGGAAGGAGACCTGAGACTACCGTAGTAACCAACCAAAACGTAGATGACCTCCGTTCCGATTTCAAAGGATCCATAGTGATAGTAATTCTCCATGTATCCCTCTGGAGTTAAATCCCAGTCATTTTGTCCGTTCCGATTATCCTGCGTCTCGAGATAGGGCGTAAATGACTGGCCCGAGACGACATCGACGAACGTTGGGATCACCGCGATCCCACTTTCTGTGGTTGGGATTGCGGCAGACTTCAGAATGCGTCCACCACTTGGGTCCGCGGTTTTTACGACGTATATGTCGTAAGACCCCTGTCCCGAACTGTAGGGATTCGACCATGAGGCTTCATCCGGCCAGTAGTGGTCGGGATAAGCTTGTTCATTAGCTAGCCCTTTACTCTCGCCAATTTCATCGGAGAAACTCTCAGTTACCAACGGGAACCGGACGATCGGATCCACGGCGCAAACCTTGCACACGAGAATCGCGACAGTAAAGACAATGAACCGAACAATGCTTTTCATAACTAAAGATTAACCGTATTGAGTTGAATTGACCTGTATGAGTAAAACCCATACCCTGTTTGTATTATATCACAATTGTAATACTATGTCAATAGCAACTTTTACTCCATCTTATCCAAAGATTTATAAAGCATTCCCGTGAGGAGAAGCGCTATAATTCCCAAAAGTATTAATAATGAGGGGTAGGTGTGAAAAACTTCAAACTGATCAGTAAAAAGCTCAAAGCCGTGGAGAATGGAGGCAACACTAAAAACTATTAGGAAAGCAAAAAGTAGTGGGTAGCGTTTGAGAACTGGTTGCACATGCTTACCACTTTTATCGTGAATATCTCTAACTATTTTTTCAGCTTGGAGAATGGGGTCTGAGGGCATGGGGATATTATAGCAGGTCTACTTCTGAAAAATAAGTGGATATTGTCCATTTTCAACACAGTAAGCGTCGAATTCTTACTTGAGTAAATAGCCTACTGCGCTGTTTATAAAAAGGATACCCGGGTAATCTCTTGACCCTAGTTTGTTATCAATATAAAAACATCGTGGACACTCGAGGAATAAGTCAATCTTTGAACGACTAAATTTCCAGTCATTTCATCCATAATTTCATACTGTCCTCTGTTTGGTTTGTAGTATTCGGACATGATCTATGCGTACTGTTCGTACAAAAAATTATAAAGTGGACTTACAAGGCTTTGACATTCAGACTCTGTATAAGTCGGTTCTGGTAATTTATATACATAATCCGTGATGGTTGTTTTTACTCCCGATCGTGTCGGTTCAAATTCTCTCCAATGAGGAGTCAATTTTTCTGCTTTCAGTTTCTCTATCATTTCTTTTGCAACTTTTTTCACTTCTTTAATTTCAGTAGGATTTAGGTTTTCTTTTACAAGCAAGTCGAATACCGCGAGTTCATCCTCAGTGAGGTTTTCTTTTACCGCACGTTCTTCTTCTATAGAAAGGTCTTTTGTAAGCTCCATGAGGTCGCTCACAAGCTGGGTTACATCTTGCCCACCTTTATTGTACTCAGATAATAATGCGTCTAATCGTTCTAGGAATTTGAGTCGCTTTTTATTGCGACGTGCCATTTCTTTGATCTTCTCTTCAAGTTCTTTTGCAAGACTTTCAGCTTGGATATTTTTATTCTCAAGACTCATGAAATAATCATGCAGCGCATTTGCATCAAGTGCTGACAAGTCTACAAGTTTTTTGTAATGAGGCACAATGTACTCACCAGTTTGAATAGATTTATCAAGTAACTCTTCCATTTCTTTTTGTACAATGGATACGTCGATACTTTTACCACCTACATTACGAATACGAGTTGCAAGGGCTTTGAGTGCCTGCACTTTTTCATAGTAATCTTCTGCGTATGGATCCGGGAGGAGTGATAGGTATGTTTGGTATAAATCAGCAACTGAAGATAAAAATACTTTTTTAGAATCCTTATGTTCGAGTATTGTATTCGCGTAACTTTCTAAGAGTTGCAGTTTTTCATGGTTATCAGCATCAAGGACTTTTTGAATATCAATTGATTTGGTGGTTAGAAATGTTTCGACTTCTTCTATTTCATCAACTAATTTTTGTATAAGGTCTGCCTTTGGACGAATGACAACTTCATTTTTATTGGTACTCGCATAGATGGCTAGTGCATATTGTAGGCTTTTAAATACACCAACGTAGTCAACGATCAAGCCGTTTGATTTACCTTCTACTACGCGATTTGCCCGTGCAATCGTTTGCATGAGTGTGTGATTCTTGAGTGGCTTATCTAGATATAGAGTCGAAAGGTTCGGCACATCAAATCCTGTTAGCCACATAGCACAGACAAAAACAATACGGAGATTACTGTCAGGTTTTTTGAATTCATCTTCAAGAAGTGAAGATTTACCATCGCTTGTTTTTTGATTCATTCGTTCACGAATAGCTTTCATATCAATACCGAACTTTTCCATAGTTTCTATTTCGTCAGCATCTTTTGATACAACCACAGCCATGTCCACTCGTTCTGCCCTATCTAGTTCGGCTTCTATTTTTCCACGTTTATATTCGTCATCTTCTCGAGATAAATCAAGACGTAATTTGCCAATATATTTTTCCCATTCTTTTTGTACTTTTACATACATGCGAATACTAGTCTTTTTGTCTATTGATACCACCATTGCCTTACCATCATATCCACGACCAGAAAAATGCTCTACGATATCACGAGCTATGGCGTCGAGACGGTCTTCACGAGTGATAATGTGATAAAAAGTTGAGAATTCTTGCTCTAGCTTTTCTTCTTCATCTTCAGTGAGTTCATAACGATCAATGACTTGTCCGAGTTGCTTCTCCAAATCTTCATTTACATTTTTGAGTTTGAGTACACGGTTTTCGTAGTACAAAGGCACCGTTGCTTTGTCTATTACAGATTGACCAAAGTTGTAGGTAGAAACATAATCACCAAAAGTTTGACGTGTTTTCTCGCTACCTTCTGCCATGAGTGGCGTACCAGTAAATCCTATGAATGACGCATTCGGCAGCGCCTTACGCATGTTTTGTGCCATTACACTATACTGCGTACGATGTGCTTCATCCGTCATTACAATAATGTCGTCACGATCGGAAATAGTAGCATCTATGTCTTGGAATTTTTGGATAGTCGTGAATATCTGGCGGTGTGACTCGGTTAGAAGCTCTTTGAGTCCGACAATACTATCTGCCTGTACTTGTGATTCGTACACAGCGCCCACATTCGCAAAGTTATCATAGCTTTGACGATCCAAATCTCCACGATCAGTTACTATTACAAAAGTGAAATTGCCTTGCACTTTTCGCATAACTTTTTGAGACAGATACACCATACTGTAACTTTTCCCCGATCCTTGAGTGTGCCAAAAGACACCGAGTTTTCCTTCGATTTCCTTTCTACGCTTCACATTTTCAAATGCTCTATTTACACCATAGTATTGGAAGTATCTCGGCACAATTTTACTTACTCTACCTTTTCCCGTATCAAATAAAACAAAGTTTTCAAAAATATCCAGTATTCGCTCTTTATCACAAACACCTTTTACTATGGTTGTTATATCATTTTTAGTTTCATCGTCTTCACTGGCAACTTTTTTCCAATCATTAAAATATTCAAATGGTGAAGTTATAGATCCGAGTTTGTTTTCTATACCATTACTAATAATCAATCCCATGTTGTACCAGTACAGTTGCGGAATAGCCTCCTTGTATGGAGTTATGTTATCAATCAGCGCATCTTTGAGATTTTTTTCAACACTCTTGAGCTCGATATTTATAAGTGGGATTCCATTTACAAAAACAATCAAGTCTGGACGCTTGGTATAAATGGGACCAGTGATCCACATTTGAGAGACGAGCATGAAGTTATTATTATCTGGATTTTCAAAATCGAATACCCGAACCTTCTCAGAATCCATTTCTCCAGTGGAACGACGAACAGCAACCGATACTCCATCTCGTAACAATACATAAATTTCTTGATTTGCAGCAATGAGTGACAAGTGCGCTCTCGATCGAGTGATCTCATTCAGTGCTTCATCGATAGCACTTGCATCGACATGAGCATTTATTTTCTCTAGAGCTGGTCGTAGGTATTTTGTCAGCACCGTTTCTCCGCGATTATTTCGACCAAGTTTTGCATCATCTTCATCGGTATATGCATTTATGTAACACTCAGAATTACCCCATAATTCCTGTATGAGTTTGATGACTGTCTGTTCGACTAAGTTGTTTTCGTTGTAAAGATTCATAGATTTAATTTTATTTTATAATTACATCACTCATATCGTTTAATTTTATAACTATTGGCTGTTTTAAGTTAAGTGCTTTTCCTATACATATAGCATGCCTAGGCTCTAGTGTTGGCAGGGTGTTTGCGTAGTCAGAGCCAATATAATTTTCTAAAAATTGTTTCCCTGTATCATCAAAAATTCTCATTGCAAATACAGTATTGCATTGATTTAAGATACTTTTACTTATGTTTGCTGTCCTTTGAGTTATAACAAAACTCCCCAGGCCGTATTTCCTACCCTGTAAAATAACTCTCGCAGTTCCATTAGAAGCATCACCATCACCTTTATTAGCTGATGAATTCCATTCTGGAATTAGAGAGTGCGCTTCTTCATAAACAATTAAAATCTTAGCGTCTTTAGTTGTATTTTGATCTGCAACAGTTAAACTGTCCCAGTTTTCTTTACATACCATAAAAGATTGTTCGCTTATAATTCTTGTCTTTTGAGCAACAGTGAGTTCACTATGATGAGTAATTTTATAATCTGCACAAGCTTCAGCTACTGCATGGATATCTGGATTTAAAATTAAAACTCTTTTTTCTCTTTGATTAAAGTCAGAAATTCTTGTTTTTAGTTTTCCTTCATATTCTTTTTTGTTACCCCATTGCGTTGAATCGTCAGCAGATCCTTTTTTTAAGCTTGAAGTTTTTAATTCTGTTAAGAACGTATCCCCTATTGTATCAAATTCAATTAATGACCCATCTATATATTCTATGAGTTTTCTAGAATATTCATTTGTAATATCAATACAAATTATTTTAGCCTCCGTATTGTGTACAACTTTTTTAATGAGCTCAAAAGTTAAGCAAGATTTACCTATTCCAAGTATTCCTAAAATAGCTGTATTATGCGTAACCAAAAAATTAAAGTCTTTGACCTCAATTGTAAAATTGGTACCTGGTAAAGTACCTATGTCTTTATTTTTACATAAAACATCTACAGATATATTTTTCTCTAATCTGAATACTGGTGAATACATTTCAGGAAGCCAGGTAACGGTTTCTATCTCTTTATTTTTATACTCACCAAGTTTCTTGGCGATTACTGATATATAAGAATGACTGTCATGATTCCCAAGATCTTCATCTTTTGTACTAGCATCTATTATTTGGTAAAGCACAGGTTTATTTTTTACAAATGTTGAGACAATTAAACCCTCAGAAAAAGCCTCTTTATAACCATTTGCTAATATATAAAAACGAATTTTACCGATATCTGAGCCTTGTTCAACATACCCAATTACGTTTTGCCTATTTTTATATAAATAATTTTCCTCAATTATATCTCTGTTAGTTTTTGATAAACTTTCCACATCTACTTTAGATACATTATAATTTTTTGATAGCAAGTTATTGTATTTCAAAAAACTGACTGAAGATGTATCTTTAATAGTCTCATTCTCATTTTTAAAAAGATAAACAGTTAGCCATTTTCTATTTAAAAGTGTTTTTTGATCTATAATTACACCAAACACAGAAGAGTCCATCTTTAGTGAAACACTTACTAGGTCTCCTATTTGCGCACTAACTTTTGTATTTAAAATATTTACTTCAACTTTAAAAATGTAAGGGTTTTCATACCCTATTGCTTCCCCAATAAAAGAACTATTTTTATCTTTAAATAAATACTTAAAGACCTTTGTCACCCAGTCTATAAAGCCCTCAACAAGAAATCTTGTTATAAAAATAACCCAAAAAGTAAAGAGTATCGCAAACTGTTTTGGCTCATTAGTGAAGTATGAGAATATCAAAGCCAAATACAAAACGGAATAAGATACTTTAGATTGTCCAATTTTAACAACAAAATCAATAAAAACTTCTTGCCATTTACTATTTTTAAAAATATTTGAAATAAGTATTAGTACTACCGATAACAAAATCAAGGAAAGAGCTGAATATTTTATTATTTCGTATCCTACAAATGTTTCAGAAGAATCTATAGATAAAAGAAATAATAAAATACTTGTTGAATTAACTAAAATATCAGTAGGTTTTGTAAAAAATGGTTCTGCGATATAAGACCCGAAAATAAGCAATAAGACTACTGAGACAAATATTTTGTTATAAACAGCATTTGAGTCAAACAAGAAAGTGAAATCATTAGTGAAAAAATGAGCAATAAGTACAAACACAGTAACGTATATTGAAGCGGTTACTATTCTCTGCCATAAAGTTAATTGTATTTTATTTTTCATATATCTATTTAATCTCCACCCTCCCACCGACCAACTGTGGTATTAAAAAATCCCTAGCCTGTTGTAGATTTCTATTTTCAACAGATAACTTTTCTTGCAACAGCAACATATTTTCTACTGTATCTGAAAAAGACTTTTGTATTTCAATAGGTGGGACATTGAGTTTATACTCAGAGATTCTTGCTGGATTCAAATGAAGTACGTTGGCACCATTTGCAGATTTCTTGAGATTATCTCCAAATCCTGAGTATCTTAAGAAACAATATAGCCATGTTTTATCTGTATCTTCTTTGGGTTCGATCTTTACAAGATCCATTGAAATAACACCAAATCCCCCATCAAGAATCGGTATTCTTGCAGCCCTAGCCACAATCATACGTTCCTGTGTCATATCAGTAACAGCCATTACAATATCGCCATTTTTTACAACATGACTATCTTTATATGATCCAGAATAAGCTTTTAATCCATCGTATCTAAAACCGCCATAACGAACAATACATTTCAAATTTACAAATGGGATTCCATCTGTATCTTTTATATCTTCACTGGAATAAGATTTACCCCTATGAACTATGGCAATGGAATCCAGCTCTACTGATTCCCATTTTTTTTGATCTGGATTTTTTATAAACTGCTCTGTATATAGTTTTTCAATTATTGAATCTAGGATTCCAACGCGCTTTTCATTGTTATCAATTAAGTCGTCATAAGCCAAAAGTGTTTCAGCAATATTTTCTTGAGTTTCAACTTTAGGCAAAAGGATTTCTAAAGATTTAAATGCTGTATGCGTAAGATCAGGCTGCGCGGCTTTTTGAGCAATTTGATTTACAGTTTTATAAAAACTTTCTTGTTGGAGAACATAGTATAAAAAGTTTTTCTTGATTTGATCGTGAGGTATAATTTTAAAACAATTATTATGTACTACTCCTTTCCTATTTTTAAACACTAATCCAACTTGACCTGTTCTAGAGTAAATTAAAGAATCATCCTCAGCAATAAATTGTGAGGGAATTAATTTTTCATCTACAAATTGAACCTCTTTTTTATTTATTAAATCTGTGATGCGAAGAAGTGGTAAATTACTTTTTTCAACCAATAAGTATTTTGATTTAACATTTATAGCCAAACCTTGCTGAAGATCAACTATTTCACCAAGCTTTATAGATCGCCATCCATTTTTGATTTGTATATCTGATAATGTCATACTAAAAAAGTTTCTCAAAATTATTTACTATGGATTTTTCGAGTGAATGGGCTTCTACTGTCAGCACTTTAAACTGGTCTTGGAGTTTTTTCATGCTTTGTGCAAAGTCTTCAATATTCATCTCTTTATCGACCGTACCAATATATCTTCCAGTATTTAATGAGTATCCAGCAGCTGCTACTTCATCAGTAGTAGCGACCTTACAAAACCCCTTAACATCTTTGTATTTCTTTGATCCTTCTTCACCACGGTAACCACGCACAATCTCTGCTATTTCTTGTATCTGTACGTCTGTCCATGTATTATGGGCACGATCAATCTCAGTATAAATATCCGTAGCATTTATAAAAAGTATTTTCTTTTCTCGATCGGTTCCCTTTTTGCTTTTATCAAAAAACCAAAGTGTACAAGGAAGAGTTGCATTCAAAAACATATTTGATCCAACAGAAATCATTACATCAACAATTCCGCTTTCAATAAGCTTCTTGCGAATTTCTAATTCACTGTTGCCTGCATCAGTGGCACTGTTCGCCATAACAAAGCCCGCACGACCTTGTAAAGATAATGCTGACGCAAACATTTGTACCCACAAGTAGTTACCATTTATCACTTCATTTTTCCCGGTGAGTGGAGTTCCAAAGCTATAACGATTATCGGCTTTTATTTTACTTCCATCTATTACAGTTTGTCCGTTTTTATCTTTACCTTTTACATTAAACGGTGGATTTGCGAGGACATAGTCAAATTTGCCAATACTTTTGTGAGGATCTTCGTAGAATGAATTTGTGATTTCAATTTTCCCTGATAATCCATGAATAGCAAGGTTCATTTTTGCGATACGGACGTTTCCTTCGCCTTTTTCTTGTCCAAAGATACTGACTTGATTCATAATTCCTTTGTTTACTTTACTGTGAGCTCGTACGAAATTTGCAGATGCCACAAACATACCACCTGATCCGCATGCAGGATCATAAATACTCCCACTGTATGGTTCTAGTATTTCTACGATAAGTTTTACGATTGATTGTGGTGTAAAAAATTCCCCTCCTTTCTGGCCTTCTGCGCGAGCAAATTCACCAAGGAAGTATTCATATATTTCTCCAAATGTATCCCCTGATACATCTTTTGGAATTTGATCAAAGTTTCGAAGCAATACTAAAAGCAAGCGAGAGTTTTCATCAGGCTTACTAGATAGGTTTGAATAGTTTGCTGGCAACACTCCTGCAAGTTCTGTATTTTCTTGCTCAATTAACTTCATCGCTTCATTAATTATTTTTCCGATATTCTCACTCTCTGGTAGAGAAAGTAAATAATCATACGATGCTTTTTCTGGTACGAAGACAACACCTGCAGACTTGTAGTCATCAGATGTAATTGGTCGAGCTCTACTCTTAGATTCAGCTCGCTTTTTTTGCAAAGTTTCGGTCATTCGTTTGAATTTTACATCGGCAAACTTTAAAAAGATGAGCCCTAGAATAGGCTCACCGATTTCGTTGAGTTTAAGGCTTCCATTTGCGCGCAACTGTTCTGCCGCTGCCCATAGATTGTTATTTAAATTTTGTTTTTTAGAAATATCGATTGGCATAAAATTTATTTCAAAAGCTCACTACTTGAAATCCCCAATGCTCCTGCAATCTTCTCTAGGGTTGAAAGAGTTGGATTCATTCTACCATTTTCCATGTTGCTGATATATGCTCGGTCTACATTTAAATCTCTAGACAGATCACCTTGTGATAATTTCTTTTTTAGACGTATTTCCTTCAGATTCTCTCCAAGTCTTTTTCCAGATTTCATTAAGTATATAATAAGTAAACTTGCATCATATTGCAAGGGTGCAATATAATACACATCATATAGATTTTTTCCAACCACTCCCTTCCAAAAGTAATAGAGGAAACCCAGCCCACACCCCCCCCTGCAGGCGAAAAGAGACAGGATTTTCCGTAAAAAAAGTTTGAACTTCATCCCAAAATACCAGCAATTTTACAATAAAACCCCCTCCACACCACCTCCTTCCCCTCACCCCCATTCTCAAGTAAAATTCAATACATGAGTAATACTGGAACTTTTAAGGCTTTGGGTGAACTACCAGATGATGTCATAGAAAATTTCACAAAGGGGGAATATGATATCTGCAAGGTAAAATGTAACAGTATTTTAGTTTCCAATCCGAATAACGGTATTGCTTTTATTTATCTTGGTAAAATTGCTGAATCTGAGAATGATCTTGAGACTGCAATCACACACTACAAAAAAGTTACTGTTATCGAACCTCGCTTTCCATACATCTGGAGCTTTATTGGTGAGAATTATATGAAATTAGAAAAATACAAAGAGGCTTATGATGCTTATCTTGAGGAAGTTTCTTTAATATACTCCGAAGCTGCTCCATGGTGTATGCTATCGATTTGTGCTCAAAAAATGAATGACCGAGAACTAGCTCTAGGTATATTAAGGTTAGCACATGGAAAAGTAGACAAAGAAGGGACAAGTATGATTGCTTTTGCTATAGGTGCACTGGAGGAAATTGTTGGTAATAATGATGAAGCTTTGGTGAACTATATACAAGGTCAAATGAGTGCGTTAGATGAGGAGAATAAAAACATATCTGCAGAGCGTATTTATAAAATGCTAAAAAGGAAGTAGGGTTATTTACTACCAAACTACCTTCCCCTATTCCACTTCCTAAAACCCCCTACTCTCCCCCTCCACCATCACCTCAAACTGTATTCCTTTTTCTTTCAAAATCTTTGCTGTTAGTGTATGTGAACTACCAAATCGTATTGCATCATGCACTGGAAAAGCCACCTTTGGATTTAGCATTATTGCATAGTCTATTGCCTCAGCGAGCTTCATCCAAGGTCCTGAAACTGGCAAAGCTAGTATCTCTACTGGTCTCTTGGGATCGGTAAATGCATCTCCTGGATACCACAATCTTTCATCTATCATATATCCCATATTTGATGAAGAAGGAATCGAACTATGCATATTTGCATGCTTCTCCCCAATTCCCATCACTGAAATTTCTCCGAGCAAAACTGTATCCGAATGATTTACTTCTACATGTTTTATTCCTTCATTTTTTAAAAGTTCACTTACTGAATTGTTGGAATATACAACCGCCTTTGGATTGTTTTGTAAAAGTGTCTTCAATGAATCGACATGATAGTGATCTTGATGCTCATGTGTAAAAAGAATATAGTCTATGTCAATAAGTTTCGCACTCGCTTCTATAGTAAAACTTCCAGGATCTGTAACTATCCTTTTTCCTTTTGTTTCTATGAGTAAACAACAATGTCCGAGTTTGGTGATTTTCATGAGACTATTTATTCTTTCTTTTCTTGCCCCGCCCCTATATATTGATAGTTTTCTGCTATCTTCCAAACGCCTTTTTCTCGAAAAGCGGGAATATTTTGTCGACGAGCAGCATTGGTAAGTGCTGAAGCTGATGCATGACTTGTTTTTGCATAATCAGACAAAGTCACAATCTTTTCACCTTTAAGATACGCAATTCTCTTATGAAGTGATTCAGTTAGAGAAAGAGCGAGAATTTTTTCCATCTTCTTTGCTGTTTTCTTGTCTCTGTATTCAGCAAAAGTGCTGTAATAGTCTTTCTTTTCTTTGTCACGGATAATGATTCCGGGAAAACCAAGTCTTTGAAGTTGGTAGTTTATAAGCACACGACCAATACGACCATTACCATCACAAAATGGATGGACAGTTTCAAATTCAAGATGAAATTTCGCAACCCTATCTACAAAAAATGATTTAACATCAGAGATGTATTCAGCTAACAGTGAATCAATCATTTTTTCCACATGTTCTGGAGCGGGAGCTATATGAGTTCCAACTCTTACATACTCACCAATTTTTCTGAAGCGTCCAGCAATCTCATCCTTGATACCACCGATAAGCATCTGGTGGAGGAATAAAATAATTTCTTTGTTTACTTCTGACTCTTGAGATTTGTTTCTAATATAAGCAACCACTCGAGCAAGATTCTTTGCTTCAAACACCTCTCGGACCGAAACTTCTCTTGCCACCTCCATTTCCAAAAGAATTTTTTCAGT
>CAYSPX010000010.1:0-591 GCA_964433125.1 uncultured Candidatus Saccharibacteria bacterium | reverse complement strand
ACGAGAAGTTATTGTTGCTAATGAGCGTAAAGTTTTTTTACTTTTTATTGACGTTTATGTGTTGTGTTTTAAAACGCATTGGTGTTGAACACAGCCACAGCAACTTCAGCCTCATCAACCATAGCCAAAAGCGACTCTTTTCCCTTTTTTAGAGTCTCATATTCTGTCTTAAGGTTTTGAATTCGATTTATAAGTGGTTTTGTTGTAGCCATATTTTTTAGTGAATTAACCTTTAATATTGTAGCCAATTCACTAGTTTTTGTCAATTTTTAGTGAATAGACCCCCAAAACAACCCTCCATTCACTAGTTTTTAGTAAAAACTCTGTATTTTCTAAAAATCCAACTTCTCCTCCGGCACCCCTATCGATCTTCCAAACTCCACAGCCTTTTCTCTTCCTTCCACATCTCCCTTTTTATATTCAAATATCCTATCTTTATATACAACAATCCCATCATCTCCATGAAAAAAGTTTGTGTACCATTTACCATCATCCATACTTTTTTGTATTTTTATTATTTGTCCTCGACTAACCTGAACTGTATACATATGCCAACGATCCGCAGGATTTGGTTCATCAGTCACTTTTAAA
>CAYSPX010000009.1:0-16147 GCA_964433125.1 uncultured Candidatus Saccharibacteria bacterium | reverse complement strand
TAGACTTAACGATTAAGAATCACAGGTGGAGTGGATTGTACCAAGAATCGCTTTTTCCTTATCCAAGGGGGCGATGGGATAATGTTAGCATTAAAATTTAAATGTGGATACTTAGATAACTTGCTATTTGGAAGGGGGGTCGTAATGGTTCAATAGCTTGGACGCACTTCATGATTTAAACTCTTAAATACTTCGCTTGGTTTCATGTATTCCTTGGTAATTTCAGAAATAAGAAATTCATTACCAGCATCAAAATTGTGAGATGCATCTGTCATTACATCTTCCAGATGTGGTCCACACTCCTCCCTCAATTGGACTGTTAAAGGAATCATTTTTATACCATTTTGATGTAATACTTGTATACGATGATTACCAGCTTCTAAACGAAATTTTTTATTTTTTAGACCAACACGCATTATTAGTGGGTTATAGAGTCCCTCATTTTTTATATTATTCCATAATTCATCTAGGTTTACTAAAGTACCGTCTATTAAGTCAGCTTCGGGCGAAACATCATGCCCCCAATAATTCCACACCCAATCAACTGGAACTAATTCAATTACACCCAGCTTATATAGTGGATGATTTTTCCATAACTCTTTTATTTCAATATTTTCTTTATTTACCATATAAGATTATTGTATCAAACTATAGATATATAAGGTACAAATTCAAAAAAAGAGCCACCAGGGAATTGGTGACTCGGGCAAACGGGTGAAGGGGAAATAAAACGGGGAAAAGTGGAGCTGAGAAGAACTGGGGCACAAACAAGAGTTTGTGTAAGTGGTGAAAATAAATTCACCACTCATGAAATAAAGCCTGATCGCGTCACCAAAGTGAGTTTACATTATAGGCACGCGATGGTTGAGGACATGTAGTGTCCTTGGTCAAATTTGACCTTGGGGGGCTTCATTTCAATGATCCCGATCCGAAGTAAATATACCATGATATGTACTATAAAGCAAGTAAAATTGGATTGATAAATTTAGGAAAAAGAAAACCGCCCCAACAAGTGCCGGGGTCGGTCTTTTGTGGAGGCGGAGGTGATAGCTCCTAACGCCAACCTGCGATGGCGGTACCCTCTGCGCTCAGTACGAGATAGTCAGGATTAGTAATGGTTTCGTCACCAGGACCGTCCTTGGCCCGGAACTCGCGGTCCTTAGAATCGTAGATGATTTCGACACTACGGACGGCGTCCGAGGGCATTGTTGGGTCATCTACTTCTAAAATAACCCCGATCGCTTCGCCCGTCGATTCGTAACCACTGACGCATGTCATCGGTCTGGCATTTGGAACAAATGTGACATCAAACATGATGCCGGACTGAAAACCACCATCAAAATAATTCCTGTACGGGTCTGCAATACACCACCCCTCTGAATTTTTATGGCGACGCACGGGTTTGGGAGCTTCGTGGGCCGGCTTCTTGTATGTGCTCATTATTAATACCGTTTTGTTGTTGATTGGCATTTCAGCCAAATTGTACTTTACATTTTATAAGATAACATGATATGTGTTTACTGTCAACTATGCTGTAGTGAATTAGCATTCTAAATGCGACAAGGTTGGCGGGCTAATTGCAACACCTTTTTCTAAGTTCATACTTAGGGTGTGGCACATACACACATAGGTCTCGGAGATTGGGCATGTATCAGGCGCATGCTCAAGGCCGGTCGTTATATAAAAACCGCAACTATTATGTGGTGAAAATTGGTATCAAAATTATCCTTTACTGCTATAATTAAAAGTATGAAATTTATTGGGCGAGGTTGGCAATATACAGTTTATGATATTGGCAATAATCGAGTATTAAAAAAATACAATACTCGATTACAGGCATATTTCATTATGTTGCGAGAGAATTTTCCTTATATAGAATATCCACTTTGGAAATTTCCAAAAGACTATAATAGATGTAGGAATATGGCGCTTGATTCAATCAATAAAATAAAAGAGACAAAAATAGATTTAGCATTTTTCGGTCATCCAAGAATACTAAATGAGTTGGATTATGAACAAGATAAAGTCACGCCTCTGCATATTTATTTCATTGGCCTCACAAAGAGTGAAGGAGAACATGTTATAGATGAATTTGTTAAGTTTAATCAAATGCTTATTGAAAACAGGCTTATTGATAAGAGTTTTCTTGTAGGCAAAAATTATGCTATTGATTCTACGGGTAAAATAATTCTCATTGATATCGGAGAACTATATTCGAATGTCGAAAGCATTAAAAAGCAAATCGAATTAAAACCATGGGATATTGATTATGTCACTTCTACAATACCAGCACAATTTAGAGAGTATTTTATTCAGGAAATGAATAAGGGGTTTATAGTATAAGTACAATTGTGTGGGTGAGGGTGCGGTTATATTGATAATTTTAGATGATAATTTTTGCGACCCCGACTCGGACACCTTCGTGTCCTCCGTCTTTCTCACCCTGCCTGATCAGTAAATAAAAAAACACCCAGGAGGATATCTTTTTTATTTATGCTCCCCAGATTACATATTTGCCGAACTATACAGGATATATGAGGAGGTAACGAGTAGCTTAAAATATCTGGAAAATACTCAACTACCCAACCTTATATAGCTATTATATTATAAGTTTGATTTTATAGTTTACCCATTTATATCCTAATGCATCTGATTCAACTTTCTCTACGATTTCATAGTCATTTTCTATCATTATTTTTTCAATATCATTAAAGTCCTTGTCTGGGTCATCAGTTCTGGCACTCTGTAAATTAGCGTGAGTCAGAGTTACTATTCCATTTTCAGATAAAAACTGTTTAGCTTCTTTGAATAGTCTTATATGAAGAATAAAGTCTGGATCATAAAGTGCACCAGTAATTCCAGAATTATTGTCTGGCTTAAAGTTAACAATTGGCAAATTGGCCATTATAAGGTTATATTTTTTGTTGGGCAGAACTGAAAATAGATCACCTCGAAAAACGGTTATCTTGTCAGACAGTCCATTAAGTTCAACATTATGACTTGTACATTCCACTGCCATATCGTTTATATCTACCGCATCAACGTGTATGGCGCCAGCTAATGCAGCTACAATAGATTCAATTCCCGTACCAGTTCCTATATCTGCAATTACCATTCCTTCAAGATTTCCAAATGCTTCGTATACTGATTTTGAACTAACACTATAATTTGATTTAGGAGGGAAGACCTCGGGGTAAACATCAATTGGAATATTTTTATCACCAATTTTAACTTCAACTCTATAAATACCTTTCTCGGCTTTTTCTAATGAATCTTTAATAAAATTCTGAGTTAATTCAGGATTGATATTTGGATTTTCCTGATTTGGATATTGTTCTATAATCATTGATACATTGTATCAGATACGTTCACGACACTCACAACATTAACATGTTAACAAAATGCTCGCTACGTCTAACGATTTTAGAGTGGGGGAGCTATATTTTGGCAATAGTGGTGATAGCGTGGATCTATGTTCATTGTATTTATTTTACTTGTTAATAATTGGAGTCTTACTGCTCTTTTTTAAAATAGGTATCTACGTGAAATATATAACAACATTCTCCAGCCATCCTTTGTATATTTAGTAAATAATTTCCTGGGTTTTTAATTTCAGCTTCAAACCCACCTCTATAGGTCTGTACAGAACCTTTGGGAGAGCTACTTCCAACCCAAAATACTTCGAGTGCTTTCAAATTGAGAGATTTTCGATAAATGAGTTCACCTTCTTTCTCAACTGTGATGTAATAGTTGCCGTATTTTAGTGGGTCAAGTGGTGACATTTCAGGAGTATAGTACACTGCAATACTTACTGAACCTGGCTGCAAGATATTTATGGGAACGCTTATCTTGTCACCTATTACATCTTGCGATATTAGTGGCTCCCAATTTTTTCTTTCGTTCATAGCGTTAGTAAATAACATCACTATCCATATAATAAATAGCACAACACCCACAATTATCATTCCTCCTAATATCTTAGTTATCTTTGTAGAATACATAATGAAATTTTACCATGATCAAATTCTAATTACTAATAAAAGAAAAAGCACCAGCTTCACTGGCACTTTTTCATTTTGCTGCTCGCCCTAGCTATCGATTTTAGAGTGGGGGAGATGGGGTAAAAGAAAACCGCCGTTCACTTTTGTTACTAGGAGGTTGTGGTGCTTTTTACAGAAGAGTTGTTAGTTTTCTAATGGCTTGTAATTCTTCTTCTGTATCAGGTGGAATAAGGAAGAGTAGTTTTTGTAGCTCAACTAATTCTGAGCATCCTTGAATGGCTTGCTTTGCCAGAAGTCTCCATTTGGCTAGACTTTGAATTTTAAGTCGGCTTGCTGAAGGGGTTAGTTCGTGAGCTATTTTTGCTTCAGCAACCGTGCAAGCTTTTTCTATCTCCTCCTCACATAATTGCAGGAGAGTTTCGAAAGAGTCGCGTTCATCCGTACTTTTATCAGAAGAAAGTTCGTAACGCCGACGCACGCTTACTAAATTACGGAGATAAACGTTGGGTTGTGGTAGGCTAAGAGCCCTGCGTACTTTCTGTGGATCAATACCTGATATACGGGAAATATTCAGAACTTTTTCGACATTCATATCTCGGGCTATTATAGAGAAAGGAGGGTGGAAGTCAATAAAAAATTTCTTTATTTAAAGTTTCAAAAATGCTAAAGTATTTGTAATATGAATCCCCAAGAAACTAAAAACGTAAAAATCATCGTCTTCGTCCCAGAAACTCACACAGACATAGTTCGTGAAGCTATGGGTAATGCTGGCGCAGGAGTAATAGGTAACTACACGCATTGTACTTTTTCAACAAAGGGAGTCGGACGATTCAAACCAGGACAAGGAGCAAATCCACATATAGGAGAAGTGGGGAAGTTTGAGGAAGTGGTTGAAGAAAGAATTGAAACTGTTTGTGCTAGAGAAAAGCTAGATGAAGTAATTGCAGCGATTAAAAAAGTGCATCCGTATGATGAGGTGGCGATGGATGTTTATCCTCTTTTGGATTTATAGTTTTAAAATTTATGGCTTTGGTGTGGATGTATTGATATAATACTTCTCAAATATGGAAAATAAATTACCAAACTTTGCATTCATAGATAGTCAGAATCTCTACCTAAGTATTAAAAATCAAGGGTGGAAAATTGATTTTGCTAAATTTAGAATTTATCTGAGGGAAAAATAGAAGGTAGAGAAAGCTTATCTCTTTATGGGGTATGTAGATGGTAATCAACAAATATATAAAAAACTTCAAGAAGATGGTTATATAGTTATATTTAAGCCAACATTAATTTATAAAGATGGTACAACAAAAGGTAATTGTGATGCAGAGTTAGTCTTACATTCAATGATTGAGCTTGCACATTATGAAAAAGCAGTGCTCGTTTCGGGCGATGGTGATTTTTATTGTTTAGCTGAATATTTACGAGATATTCGTAAGCTTGGAGTAATCATAATACCAGATCATGAAAGATACTCAGCGCTTCTTAAGAAAATCAATACTCCTTCAGAAAAATATCTTGTATTTTTAAATCAAGCTAGGAGTAAGGTCGAATACACACATATAAAGAAAAAGGCCCTGTAAGGACGGGCCTCACAGGAGCTTTTTCGTGGTGATGGGTATATAGTATCAAATATTTAACTTGCTTGCAAGTCAAATTATAATTTCAATGATAATAATTTTTTACTCTGCTCGACATGGTGCGGGATATCGGAACCTTCTGGAAGACGAATAAAGAGCATATTTGGCTGCCGAATATCAAGCAGGGGTTCTTTGGGATTACGCAGCCTACAGAGGCGGAGATGGCGGAGTATCGCTAGTCTACTGGAGAGATGATAAAATGATAAAACTATATGGAAAATCAAGAAATAAAAAAATTGGAACAAGAAATAGGTCTTATTAAGCAGAGAAATATTCGTGTTGAAGCTGATAAGGCGTGGGAGACAAGCGCATTTCGCATTGTTTCCATTATGGTAATAACTTATATTATTGCCTCATTCGTTTTGTATTTTATAGGTGCAAATAATTTTTTACTTGGCGCACTCGTTCCGACTGTTGGTTATTTTCTCTCTACACAATCCCTTCCATTTATAAAAAGATGGTGGACAAATAAATTCATCGAGGAAAAGAAAAAGGCCTAGCGAATCGTGTTGATCCGCCAGGCCAGTGGCAATTGGTGTGCTTCGTCACTTCTTCTTGCCGAAAAAAGTGAGATAGATAATCAGGCCGACGATGATGATGTTGATCGCCCACTTGTCAGCGCCTTTGCCGAAAACCTGATCCAGTCCGTTCCCAATGGGATCGAAATTGAACAGGAGGCAAAGGACTCCAACCGCGAACAGTGCCACCATCCACAACTTGATTTCAAACGGCTTTTTCTGGTCCATGTCGATTTCCTTTCTACTGGTTGTTTTTGAGAAGCGACATGCCTCGGTACCAGTGGTAACCGAAGCACTGCTCACTAAGGTCGAAGATTCTCTCCTCCCCTACGAAATCCCCGAAGTCATTCCGCTCGATACGATTCACATACGTGAACCGCTCGTCACGAACGAAGGTCGGTCCGCGTCCGCCGTAAAAGCGGCGCTCGTCGACATACGCCCGATGCAGGCACGACTTGAGAAAGGGAATGGCCAGCTTGGTATACCAGCCGCCGTAATGCATGATCCAGACTGGCTGGTCGTTATGCCAGATTGTGGTAACGCCCGCGCTCTTTTCAGAATGCGGAGTGACCATGTAGCAGTCGAGTACTCGGAAGTCTCCAAGAACGAAAGGGATCGCCTTTGAGCCTGGGAATTCCGGTACCTTGATCTTCTGGACGTCTTGCGCCCAGCCTCCAGCCATTGCTTCGAAAAAGGCATGCTGAATTGAGTCTAGTGTTGGTTCCATTTATATCACCTCGTTTGTTAAAGGACTAGACAGTATATTACACATTTCGTCAAGAAAAGCAATCGATCTACTTTTATGGTGCAAAGTTTGCCGCCTTCTCGAATGCAGCGTCTTTTGCCGGTCCAACTTGTTCATTCCAACAAACTTTTGCATCCCATCTAATTGGCCATTCGAATACACAGTTGGTTACAAATCTATAAGCAAAGATGCAAACAAAGCTGACAACAAAGACACCTATAAAAAGCACCCATTTGAACTTTTCAAATTCAGTCATCTTCTTTTCTCTCTTTCTATAAAATCTGCGGCGACTCATAGTATTGGATTACCATCCTGGTCCACTTTATAGAACTTTTCTTTAAGAATTTTTGTGAACTCATCAAGCTCGGTTTTACTAATCCACTTAGCGCTATAGGATCTTACAAACGCTAACCACTCTTCGGTATTTGGAGTAAAGAAGTGCACCATATTGTTTGCATACTGATCGTCCCATGTCCGGATATCAACTCTACCGTAGGCCCAGTCTTTGATTTTAGGATTTATCATAGACGGATCGGTCCAACCCTGTTCAACAAATATCAGTTGGGATTTGTCTTTATATTCAGTTGGGGTTTCTCGATCGTTCATGGATACATTTTAACTCAAACTTATATATGTTGATAATTCTGAAGAATGTTAAATAATACAATTTAACATTGATAAATAAGCATATTTTAGATATCCCATAATACCCTTGATTTGAAGGCTTATTTAGTATAAAATGTTAAATCATGACTGACGAAAATGTAAATAAAAAGGAATTCAAAGATATACCCCTACAGATCTATGAACCAGCTTGGGGCTCACAACTCGCTACAACAATAGTCGAGCTTGAAAAACTGCGTGTAAAACAGCTCGGTGGACCTGTTCCTCCGTACATCTTTTTTCAACTAAAGGATATTTTTCAGATGATGGAGAGTCTTGGATCAGCTCGTATTGAAGGTAATCATACAACCTTGGCTGAATTTGTTGAAAAAATCATTGATCAGATTCCAAAAGATACTAAAGAAGAATCAGTTCGTGAGATTTTTAACATTGAAAGAGCTATCAAGTTTATCGAGGATAATATTTCTGAAAATGGAAAAATTACTCGTGCTCACATTTCAGAACTTCACAAGATCATTGTTGATGGACTCACTCCTCCAAATAGAGGCGAAGGATCAAATTATCCTGGAGACCTTAGACCAATAAATGTCGGCATCCAAGGATCTTCTCATGTCCCTCCAGACAAAGTTAAGGTACCGGAGTATTTTGACGAGCTTATTGCATTCGTAAACGCAGATACAGATCCTCAGAATCATCTCCTTGTGACCGCCTTGTCACATCATCGCATGGCCTGGATTCACCCATTCGATAATGGAAATGGACGTCTAATTCGTATGTTTACCTATGCTTTGCTTATCAAGCAGGGTTTTAAGGTGCATAACGGAAGAATTCTTAACCCTACAGCTATCTTCTGCATGGATCGTAATGAGTACTACAGAAATCTCGGATTAGCAGATACAGGAGAAAAAGATAAGGTCCTTCAGTGGTGCCAGTATGTTCTTGAAGGCCTCCGAGAAGAAATAGAGAAGATTGATAGATTGCTTGATCTCAAATACATGACTGACGTGGTCCTAATACCTTGTCTCGCATATGCACTAGAACGACAGCTGATTACAAAAAGAGAGTTCGATATCCTCAGTGCTGTTGTAAGAAGTAAGTCCATGACTATCAAGTCCTCTGATCTAGATGCAATTATTGGTGAAGAATCTTCAGTCCAACGATCTCGAATCCTTAAACGCCTTAAGGATAAAGAAATGCTTCGCCCTCTACCAGGAAAAAGCAGAGTCTACACTATCGGCTTCGTAAATAATTACCTATTACGAGGTATTTTCCACGTACTTGAACTGAATGGATTTGTACCACCATCTCTAAACAAGAAATAAATATATGAATCCCATTGCAAACCAAAACAAAAAAGAACACGAGAAAAATTATTTAGACAATAAGTGTACTGATTGCCCTTGGTGTGGACACGATAAACCAGATCACTCTTGCGGAAATTGCTATTCAGATATGAATACTGGAGATTGTTGGAAATGGCAAGGATATTGTAGTGAAAAATGCTTTAAGTATATTACAGAGGAATTGCCTAAAATTAGAAAAGGAAAGGAAGATTTAGGAATACAGTGTAAATGTGACGATTCGCAATGCGCAAAATGTTTGAGTATAAACTGTAAAGATGAAAATTGTCCAACCCATACTAGAGAAGCGAAGGTAGTATTTCGGAATGAGATGGATAAAAAGAAAACATACATCAAATGCAAGAAGTGTGACACTGAGATTTATTGGAATACTCACAAGAAAATGACTCCATGCAAGTGTGGGGCTATTGAGGTTGATGGAACCGAAGGGTACATAAGGGTGATTGGTAAGGAAGAAGATTATTTAACACTTAACAAATAATATTATGTATATACCAACTTGGATTTTAATAATAATTGTCTTAGGAATCATTTTTTATTACTTTCGAAAACAGAAAGGTTTACACCCATTAGATTTAAAAAATAATAATCCAACTTATGATGAAATGTTGAAGTTGAATGAGAAAGAATTTCAGCAGTGGCTTTTGATTAGAAATGAAACTGATCGGAAAAATCTCTTGATGGAAATGATAGACCACGAAGAAAGAACTGGTGGCCTAAGAAAAACTATAAGAAAAGAAATCACACCTGGAGAGCAGGCTGTATTAAATGTTTTCAGTAAAGAAAAAAGCGCAGAGACCATAAGTGCACTAGGAAAACTAGGAGAAATTGTGCTGGAGGAAGATAAGGAGCAACAGGATTTTGTCCAGGACGCAATTTTTGCAAAGGCAGCATCAGACCATGTTGGATTAGGAGATAAAATGGAAAAAGAACGAAATAACTAACTATTCATATGGATCCTGTTGCAAATCAAAAATCTATAGTTCAAAGTCGATTCAAAAACCTTTTTGAATTCCTTAAAGCTTACAATGATTTGCGTACTCCTGTTGTTTCTGATATTTCAAAACAAATCGCTACACTTTGGCTAAGTACTCTACCAAAACATCCATCGATCAAACTTAACGAGTATATTGTAAATCCTAAACAAGAATCCGAAGAAGATGTTCGTCAAGAGAATGATATTCTTTTGGAGGTCACTAGACCAATAATGACCCATTGTCCTAAACCACCAGAGATTCTTTCTGAATGGCTTATACCAGGATGGACTAAGATAGATCAGAAGGCAGAATTTAAAAAGAGCCGGAATATTCAGACAAAAAAGGGCGACACTGAAATTGAAGAGTTTGGTGATATAGAGGAGCGTAAAACTGCTTTTAATGTATGGAATAAGAAAAGAAGTGTGTGGGTAGAAAATGAAAAATCTACATGGGAAGCAGTAAAGTTTTTTGAGAGAGTTTATGAATTATATGGACAAATGGAACGTGAAGGAGAACGAGTTGAACTCCTGATCGGAGAGGGTTTGCTTGAATATTCTGATGAATCAGTTGGAAAGTTTAGTCACCCTATACTCTTACAGCGCTTAGAATTGGAATTTCGTCCAGAGAAAAAGCAACCTCAATTTATCCTTCGAAGAAAGGAACAACCACCCGAACTTTACATAGATTTTTTACGTACACTCCCTACTGTAGACACACGACAACTTGTCCAGTGTGTTGATGAATTAAAAAAGATGGAGTTTGATCCTCTAGGACACGAAGACACGAGTGGCTTTCTTCGTCGACTTATCCAGGGTATTTTTCCAAATGGAGGACAATACATAGAGAGTAGTCATCAAAAAACATTTGATAATATTACGATTGAACGTAATCCAGTTATTTTTATGCGTCAGAGACACGCAGGACTAGGTCATGCAATTGATTTAATACTGCAAGATATTGCGAATCGTATACAGACCGGTGAACCTTTCTCTGTTGCAATGATGCAAATACTCGGTTTTCTTGATGAGAAAACTATGCAGTCTGAAGATGAAGCAGATGTGTCTACTTTTGGTAATGAAGATGCTGAAATTCTATTAAGTAAGCCAGCAAATCAAGAACAGTTACAAATTGCAAAACAATTAGAGCATCGAGGCACTGTGCTTGTTCAAGGTCCACCAGGAACAGGTAAGACACATACAATTGCAAATCTTGTAGGTCACCTACTCTCACAAGGAAAACGTGTACTAGTAACAGCTCAATCGCCGAAGGCTTTACGTGTCCTGCGTAGAGAGATTGTTCCTGAAATACAATCTCTATGCGTGAGTGTTTTACAGAAAGAAAAACAGAATGTTGAAGAATTACAACAGTCTGTAAGAGATATAAGTGTAAAACTTTCTCAGGATGAAGATCGATTGGAAAAAGTGACAACTCAAACTCGTGAAGAAAGAAGCAAAATCCTTTCTGATCTTCAATCACTACGGCAACAGCTTTTTGATGCACGTGAAGATGAAATTCGAGAGATCGTTTTTGCTGGAAAAGGCATTCGACCTATCGATGCTGCAAAGAAAGTAAAAGAAGGTAGGGCTAACGATTGGATTCCTGGACCAGTTACATTAGGTGCAGGTTTACCGTTAACTCATACTGAAATAGTTGCCTTGTATCAAACAAATGCAATTTCTATTTCTGATGAAAAGGAGCTAAATGGTTGGCGACCTGATCTTGGTACTCTGCCATCTATTGCAGATTTCATAAAATTAAATCAAGATTTTAATCACATAAAGGAGCAAGATATAGCTTTTGGAAAAGAGTTTTGGGACAAGAAAGTTTCATCTGACATAGATAATGAGTTTGAAAATCTTATAACCTCAGCAACAAAGACAATAGAGTTTTTCAAAGACAGTACCTCGTGGCAGTTAGAAGCTATCCAAGCTGGCCGAGATGGAGATGTCTCAATGAAAGCGTGGGTGTCTCTCTCAGATTTTATTGATCAGTCTTGGAAAGAGATACAAGAATCCAATGCCTTAATAATGGAATATGGTCCGAATACTACTGATACACGTTCTGTCGATATTACATTACCTATTACTAATGAAATAGTTGCCTTTGTTGAAAAAGGAAATTCATTGGGAGTTCTTACACGAGTTACAAAGCGTTCATGGCATCAATTTCTTGAAACAATACAAATTGGTGGCAAAGCTATTAATTTAAAGAAAAAGGAACATTTACTAGCTATACAAGCATATTTAAAAGTTATTAGTTTGAGAGAAGGACTGAAGACACGATGGGAGCGACAAATGATGCAAGGCGGAGCACCTACCGTTGCAGAACTTGGAGAAAAACCAGAACAAGTATGCCGTCAATTTGTCTCAGGAATTAAAGATTCATTAGACTGGCACAATAAAGCATGGCTACCACTTGAATCTGAACTAAATCGTTTGGGTTTTAATTGGTCTGCATATTTTGAAACAACCAAACCTGAAATTGGTGAAAATGCGCAACTGCTCCGTCTTCGAGCGGCTGTACTTGGTAATTTTGGCAGCATCCTAAAATCAAGATTGTTTGCTTTGCGTCTAGATGCGATTAAAACGACTCTTTCTACTTGGAAGACCCAGTTACCAAAAGAGACTGTGGAGGATGCGAGTCTAACTAGAAGATTACGACAATCTCTAGTGGATATGGATTGTGATTCCTATGTTGATACATACAGAGAACTTGATCGACTAAAGTCGCTTGAGCCTGATTTGAAGCTCCGAAATTCTTATCTGAAAAAGATGGCCGTATGTGCTCCCGCTTGGTCTTCAGCAATTCAAACTCGCCTGAATGGTCATGGTGATATTAAGATTCCTGGAGATCCAGACTTGGCATGGGAGTGGCGGCAATTAAATGATGAACTGGAACGTCGTGCATCGGTATCACTTGAAGATTTACAAGAGCGAATCGAAAGTCTGAATATTCAGTTACTTGATGCTACATCAAAGCTTGTTGAGAAGCAGACGTGGCTTAAACAAATCCAAACTGTTGAACCAAAAGAAAGACAGGCATTAAATGCTTATGCCACATTGCAAGCCAAGAAAACAAAAGGAGGAAAAGGTAAGATGGATGAAACTATTAGGACTGCAGCTAGAAAAGAAATGGAAACAGCAAAGGGTGCGGTCCCTGTTTGGATCATGCCACTTAATGAAGTTGTAGAAAATTTTAATCCTACAAACACACGTTTTGATGTTGTGATTATCGATGAAGCAAGTCAGTCCGATCCTTTGGCGATGTTTGCTTTATATCTTGGAAAACAAGCCATTGTAGTTGGTGACGATGAGCAAGTAACTCCAACAGCGTCGGGATTAGAATCTGATGAGATAATGAAATTAATCCGAACCTATCTAAGTGATATTCCACATAAAGAATTTTATGATGGTCAAACATCTATTTATGCTTTCGCACAAACAGTTTTTGGAAATGTAATTCGCCTGGTGGAACATTTCCGTTGCGCCCCAGATATTATTGCCTTCAGTAACGCACTATCTTACGGAGGTGAAATAAAACCTCTACGTGAAGAAACATCAATCTCTCTCCATCCAAACGTGATAGCACATCGAGTAGAAGGTGTAATAACTGATGAAAAAACCAACAAGGCAGAAGCAGAAGCCATAGCCGGTCTTATTTGTGGTGCCATTGAGCAACCAGAATTTAAAAAGAAGACATTCGGTGTCATAACTCTTCGTGGAGATCGACAAGCAGAGGAAGTTGAAAAACTGCTCCGCGCAAAAATCTCATCTGAGATATATCAACAGCGGGAAATCCTTTGTGGTAGTCCAGCTCACTTTCAGGGAGACCAAAGGGATGTCATGTTCCTGTCTATGGTAGATTCTCCGGCTGGCGGTCCTTTAAACCTTCAAGATGGCGATGCTAACCGAAAACTCTTTAAGAAGAGATATAATGTTGCCGCTAGTCGAGCAAAGGACCAAATGTGGCTTGTTCATAGTTTGAATCATGAGACTGATCTGAAGCCTGGAGATATACGTAAGCGCCTTATTGATCACATGCATGACCCTAAGGCTTGGCAAAGAGAGATGGATGAATTGGTTTCAAAAACAGAATCTCCTTTTGAAGAAAGAGTGATGTCTACTTTGTTAGAAAAAGGCTTCAAAGTACAACCTCAGTATCAAGTGGGTGCATACAGGATTGATATGGTCGTATCTGGAGGTGGTAAGAGAGTGGGTATCGAGTGTGACGGAGAGCAATGGCACGGTCCAGATAAACTACAGGAAGATATGCAGCGTCAGGCCATTCTTGAGAGACTTGGCTGGAAGTTTATCCGTATTCGAGGAAGTGTATTTTTCCGTGATGCAGACCGAGCTATGACAACAGTATTTAATCGTCTCGATGAGCTAGGTATTTTGCCTGAAAGAGAAACATCTGTAGCGGTAGACACTGAAAACTCAGAGCTTATTGATCGAGTACGATGCCGTGCGCAAGAATTACAAACAGAATGGAAAAACCAATTAGAAACCATATAAATTTATGTTGATATTCGTTTTAATTTTAATACTGTTAGCAATACTATATTCCACTGAACGCGGAAGAGAACTTCTAGAAGAAATTTTATTGCTGCCATTTAAAATAATAGGATACCCATTCAAGGTAATTAAAGAAGAGAAAGCTCGCATACAAGAAGAAAAATCCATACAACAAGAACAAGAAGATAGAGAAAAAATTAAAACACTCCTTTCAAAAAGCCAGTTAGAAAATTTGGATAAGGAAAAAGTCGATAGTAATTGGAAGTGGGACAAACAACAAATACTTGAACAAGCAAAGTTTTTTGAAAGTATTTTGGAAGGCGGTCAAGATCCAAGGGTTTTAAATTTGACTGAGAATTTTTCTTATATTAATGAAGATATTTTATATAAAACAAAGAAAGAATTAGTTGATAATGGAAAAAATCTCACACCAGAAATACTGCAACTTATCAGAAAGCAAATGAGAGATGTTCCATTAAAATATGATGAGATTAGAGAAAAGCTTGGAAAGGTTCCTGTATTTGGTAAGCAGACAAAAAATAGGTTAATTGGTGTACTAAGAAATAATACTGATTTAGATCATAGAAAAATTGATGAAATTACCCATGAGATCTGCAAAGTCTTAAGTAATGCATAATTCTATGTTGGTTCGAGAATGCAGAATGCCTGACATTAGTGATTTGAAACATTCAGTTGTCGGGCATTTCCTCTTAACATCTCTTGCTGGTTTTGATAAGCAACACTCAAAGAAAACCATCTCATGCCTATCAGTTCTTTCTCGTCTGATCGATAAAGCGAAGTATGAATATTCAGTCGCACGCGAGACAGCTATTGAAGAAGAAAGAGAAAATAAGCTTACCTATGAAGAAATAATGAAAAGAGATAGCGGGCAATATATGTATACTTGCCCCATTATTAATCATTTGGAAAATTGCATTAATGCGCTCTCAAGAATATTTAAGCTCGTTAAACTTTTGCCGAAAGAATACAACTTTATGCATCAAAAGAAGATTGTTGATATTCGTAATGCAATTGAGCATATGGATGAACGCATAAGCGGTTCCAGGCAAGGATCTCTTTCCTTGAATATTTCTGAAGATGCTTTATCAGTTGAGATTACAGGTGAAATAATCAAGCTTGAAGATATTGCGGGTCAGATCAGAGTGCTGTATCAGGAAATCAGAGATTTTATATACAAATCTGAGACCAAATAACCACCGTAATTAGCCCCTAAACAGCCCTGTGTACGCTTTTCCAAGCCTATTCAGGGCTTTTTACGTTGTCTTGGCCAATACCCACTAATTTGCACTAATTCAGATCTCATACTTATCAGGTCCTGAGGGTAAAAGTAATGCACACCAATTTGCATACTTCTAGCCATTAGGATTAAAGAATCCTTATTTTAAGCGGTAAAAGTAATGCACCATATTTTGCACTTTTGTACCGTTACGATAAGGACAGTCCTAAAAAAGTAATTCCTACAGTTAGGAAATTTTACAAGCTTAGGATTAACACATCGAAGGGTCCGAAAGTAATGCACGTAATTTTGCACATTTTAAACCCTAAGATATAAACATTCCCGTTGCACGGAAAAAGCTGGACCACTTGCAACGGGGGTCTAGCTTTTTCTGTTTTTCAGAAGAACTAATTACCAAAGGTCGAAACCCCTCATTATGCTTACCAAACACGCATTAGAAGAATACAAGCAACTACACCGAGAAGAAACCGGTACGGTCCTTCCCGATGAGGTTCTAGCTAATGAGGCAA
>CAYSPX010000008.1:0-16537 GCA_964433125.1 uncultured Candidatus Saccharibacteria bacterium | reverse complement strand
AGATTTCTTTACTGCCTTCTTTATTTTTTTTGCCATGTGAGTGAAATATTTTTTAATAAAAATTATTTTATCGACCACTCATTATATATTAACACTAAAACGAAAATAATTTATAAAAATAAAATAAAATAAGTGTATAACTTTTTTTATTTTAAATTATTTCTAAAATTATTTCTTTCCACCTTTTTTATCTCCACCTTTCTTATCATCTTTTTTTTCTTTTGGCTTTGCATGTGGTCCCCAAAATAAAAACCAGAAAACAAGTGCCACTATTATGATTGTAAGATTATTCATGACTGTATTATACTATACATATATGGATAAACTAATAAAGGAATCAACAGTCTCTACCACATGGAATTTCTACACTACAAATGATGAGGGCTGGGACGCCATGCTACAGGCTTGCGAAGATGCAAAAGAAAGCATTGATTTGGAACAATTTATTTTTATTAGAAATGATATTGGAAATAAATTCATCGAGGTTTGTAGTAGAAAAGCCGCTCTAGGAGTTAAGGTTAGATTTCTTTGGGACGCTGCTGGCAGTTTTAGTTTTTATAGTTCAAGCACAATTACCGAATTGAAAGAAAAAGGGATTGAGTTGGTATTTTTCAAAACTCTTTTCCCAAGTATTTTTAAATTCCATAATTATAAAAGTTGGTATTTGAGAAATCACAAAAGAACTTTGGTAGTAGATAATAAAATAGGATTCACTGGAAGTATTTGTTTTTCTGATGAAATGAAAAATTGGAGAGACACAGTAGTGAGACTGGATGGCCCTGTTGTCGAAGATATGAAAAAGGAATTTGAGAGCACTTGGAATAGAGCAAAGAATAGAATTAAAGATAAAATACATAAATCAAAAAGCAGTAACGAGTTTAGATATGTGACCAACTACCCTTTTATCAGAAAGCATTTTTTGTATAAAGAGACCATTGAAGCAATCAAAGCCGCTCGCAAAAGCATCTTAATTACCACCCCTTATTTTGTTCCAACTCGACATCTGTCAAAAGTAATACGTGGTGCTGGAAAAAGAGGTGTAGAAATAAAAATAATCGTTCCACTATGGAGTGATCACCCTATCGTTGATCTATGCAGTCGATCTTTTTATACGCGCATGCTAAAGGCGGGGGTAAAAATCTATCTATATAAAGGCGAAATGGTACATAGCAAGACCATGATAGTCGACAGTAAGTGGTCATCAGTAGGTACTTTAAACTTAGATGCAGCGAGTCTGTTATATAACTTTGAAGCAAATATAGTTTCTACAAACGCACTCTTCGCATCCGAACTTACAGAACATTTCAATATCGACCTGAAGGATACAGATGAGGTAACTTTTGAAATGTGGAATAATCGATTCTGGGTTGAGAAGTTTTTTGGCTATTTTGCTAGATTTCTACGGGATTTCCTATAGTTGTCATTTATGTAAATTAATGCTATAAATAACGTATAAATAATTACTTTGAGCAATATCCGCGTAAGAATAAATAACTTCATAAAGGCACCTGAACTACGTGTTATTACAGAAGAGGGAGAAAACCTCGGTGTTTTGCCTTTTGATAAGGCTATGGAGGAAGCCAAGGCTCGAAGTCTTGATCTTATTGAAATATCCCCAAATGCCGTCCCCCCTATTGCAAAAATCATGGATTATGGTAAATTTCAATACGACGAAAAGAAAAAGCAAAGGGTGGCAAAATCTCGCACTCAAACGTCAGAATTGAAGAATATACAGGTTAAAATAGGTACTGGAGATCACGATCTAGAGCTAAAAGCCAAGAAAGCCTCAGAATGGCTAAATGAAGGCCATAGAGTTAAGATCGACCTTTATCTAAGCGGACGTTCAAAGTACATGGATATCAATTTCCATAAAGAACGAATGGACCGAATATTCAAATTGATAACGACAGAGTATAAAGTAGTCAGTCCCCCAACAAAAGGTCTTAAAGGGCTTTCAGCAATAATAGAGAAGAGTAAATAAATATATGAAAACAAATAAATCATTTTTAAAAAGACTAAAGATTACAAGAAACGGAAAGATTCTTGCTCGTTCAACTGGCCAGAACCATTTCAACTCAAAAGAGAGTCGACGTGCTCAGCAAGCAAAGAAGCGTTCAACACCTTTTCATATGACTGCAAAGGAAAAGAGTCGTTTTTTAATAAATGCATAATAACATTATCAAAGTAAATTAAATTATATGGTACGAGTAAAAAAGGGAGTAAATGCGTTAAAGACAAGAAAGAAAATACTGAGCCAAGTAAAAGGTTATCGTTTTGCACGTAGTACAAAGGAAAGAGTAGCTTATGAAGCTATTTCTCATGCTGGAGCATACGCTTTTGCACATAGACGAGATAAGAAGGGTGATTTCCGAAGACTCTGGAATGTACGTATCAACGCTGCCCTACGAAACATCGATGCAAAGTATTCATATAGTAAGTTTATAGGCGCTTTGAAGAAAGCAAACATCGCTATCGACAGAAAGTCTCTAGCTACCCTAGCTCTAGAAAACCCTAAGTCATTTGAAGCGATTGTAAAGAAAGTGGTAGTTACTGCTTAGTCCAACTTATATTTCTTGAGCCTTTCAGGATATATAGCATTAATTCCGAGATTGTCTCGGATTTTTTGTACCAAAAATAGTGATGCTTTTGGCTCCCCCATCGCAGCAAAAATCATTTTTACCTTATGACCCTTCTCCTGTGTAGTTGCCGCAAATTCTACCAAACTATCAGAATCCTTATGAGATGAATAACCTAGGATTGATTCTATTTTTGCATTAACTTTGATCTCAGTGCCATGAATCTTAACTTTTTTATTACCATCAAGTAGCTGACGACCTATAGATCCCACGGTTTGATAGCCGACTAGTAAAATGGTATTTTTGGAATCACTTAGGTAAACCTCCTCATGATGTATAACTCTACCTCCTACAGACATACCTGATCCAGCAATAATTATCTTCGGCGACTTTACATGGTCGATAGCGTGAGATTGCTGAGTGTTTTCAGTAAATGAAAGCTTCGGAAAGTTAAAAATATCATCCCCTTCCCTCATCTCTTTTTGTATACCATCATTAAAAAGATATTTGCTTGATTTGTAAATATCAGTGACCTTTGTACCAAGTGGAGAATCCATAAAAACAGGAATACTTGGGATCGCTTTTGATTCTACAAGTTCATTTATTTCATAAAGAATTACTTGAGTTCGCTCTAGAGAAAAAGCTGGAATAACTAGAGTTCCCTGTTTGACAACAACTTCTTTTATTATTGCCTCTAGCTTTTCTCTTCTCTCTGCTTTTGGATCGTGATTTCGATCACCATACACACTTTCCATAACCACATAATCAGCACCTTCTATCGACTCTGTATCTCGCAAAAGTGGCGTCGGACTGTTACCCAAATCTCCAGTAAAAACAATCTTTTTATTCTGAAAACTAAATTCAAAAATAGAAGAGCCTAGTATATGCCCCGCATCCTTTAGATACACAGATAACCCTGGAATAATGTGAGATAAATCAGTACTCTCATGATATGGTATCGTCTTCCACATAGTAAAAGCTTTTCTCATATCCTTTTCTTCATACAGTGGCGATACTCCTTCATTTGTAGCCTCTCTTTGTAATAACCCTACCGCATCCTCAAGTATAATTTCTGCTAGTGAACGAGTTTCTGGTGTAGAGTATATAATTCCCTCAAAACCATCTCTAACGAGCTTGGGGATACGACCGACATGATCTAGGTGTGCATGTGTTACAAATAAGAAACCCACTTCACTAGGAACATATCCAAAAGGTTCTCTGTTTTCTTCTTGAGCAACCTTCTCACCCTGTATAAGGCCACAATCTATAAGTATCTTCTTTGTAATTGATACATCGTCTGAAAGTTCTAGGAGAAAATTTGCACCTGTGACACAACCTACTCCAGTATAAAAAGTTATGCTTGCACTCATTTTATTTATTTTTATAAATTAAATATACCAACACTCCACCAATAGTATCTAAAATTAAGTCTTTAGTTGAATCAATATAAAACATATATGTTCCAAAAGGATATCCAGAAATGTCACCGTACACTTCTATAAGTTCCCAAGCTATACCTCCAATAATTGTAAAAAGGATTATGTGTCTAGGTTTTTTTAATACATAAAAAACAGATAGGGCTATACAAACTCCCCCCAAAAAATGCATGAATAGATCGAGTGGAGGAAAAATAACATACCAATAGTATTCAATAGCTAATACCTGCAGAATAAGAAGCAAGGTAAGTAAAATCAAAGTGATAACTGGAAGTCTGTATTTTAAAATCATGCCTAGATTATATCATAACAATTATGAACTCTCGATAATAAAAAACACCTGGCCAAAACTGGCTCAGGTGTTCTTTATAGGCTACACAAGTATTAATCCTAGTAAGTTACTAGGTGGGTGATCTCAATGTTAACACCAAGGGTGCAACATAATGTGAATCGCGAGGATTCGTCGATCTCCCAAATTAAAAGTTATAGAGTTAATACTCATGTAACCTGTATATATTATAGTCTACTCAAAAACTCCGTCTATATTGACATCGTATAAAATCGTTTCTTGTATATGTCTATAATCTATGATTTCTTCTGACTTAAACCAATGCTTTATCTCATCCTCTGCCTCTTTAGCAGACCCTGAAGCGTGTACGAGGTTTCGTATGGCTCTTCCATCTTGATTTGAGACTTGATATGAATCTATAACATAATCCCCTCTTATAGTACCAACATCTGATGATAATGGTTCAGTACTTCCGACCATTTTGCGAACGATAGCGACAGCGTGGGAGCCTTCCCAGACCATAGCTATAATAGGTCCACTAGTTATGTATTTTTTGAGTGAATTCAAAACAATATTACCCACTTCTACTGGCTCCTCGGATAGTGGGGTGTGACCCTTTTCCTTTGCACTTTTGATAGACTTTTCACCAGCTATTCTAATCCACTCTGGATCGAGAGTATAATGCTTCTCCACAAGCTCAGATGTTGCCACCATCATTTTCATAGCAACAAGCTTGAGTCCTACATTTTCATATCTGCCAATAACTTCACCGACAAGGTTTCGTTGAATACCGTCAGGCTTAATAATAACCAAAGTTCTCTCTTTTTTGGGATGTGGTGTTTTCATATGGGTTTGATATTATTTATTTAACTATCTTTTCATTGAAATTCTATAAAAAGCACTCAGTATTTCTTCACCTTTTTTGTGTAATTTCGTTTCAATTTCATTAAGTCTTTTATGCAGCAAACTAGTATCATTATCTTCCTGTCCCTCCTTACTTTTATCAATTTTAATTAAAATCTCAACATATTCAATAATTACAAGTTGACTTTGTTTAGCCTTTAATTTTAATTCATCTATATCTATTTCATGATTCTTAACTTTTTCAAGTACATCTTCATTAATTTTTTTTCTATAATCCAAAATGTCATCTTTAAAACGATTTAGGGTTAGACTTACAGCAAACTTTTTATAAGCCACTCTTTCTTCTGTAGACCATTTAAGCCATTTTACCTCAACACCCTTACTTCTAAGTGTTCTAGCGAAAATATTTATATTATCAATTACGGCATTGTGAGCCCTGGTTCTGGCCTTATCTGATGCTTCCCTCTCCATATCATAACTACCAGGATTCTCTAATATTATCTTTTCTAAATTTGCTATATCTTCAGTATATTTTAATGAAGATTTTAGAACATCAGATAAAGTAGATTGAATCTCTTCATCATTAGATGCTAGATTAAAATAATAGTCCAAATCGATTGGCGACTCAGGTAAATCCTCCTTGAAAAGTTGCTCCAATAATTCAAGATCTTTTCTATCTATTTCACCCTCACCTGCTTCATTGTAATGTTCAGGATGCATTTTTTTATAATTATAATCTATTAATCAAAATCTACGCCAGCTCAGCTCGAACTTTCTTTAGATCAATCTTCTCATTTGTAGATCTCTCTAGTTTATCTATTTCCTTTAACTCATCAAGTATTTCCTGCAAAGATGCTTTATATTCACTATTTACATCATTAATAATCTTCATATAGGTAGTTGTAAAAAGGACTATAGCTGCACCTCTGTCTTCCTTTGAAAGTGGAGCTTGGATTAACTCATTGATATAGGCTCGGGCTTCATCGAGCTTTTTCTCTGATAATAAATTTTCAAGTTTTTGTGTGTCGATGTTCATATATTATTTTTGTAAGGTACTTATAATATGGCGTAGCATTAATTCTTTCGCTCTGTTGTCTGATTTATTTAAATCAAGACTTTTTGCTGTGGCTTTTAATGTATCAATAACAAATTGACGAGCATCTTCTCTATTATTTGATCCTAACTTTTCTAATTCTAGAATAGATTTTAGACCTTTTTCAAGTCTAGAATAAGCGCCATTTCCAATGTTAAGTCCGTTAACATTAAGAGATATTTCTTCAGAAATTAATCTTTCAAGACCTTGATTTATTTTTACCTGATCTTTTTCAATTCCACTCTCCTTTACTGAGCCTTGAGTTATTTCCCCCTCACTATTTGCTTTAGATATCCTCTCTAGACTTGTTTGAGCCTTTTCAAGTCCACTTCTTGTCTGTACTGCTAATAATTGATCCATCTGCTCTTGGACTTTTGTCTTTATTAATTCTGCAAAGCCTTTTAATCCCCTCATGTGTTCGAAGAGTTTACTTCGCTGTTCCAAATATACTTTCAATGACTCGGATCTTAATCCTTCAAGTTTTTTCACATCATCAATTCTACTACCAAGATCTGCAATTCTTGAATCAATATCCTGTGCTAATAAATTTAATCCCGCTTTATTGAACTTTGTTTCGGCATATCTAACCTTTATTATATCCTTAGATATTTCTTGATCTAAATTCTTACTCTTTCCATCAACGTCCAAAAATGGTTCCGAAAATCTTCTTAATAGACCCCTAAGTCCAACCGTTTCTTTAGCTAGATCAACAGAACTTCTGTCAAATACCAAATCTTCTTTCAGCTTCACAAGATCAGCAGATGTTCCTTTTTCTATCCTGACTTTTTCATTTATCTGATTTTGTAAATTAACTATTTCCCGTGGAAGTTTCTCGAAATCTTCTATAGTTTTTTCAAGGGTAATTAATCCTTCTGGATCAGTTTGAGCCATCTTGTTTATTTCAATGCCCACAATTTCCAAATCTTCAGGAGATAGTTTGAAACCTATTTCTTCTTTAACCTTCTCTCCGAAGATTTTTTGATATTTATCTGCAACCCTAATACTAGTTTCAAAAGTTTCATACTTCTTTTGCATCTCATTTGAATCAGTCATGTTAAAAGCTCTATAATCTGGATGTTCGGTTAAAAAATCCAAAAACTTTTTATTATCCAAAGACTTTTTAATATCAAAACCTTCCTCGTTCTTTATGTTTTCTGGTTTATTTGGATCTCCCATATATTTAAATTATTTTATCCCCAAATTATACTCCTACTTCTTATACTTCGCCATCACCTCTTCTTCTACTAGTGCGCGGTTTTTGCCGTATTTCAAATGTGAAAGGGTCTTGATTGACTCCACTTTGCTCTTATCACCCTTTGGTGGTGGAAGTGTTTCTATGTTGAAAGGTTTTACTGGGCGACCATTTGCAAGCATTTTGAGATATGCATTGTAATTATCAATAGACATAATATCCTTTGCAGTGAAAACTGGTGATAATTGCTTTTCCAAATATTCTGCATCTTCTGCACCGACACGGAAAGCAGCGATAGATCCGACGTTTCCAAAGACAGAATCCTTTATTTTTTCATCTAGCTGAGCGATGAATTGGTGAGCAATGTTTAGTGAAAGTTTATACTTACGAGCTTCTGAAAGAATAGTTGAAATGGAACTTGTTGTGATGTTTTGGAACTCATCGATGTACAGATAAAAAGGAGGGAGTACTTTACCTGTTCCTACAACATCCACTCTAGATAGTGCTGCCATAAGTATCTTTCCAACTAGGATGAGACCGATAAGGTTAGCATTGATATCTCCAAGTCTTCCCTTCGAAAGATTCACAAGTAGAATCTTTTTATTATCCATAATCTCTCGGAAATTTATCGTAGAAGTTTCTTGTGCAATGATAGGTCGCATGATGTCATTTGAAAGGAAAACATCAAACTTACTTGTGATATATGGAACTATGTTTGCAAGAGACGCTTCACCTCCAGCTTTTTCTGCAACTTCTTTCCAGAATTGAACTACGATAGGATTTTTACACTTAGAAATCTTCATTTCACGGAAAGCCTTGTTAGCCAAAACTCGAGAAACATCTAGAAGTGTATTTCCAGACTCTGGATCTTCCATAACCAAGAGTACTGCGTTTCGGAAATACTGTTCAAACATCGGACCTCCAGCTGTCTTCATATCAAAGAGTTTGTTGAAAATTGAAAGCATTTCATTTACAACAAAAGTTTTCTGCTCTGGGAATCGTGCATCGTATTCAAGCATATTGAGAGCCATTGGACGCTCTGTATATCCAGGATCAAAATAAATAACATCTTCATAACGATGCTTAGGTATGACTGAAAGAATGTCCTGAATATCAGAACCGTGTGGATCTATCATACAAACACCTTCACTGTTTGCTATATCCTGAGCAATCATGTTTTTTAAAATAGTAGTCTTTCCTGTTCCAGTTTGACCTATGACATAGAAGTGGCGTAGACGATCCTCTGGAGTCATGAATACCTTAGTCTCTGTACCTCTATCACGATTGATTCCAAGTAAAATTCCCTCTCGAGCGAGCTCTAGTGGCGCAGGTGCACTTCCGGCCTTGGCAGTCTTCAAGTGTGGTGCTGAACGGATAACATTTGCTGGGAAATGCATTAGACTTGTAACTTCTTTTAGATTGGTTAGCAATCTTCTCTTGTCATCATAAAGTCTAAAAGAAAAATCATAAAGCATTGATCTCAGGTCTGCCTTTTTTAATTTAACAAAGCTTAAAGCATTACCGTGAGTATTTTGAAATTGATTAAAAGATGATTCTATATCATCGAGAATTTGATTTGCTTGAGTCTCATCCTCTGCAGAAGCAATAACTCTAATATTTGTAGCTAGAACAGGCGAAGACATTTTTTCTTTTATTTCATCTACAACTATCTGATCCACCTTCATTGCAGCTTCTTTTTTCTTATCTTCTTTTTTATCTTTTTCCTCCTTTGTCATCATAATTCCCGAAACTCCACGGAAAAAACCATCGATGTATTTCTTTACACCTTCATCGTTTTTGGCAATAGCTTCTGCTGGCTTCTCACCTTTCATTATATCATCCAAAGTTTTCTTGTATCGCTTTGTATGTTCATCACCCTGTGGTTTAAAGATTATTTGAATAGAAGCTCCTTCACCGTGAGTATCAATTTTAGAAAAGCTATTTAAGATAGAATTGAGTGGATCAAAATCAAACTTATCATAAGTCTTCAGTGGCCAAATAGAATTTTTCTCAAGTCTAGCATATGAACCGACTGTTGCTCCCTTTTCATTAAAAATATTATAGTCATCCTTTTTTTCTACAATCTTTGCATTGTGAAAAATAGCAAGCATGTTTTTTTCGAATAGACTCTTTTTACTCTCATGAACAGCCACATAAAAAGTAAATTCATTGCTATGATTAGCGACAGCAAGCTCTATAGTAAAATATCCCGTACCGTCATTCTTTGAATCATTATCAACCGACATCATACCAGAGTAGAACTGTTCCATGGATGATATAACCTCCTTTAGTGCGCGCTCCTTACCGTCATCTGTCTTCTCTGGCAAAGTGATTTCAAACAAAGTCATATGAAGTGCCTTGAATTCTGGGGATTTTTCAACTAAGCCAGTTACTGAAAACCCACCCTTGATATATTGAACTAGGAATCTTTCAAAATCATCCTGAAGATGAGGATCGTTCATTTTATCCAAAATACTAAATACGTTTTTTATACCATGCTCCTGCATTACACTAAGCAACTCTGAAATTTTCGTATCGTGTTCTTCTGGCTTAAGCTCGAGTACGATAGCGTCTGACTTATGCTCAGGCAAAATATAGTCTTTATGTAAAACATCTGTAGACGGAGTTTGTATATATTCTGAAATAGTTTCTTTATTGATATCTTCTGGAGTTTTCTCTTGTTTTAAATTGGCGACCTCCTTTTCCTTTTGTGCCAATTTTTCTCTAAGAAAAGCGAGCTCCTGCTCTGGTGTTTTTAATTGTTTATTTTCAAAAGATGGTGTGAGGTTTTCCATGACAATATAATATCATATATATACTTAATAATTAAAACAAAACCCCTAATAGACTATAGTTTTGTCAACACCTCTGCCCCACCTTTAGTTATCACGATAGTATGCTCAAAATGCGCACTTGGCTTACCGTCTTTAGTCTTATAAGTCCAGCCATCTTTATCCAAGAAAACATGTCGGGAACCCAGGTTAAAAATCGGCTCAATAGCTAGAACCATTCCAGGTTTTAAAATTTCTCCCTTTCCTGCTTCACCGTGGTTTGGCACAAAGGGATCTTCATGCACATCATATCCTACACCATGCCCTGCAAGTTCTTCTACTATTCCAACACCACCAGCAAGTCCTACTCTCTCTATAGCCACACTGATATCACCTATCCTTTTACCACCCTTAGCAGCCTTTATACCTGCCTGTAGAGCCTTTTCTGTGACTTCGAGTAACTTGGTTAGCTCAGGAGAGATCTCACCAACAGGGACAGTTATAGCTGAATCAGTTATGAGTCCGCCATGAATCAAACCTAGATCAATACAAACAATATCACCATCTTTTAAAATCTTCTCTGTTACATTTGGAATACCGTGTACAACTTCATCATTTATAGAAATACACAAAGCTGCAGGAAATGGTGTTCTAGCTCCTTGCGGTTTATAGTCTAGAAAAGCCGCAGTGTCACCACCCTCAGCAATCAATCTGCGCGCCTCGTCCTCTAGTTCCTGAGCAGTAACTCCAGGCTTCACCATAGACTTTAGAGCTTGGAGAATTTCTGCATGTCGTTTTCCTCCCTCTCGAAGAATAGCTATTTCCTCTTTTGTCTTTACGGTAATCATCTATTTTAAATTAGCCTTTTCAATAATATCCTTATAGACATCCTCTATTGGTCTATTACCATCTATTTTTATAAAATTATATTTAGGATTATTCTCATAAAAAGCAATTGCTGGTACAACGTCTATCTCATACCAAGATAGTCTCTCGGCGATATCTTCTCTATTATCATCTATTCTACCTCGAGCCATAAGTCGATCGATAGACTGTTCTTTACTAATATCTATATTTATAACTACAGGCTTTTCTAGTTTATAAAAATCAAAAACTGATTCAAGAGCACCAGCTTCATGAGCTTTTCTTGGCATACCATCCATTATTACATGTTCGTCTTTTGTAAATTTGTTAACAAGAACATTTGCCCACATATAAATAGCAAGAAACTCCGGCTGAAGTCCTCCAGCATCATATATTACTTTTGAAAGTTTTTGTGTCTCTGAACTTCCTTTTATAAATTCTCGAAACTCTTGGCCACACTGAACATAGAGTATTTCTCGATTTGGATCTATCTTTTTTAAATAATCAGAAAGAAGTTTGGCTTGTGTTCCCTTACCACAACCAGAACGGCCAATAAAAATAAAAGATTTTTGTTTCATAGCTACATTATAGCCTATGTCTAGTATTCCCGCATTGACACCTGAGCATCAATCTTCTTCAGTAGATCTAGAACCACAGAAACTACGATTAGAAGTGCAGTACCTCCGATAGCTAGAGATTGATTTCCTGTAAATCCTTGTGTGATAAGAGGTAGAACAGCAATAATACCTAAGAATAGTGCTCCGACTAGTGTTATGCGAGTTACTATTTTACCAAGATATTCCATTGTAGATTCTCCAGGTCGTACTCCAGGAATAAAAGCTCCACCCTTCTGAAGATTCTCAGAGATTTGCTTTGGATCAAAAGTAACAGCGGTGTAGAAATAAGTAAAAATAAATACAAGCACAAAATACATAAGTGCATGGTACCAATTGTTTGCAAGAAAAGCTGAAACAGTATTTGCAAAATCAGCAATATTTAGATTTGATGAGTTCTTGAAATAATTTGAAATAATTTGAGGGAAAAGAAGAATAGAAAGTGCAAAGATTATTGGAATCACTCCTGCTTGGTTTAGACGTAGTGGTAGGTATGTAGAAGTTCCTCCGTAAACTCTATTTCCTCTTACTTGTTTAGCATAAGTAACCGGTACTGATCTCTCTGCTTCAGTTACCACAACAACAGCAATGATAACTACGAGTCCAACAGCTAGTGCGAGTAGATAAAGTGGTAAGTTTTGTGCATCAAATCCTGCAATAAACTGGAATATTCTCTGTGGCAATACCGCAACGATACCAGCAAAGATTATGAGTGAGACTCCATTTCCGATACCAAACTCTGAAATAAGCTCACCAATCCACATAAGTAGAAGTGACCCGGCAGTAATAACAAGAATATTTACAAGTAGAACTAGACCACCAAGCTCTGGGATAACTCCTTCGTTTTGAAATAGAGAAATAAAAGCAAATGATTGAATAAAAGCAAGCGGTACCGAAGCATATCTTGAATATTGTGAAAGTTTTTGTCTACCAGCCTCTCCTTCTTCCTGCATCATTGTCTTCATACTTGGAAACATCATAGTCAAAAGTTGAACAATGATAGAACCTGTAATATATGGCCCCACTCCCAACATCACGATAGATAGTCTGGAAATACCTCCTCCTGAAAAAATATCCAATAGCCCCAATAGTTGGTTACCACTAAGCAGTCTCTCCAGACTCAAAGCGTCGATTCCTGGAATAGGAATATTTGATAGTAAACGAAATACTACCAAAGCAGCTATTGTAAAACCAATACGCTTACGTAGCGTTTGATCCCGAAGAACTATAGTTATTTTTTCGAGAAAGTTTTTCATATATTTTATTTAGATTATTTAACTACCTGCGCTGGCTTCACCTTCACTGATCCTCCTGCCTTTTCTACTTTTTCTTGTGCTTGTTTTGAAATATAACAATTTTCTATAGCAAACTTCTTTGTAATATCACCAGCACCTAGTATCTTCACCTCAGGTATTCTACCATCTAGAGTTGAAATTGTATTTCGTTCGATAAGAGTTACTGGGGAAATAACAGAACCAGTTTCAAATACTGCCTCGATAACATCAAGGTTAACGATTACAGGCTTAGTGTTTACACTCTTGTTTTGATTTACACCTCGTCCTCGTAGCTTTGGAATTCTCTTGATAAAGTCTCGAAGTTCTGGACGCTTCTTATTACCTGCTCGGGCTGTCTGTCCTTTTCCTCCTCGTCCTGAAGTCTTTCCTCTCTTTCCTCCACGACCAACAAGCATAGTCTTCTTATTCTTTGTCTTTGGAATTAGGTTGTTTATTTGCATAAAATTTTTGTTATTTTGTATCCTGCTTAAGTGTTCGTGGGTGCTTTGAAAGTTTCTTTAGGGCTTCTACTGTAGCTCTTGCAATGTTTAGTTTGTTCTTACTTCCAGAAAGAAGCTTTGCACAAACATCCTTGATACCAGCATGTTCGATAACGTTTCTTACAGCACTTCCTGCTACCACTCCTCGTCCTCTAGCTGGCATAATCATAACTCTTGCAGATGAGTACTTAGCTTCTACCATGTGAGGAATAACCATAGCTGGTGAAAGTGTAACCTTGATCATATTCTTCTTTGCATTTCTTGTAGCCTTATCAATAGCTAGTGAAGTATCTCCAGCCTTTCCAAGTCCAACACCTACCTTACCCTTTCGGTCTCCAGAAACTACAGCAACTGAGAATGTAAACTTTCGTCCTCCTGAAGCCACTCGAGTTACACGTCGAATAGCAATGATCTTTGTGTCAAATTCTGGCTTTACTCTCTCCTGTCCTGGTCTCTGTGGTCTTCGTGCGCCAGTTCTAGGTGGTCGAGAATCTCTAAAACTTGGTCGTGCTCCTGCTGGTGCAGTAGGAACTGATCCCGCTACTGGAGCGATTGGTGTATCTTGTGAAATTGTTTTATTTTCTGTATCCATAATATTTTTATACAATAAATCTTAAAAGTCCAAACCTCCTTCTCTAGCGCCATCGGCTACGGCCTTTATTTTTCCTGTATAAAGGTAACCTCCTCGATCGAAGACTACTTTATCAATCTTAAGAGTTTTTGCAATCTTTGCAATCTCAACACCAACTTCCTTTGCCTTATCGGCTGGAGCTTTTGCTTTAGCATTTATAGATGAAAAAGTAGCTAGAGTGTGACCCTTTGTATCATCTATGATCTGAGCTGAGATGTATTTGTGTGACTTAAATACTGAAAGACGAGGTCTCTCTGAAGTACCACTCAAAATTGAACGAATTCGCTTGTGTCGTCTCTCTATTTTTAATTGTTTTTGTTTACTTGTATTCATATATTTTCAGTTATTTATTACACAGACTTCTTACCTTGCTTTCGTCTGATAACTTCATCACTGTATCGTATACCCTTTCCCTTGTATGGTTCTGGCTTCTTTAGAGAACGAACCTGTGCTGTAAACTGTCCCACTGTCTCAGAGTCGATACCAGTAACAGTTATAACGTTCTTTTCTGCAGTAACCTTTAGGCCAGCTGGTATTGGTCTCATAACTGGGTGAGAAAATCCTAGAGCTAGATGTAGCTCAGATCCCTTTACATCAGACTTATATCCGATACCTTCTACAATAAGCTTTTTCTCAAAAGCTTTGTGTACTCCCGCGAGCATGTTTCGGATGTGAGAAGCATATGTTCCCCATAGAGCTAGAATATCTAGAGACTCTCTTATTGGAGTTAAGATAATTTCGTTGTTTTCTACCTTGATAGCGATTTCTGGTCGGAAAGTCTTTGAAATTTCTCCAAGTGGACCTTTTACAGTTAAAAGACCTGCTGAGTATTTTACATCAGTCTTTTCTGGGATAGCGATAGGTTTTTTTGCGATTCTTGACATATATTTTAAAATTAATCTATAAGATTTATAAAGACTACCAAATCTTAAATAGAACTTCCCCACCGACCTTTAGCTTCTTTGCATCTACGTCTAGTAGAACTCCAGCAGGTGTAGATAGAACAATGTTTCCGAATCCACTCTTAAACATTCTTATGTCTTTTGACTTTTGGTAAATTCTTCGTGATGACTTAGAAATACGATCTAGACCGTGAACTCTAGGTTCATGTCCCATGTAAACTAGTGTTATATCTAGAGTCTTATCTATCTTCTTACCATTTACAGCGATATTTGAAATATATCCACCCTTCAAAAGAGCGTGAGCGATATTTTCCTTCATTGCTGAATATGGAACACTAACAGATGCCTTACCAGCATCACTAGCGTTTTTAATTCTTGTTATAAAATCTGCGATTGGGTCTGTTACCATGATGATTTTTTTATACCTGGAATAACTCCTTCATTAGCGAACTCTCGGAAACAAATACGGCACAAATCGAAGTCTCTCATGTAGCCGTTCTTTCTTCCACATCGGAAGCAACGTCGAACTACTCTCGACTTGAATTTCGGTGCCTTACTTGATCTTGCAATTGTTGATTTCTTTGCCATTTTTTAAATGTTTTATTGAAATGAATTCGTTTCTGAAAAACAAATGAGGATTGGTTAGCTTACGCCTTACGGCTTGGGCTTCCAATCGCTAATGACTCAAATAGAGTCATATTTCTTTGTTTTTCGAACGTGTGGTTATACTAGCAGATTGGGGGAATAAGTGCAAGAGAACTATCATTAAGGTTCCTGGTCATACTGTACTTTATAGCGGTTGTTTTTTATTTAAATTAATGTCTGAATATTTTATTCTACCCCAGTTCCCCACTCAAGGATAAAATCTTAATGAAAATTTCATTTAGATTTTATTAGAATTTTATTTGGATTTTATCTCTATCTGCTAAGGTTGGTGTATGAAGACTGAATTCTATGAAACAAAAATCAAAAAGTTATCCGGAACTAGTTATGATGAGGTATATCCACAAGCTATTTCTATATACAAAAGACTTGCATCAAAAACTAAAAGAAGACCTTATTTGCGTTCAAAATACTTTAATAAAGAAAAAATATTCCTAGATTACTTTTGGATACATATTCGTGAAAAAAATATAGGGGATCGAACAAGAAGATTAAATTACTATGAATGTGCTCTGGATTTAATTAAAAATTCAAATATAGACCCAATTTCCAAACTTAATCCAAAGAAATCATCGGAGACACTTCATCGCTTTTTCGGTAAGACAAAATCTGGTGACATCTTTTGTGTTCAAGTTGTTGAAAATATCAAAAATAAAAATAGGTATTTTATATCTGTATTTCCTTACGACATAAAATAAAAAGAAAAAAACCTCCGCCAGGTGTGGTATATAAACCACGGCCGAAGTTTCTTTCATACCTACATATTACCAAACCCCTCTTCCAACTGTCAATTATTTCTTCTTTGAAACCTCCTCTTTCTTGAATGGGAATCCTAGATATTCTAGAAATGCTAGTGTCTCTGCTTTGT
>CAYSPX010000007.1:18780-19232 GCA_964433125.1 uncultured Candidatus Saccharibacteria bacterium | reverse complement strand
TTCTTTTTCAGTATATCTTCTTTATCTTTGATTAAATCTCAGCAATCGCTCTTGGTTTATATTAAAATACTAACATACAAGAGTTAATTTTTAGAGACTACAGCCCCTCTAAACTTGACAGAAGACTATCAATATGTTAATATCTAAGTAGACTTTGATTTTAGTCTACTGTAACTTAAAACAAACATCCCTAAACAAAAAAGGACGGCAAATGAATACAAACAAAATGGAAGCCGCCAAGTGGCTCGACTACCTGCGCAGCGGCAACGGCTCGTACGATTCGTTCATCAGCTACCTTCGCGAGGAAGTTAGCAAAGGCAATCTCTCGCTCGCCGACATCGGCACCAGCGAGGAGGAGTTGGCCTCATTCTGTCAGGTTCCGGTCTAGGATGGGAGCACGACAAAATCAAAATAAGCGCACGACCTTCGAGTATGTGCGCTTTTTCTTTTGT
>CAYSPX010000007.1:11755-18770 GCA_964433125.1 uncultured Candidatus Saccharibacteria bacterium | reverse complement strand
AGAGCAATCGCTGTGCAAGCGAAAGGTCAGGAGTTCGAATCTCCTCGAGTCCACAACAAAATAAAATGCCGAACATGTTCGGTATTTTATTTTGTCTGAGCTAAGAGGAGATGAGAAAGACGGAGCTATGTCGAGCCAGCAGGCGAGACTGCGAGTCGGGGTAGCGGAAAGTTCTGAGTGTCGACGAAGAACTTATCCGTGACCGAATCTCCTCGAGTCCACAGTAAAAGAAAAGGCTGGCATCTGCCAGTTTTTTGTTTAACGTAGCATGTAACAACTTAGAAAAAATAGTTTATAATGTAGACATGAATACCGATTCCCGCCTTCATCACTACTGTCAAAATATAACTCGGGGTCATTTGAACGATATGGTTGAAATGTATTCTCTACTGGGACTAAAAGTAGTTTATACACCTGAAAATAAAGACTGGATTATGGTTGCTCAAGATCCATTACGATTTGCTATTCAGATTACCCAAGTTGATGATATACCCATTTCTGATATAGAAATTAAAAAGCGAAATCATATAGCATTTCTTTCTGATGATCCACAGGGAATCATAGATAAAGTGGGAGCATGGGCAAAAAGTAAAAATATAGAGTTTAGACAGGGAGGTTGGTCAGATATTGAAAGATACTTTGATTTGCCAGATATATTTACTAATTTTGTTGTGGAGGTGATGCATACGTCGATTGAAAAGGAGTAATTTAGGTATAATAGGGCATCTGTATTCTAACCATTACGTATTATTTGACACCATATAGTAAAAATGGTATATTGCGTACGACTAGCACAAAAAACTGAAAATCCAGCAGAAAATAGAAAAGGAATCATATGAAAGATATAGTTGAGGCAGCAATACGTGATATTGAGGAAAGTGGGCAGAACCACAATCTTCAACCATGTATCATTTCGAGCCAAAACATAGATGTGACGAAAATCGTCGAAATCACATCTTATCAAGTCCATTCTTCTTGGGCAGGTAATTTAAAGAAGTTGATTGAGGATGGCTTCATCATCTTCCGAATTCAGACTGAGTTAACCGGCACCGGTCATATCACCATGGCCTATCTCGCGAAGTTTAAAAAATAGGCTTCGCGACCCCCACAAGAAAAGTCCTCACCAGGACCCAAACTTGTGGGGCTTTTCTTTATTTTTATAACTCGCTGTTTCTACAAAAAAACAAATTAAAGAGTGTCGGATGTGCCAAAAATTTCTTGACACAGAACGATAATCATGAGATCCTTGCAAAGGAATCGTTTTGACAATAACACAACAGTTATTAAGTCATTACAAAAGCTTCAACCAAATGGAGATAACATATGAAGTTAACTGGAATAGAACAAGCATTGAGGGATGGGTGCAGATTGCATGCATTTCGATCTGGAGGTGGTTTGCGAGTGGTCCGTCTGGAGAAAGATGGTAAGCTCAAAGCCTACGGCGAACACCCTCAAGTTGAGGATGCCCTGTCTCACGCCAACGAAGATTTTAACGCCGGAGGAAGGCCTTACGATCAAGTATATGGCGGTTCAAAACCTCACTACCTAACTGGTAATGATAAGCCTACAAGCAACCTTGATCGGTGGCTTCTGCAAGGACAAACATTTGATGCATGGCAGGACAACGAGAATGTTGTTTTTCAACTCAAAGGTTTAGAGGAGGTAAAAACACCGCAAGGGGTCGCTGACCGAGTTCTTGAAACATACCGAAGCGAGGTATGGAAACATCGTGGTTACACCTACGTCACATCTAGATCGCATTTTCCCGGCGGCGGTCTGTGTACATCAACCAAAGTGGTGAAGGATCCGGGAGTTAACATGGATAACTCCGACTGTTGGATGTATCACATCACCAAGACTGGACACGGCACCGACTTTGCAGAAGCCATGAAGAATGCTTTAGTGGCGGATGAAGTCGAAATCAAGGCCGGATAAATCTGGATTAATAGTTAGAGCGCAACAAGGACGTCTAAAGGTTTATACCTGAGCACGTCCTTTTTTTATTTATCATATCATTGCCATTTCATATAAACGAGTAAGCTTCACTTATATAGACTAAAAAAATACTACGTGCTATTTTAATATAAACTAAGCCATAACGGCTTTATAAACAGAAAGGTTTATATGTGTGAATTGACAACTAAAAATGTACAGAGGTTTGTTGAAGGACGGATAATGATAACAGAGGAAGTAGAATCTTCTGGATCTAATCTAGACAACTTCCAAATCTTTAATTGCCTGATCAAGGTAATTAGTATACAGAATGGGACTCTGGCAATGCAGTTTCACTTGGTATCAGAGTATATACCTAGAGGATCATTCAGGCTCGTTGAGACTGCTGAACGCATGAAGAGGGAATTTGAATTAGCTAATTTTAAATGTCTGGAATCATCGAGAAAAGATAGGATCATTCTGGTATCTGAGTGCGGCAGAATTTTTATAACTCTTTTTGAACCAAGCGACCCTCAAGGCGTATAGGCAACCACGCCTTTCGAGATTCCGTACTCCGGTATGGAATCTTTTATTTTAATAAAAAACCCCAAACTTTTGCATAAGCAATAGTTGGGGTGAATGTAGTCCTTATAAAGTGATTAAACTGCTATAACAGCGGCGGTATAAATACCGTCCTGCACGAAAATATTTGTTGGGTCCTCATTGGAGAAGAATCTGTAGGACTCATCACCGTATATATCAACATCGCTCCGGCTTTTAACCTTTATTCTGGTTCCACGAGTTGAGTTCTTTCTTTGTTGGTAAAACCACTTATAACTAATTCTCATCGTGCAATGCTCTCCACCAAAACTAGGAGTGACTTTCTCCCACTTCGCCACTCTTGAGCCGAGCTTATCAAATACCCAGACTTTTCTACAATACCATCTGAGTACAACGGTAAACTCTCGAACCTTTGGGTTATCTGAGACCTTACATTCATACACTGGACCACGAAGTGTTTCAATCTTGGTCTCAATCTCAAACTGTTGGCTAGAACCAAGATTCGTGATCATTCCTGTCAGTCTGTGTGGACTCCAATACCAAGGATGCATACGATTTCCTTTCGTTAAATAAATTGCGTTTGTTAATCCACCACCATTATACCACCTCTTATTGTGTACATATAAACAAATCATTGGTATAATTATTAGAACAATATGTTATTTTTGGATCCAAATATTATATTCATAATACTCGCATTACTTCTCATTTTTATATTCTGGCTTTTTGTTTTCGTAATTTTTTATCACCTTGTTCGGTTTGGAGTGGGAACACAGCCAAAGATTGGTTCTGCTATTTTTGTACTAGGCTCACTTGTACTCTTTTTTATGAGTGTAACTTTTTTCTCAATTATAAACTGGGCTGATATTATAAATAAATTATCATGAAACTATTTTCTTTATTTAAAAAAACAGATAATACTTTTCAAGGACAAGAGCCGAATGAATGCGTGGAGATTTTCCTACGTAGACACCCGATAGTTATTTTGCTTAGAATATTTGGTCTAGTTGCGGCTTATATTTTTAGTATTATCCTGAGTGTATTCTTCATTGATTATATTATCAACAACAACTTTCTTGCGCTGTTTCTATTTGTTATGAGTGTATGGTCACTTTTTGTCTGGGTTTTAGTCTTTTATTCATTTACAATGTACACACTTGATGTTTGGATAGTTACAAATCATAGAATAATCGACAGTACACAGCATGGCTTCTTCAATAGAACAGTTTCAGAACTACATATTTCTAGAATACAGGATATTTCTGTAAACACTGATGGCACACTACAAACCGTTTTAAACTTTGGTGATCTACACATACAAACAGCAGGTACAGAAGAGAGATTTAAATTTTTACAAATTCCAGATCCAGTAGGAGTAAAGGATCGTCTCATGAAAATGACATTTCCGCAGGATTATATATAGTTGCGGTCATGCGACCACAGCTCCAGACGAGTACGTCAGGGTTGTCCACAGTTTTATTTGCAGGTGAACGAATGTTCACTTATAATATATCCATTAGAGGAAATATTAATTCAAATAAAAATGACAAAAATAAAATTAGCACACAATATTCGAAAAGAGATAAAGAAGTTGAACCATGAGATTGATTTGAAGATAATAAAGGGTCTTCCATACAAAGCAGAGGCACGTCGACATAAGTTCCTAGTATCACAGTTCTATGGATTCTATGAATCTTCTAAGAGGAGCTGGTTTCAAAGAACTATGCATGTATTTGCTAGTTTTGTACTATAATTACAAGTAACGATGTTTGAAGAATACAAAAATAAAATATTTTCTTTTTACGAAAAGCAAAAAAGAATGCCGACCTATGCGGAGATTATGAATCTTCTTGGTTTTAAGTCCAAGAATTCTGTCTACAAACTCATAGACAAGCTTGTCGATGCAGGCTTTGTTAGTAAGGATAGTACTGGGAAGATAATACCCAACAGTCTATTTCAAGAAGTGAAGCTTCTGGGATTGGTAGAGGCTGGTATTCCTTCCACCGCTGATGAGGAGGCTCTAGATACCTTAAACCTAGACAGTTACCTTATCAAAAACCGCATGGCTTCGTATCTTCTTGAAGTGAAGGGTGATTCTATGATTGAGGAAGGTATTCATGAAGGTGATCTAGTTATTGTTGAACGTAGAGATGATGCTAAGGATGGTGATATTGTCATAGCTGAAATAGATGGCGGCTTTACTATGAAGTATTTGCGCAAGAAAAATGGAAAGGTATATCTAGAGCCAGCAAACAAAAACTACAAACCTATATATCCAGAACATGACCTCAAGATATCCGCAGTTGTCAAAGGAGTAATAAGAAAATATTAAACTATGGTAATATAGCTGTCATGACACCGACAATCTTTATTATCCTTGGAATTACGGGAGATTTGGCTGGCAGGAAACTATTACCAGCGCTTTTAAATCTTTATGTTAAAAAACAATTACCAAATAAGTTTGCTATAGTGGGATTTTCACGTAGACCATTTACACGAGAGGAGTTTAGAAGCTTCATCCGATCACATATGCATGTGAAGGCAGGGCAATATAAAGAAGAAGAGGTAAAGCACTTTATAGACCACATGTATTATGAACAAGGAAACTTTGATGAATCCAGTTCATATGCACAACTTGCCCAGAGATTACAGAACATCGATGATTCATTTGGACAGTGTTCCAACAAGCTATTTCACCTATCAACTCCGCCGTCACTTTATGAATCTATCTTTATTCACCTGCACAATTCGGGACTTACACAGCCATGTGGCGATAATGAAGGTTGGACTAGAATACTAGTAGAAAAGCCTTTTGGAAATGATATTGAAACTGCAAAGAAACTCGACAAGAAGCTAGGCGAACTTTTTGATGAAGATCAGATCTTTAGAATTGATCACTATCTAGCCAAGGAAGCTTTGCAAAATATTTTAACATTTAGATTTGCCAATTCTCTATTTGAAGCATTATGGAATCATAAGCATATAGACAAAGTTCATATAAAACTTGTTGAGAAAATTGGAGTTGGTAGTCGAGGTGCCTTTTATGATCCAATAGGTGCACTGAAGGATGTTGGCCAAAACCATCTTTTACAGATGCTTGCTCTCATTGCTATGGAACCACCAATTACGATGACTTCTGAAAGTATTCGCAAAGAGCGAGCAAAAGTCATTTCAAAACTTGAACCAATCACCCCTAGAAACATCACATCTAGAGTCGTTCGTGGTCAATACGAAGGATATAGATATGAGCCAGGGGTCAAGGAGCATACACAGACTGAAACATATTTTAGAATAGAGTCATATATCGATACACCAAGATGGAAAAACGTTCCTTTCTATCTAGAGAGTGGAAAAGAAATGTCAGAAACCAAGACAGAGATAAATATATATTTTAAAAGTGATAAAAAAGATAAAACTTACGAAGATAGACAAAATGTTCTTACTTTTAGAATTCAGCCAGATGAGCTAATCAAAATCGGATTTTGGGTAAAAACTCCTGGATTTACTATGGACGTAGAACCTAAGGTTCTGAAGTTCAAGTACAGTGATTTTCCTCCACACGCTGTACTGCCGGATGCTTATGAGAAGGTACTTTATGATGCAATAATTGGCGATCAGACACTGTTTACTAGTACCAATGAGGTTTTGTATGCTTGGAAATATATAACTTCAATTATCTCATCTTGGAACTCAGTTCCGCTTAGTATTTACAAAAAGGGTATAAGCGAGGTAATATAATTTAATAAATAATTAAAATAATATGTTTCAAAATTTCTTAGTTAAACAGATGCTTAAGCGACAGATGAAAGGAGTTCCGCCAGAGGAGCAGGAGAAGATTTTTACTATGATTGAGAAGAATCCTGACTTTTTTATGAAAATTGCCGAGGAGACTCAAGAAAAAGTGAAAGGTGGTATGTCACAACAAGATGCAATGATGATGGTAATGAAGAACCATCAGGATGAGTTGAAAGCTGTAATGGGTAAGTAGTATTTGGCATAATGTAGATTTATTGGTTAATTAATAATATTCAATGATAAAAGTATTTGGACACATAAACCCCGACACAGATACAGTAGGTAGTGCTATTGTTATGACCTGGTATCTCAATAACTTTACTAGTTTGAAAGCAAATAGTTATGTACTTGGTCCTCTAAACAAAGAGACTCAGTTTGTTTTGAATAGATGGGGTGTAAAAGAGCCAGAACTTCTTGAGAAAGTTGAGGCCGGGGAACAGGTTGTGGTCGTAGATACCAATAACCCCCAAGAGCTTCTTCCAAATATTAACGATACCGAGATTTTGTATATAGTGGATCACCACGCACTAGTGGGTGGTTTGAAGACCAACAAGCCAGCAAATATTTTTATAAGACACCACGCTTCGACTATTTCAGTTATAAACGATCTCATTTCTCCAGCAAACGAAGATAAAATACCCACAGACATTGCTGGTATCATGCTTTCTTGTCTCCTTTCTGACACGCTTGCCTTTAGATCACCAACAACTACACCTCATGACAAAGA
>CAYSPX010000007.1:7975-11655 GCA_964433125.1 uncultured Candidatus Saccharibacteria bacterium | reverse complement strand
ATGTCACTTTCAATCGGAATCGTAGGTCTACCAAACGTAGGCAAATCAACCCTTTTTAACGCTCTTACCAAAAAGAGTGTGCTTGTTGCTAACTATCCCTTTGCGACCATCGACCCATCTGTGGGAGTTGTTGCCGTTCCTGATGAGAGACTGTATAAGCTCGCGGAATTTTCTAAAACACAAAAGACGGTTCCGGCTGTTGTGGAATTTGTGGATATTGCAGGACTTGTAAAAGGTGCTTCTGCAGGTGAAGGTTTAGGAAACCAATTTTTAACAAACATTCGAGAAACTGACGCTATAGCAGAAGTGGTGAGAATCTTTGAAGACGACAATATAATCCACGTAGATGGAAAAATAAACCCCATAGCTGATATTGAAGTTATTAATCTTGAATTAATTCTTGCTGACCTTCAAACAGTTACCAAGCGACTTGCAAATCTAGGCAGGGAAGTAAAGACTGGTAAAAAAGAGGCATTGATAGAAAATGGTATTGTTGAAAAAATTAAAATTGCTCTTGATGCAGGAAAGCTTGCTTCAACTGTTGTGGCTGATGAATTTGAAAAGCCTTTTGTTAAGTCTCTTCATCTGCTTACATCTAAGCCTTTCATGTATATTTTAAATAAAAAAGCTGGTGGAAAAAATCTAGATGAGATGAGAGACGCACGATGGGATGCTTTGATGAAGTTTTTTGATGAGAATAAAGTAAAGTGGGTTATCGTTGATGCAGGAATCGAGCATGAATTAAAAGATATTGATGATAGTGATAAAAAGGAATTGAGAGAGGGTCTTGGAGCAAAAGATGATGGTATCGATGATCTTATCAAAAAAGGTTATCAACTTTTGGATCTGATTACATATTTTACAACTGGTGAAAAGGAAACACGTGCTTGGACTATTGGACGAGGATGGACAGCACCAAAGGCAGGAACAGCTATTCACGGAGACTTTGAAGAAAAATTTATACGAGCTGAAGTGATTGAGTGGGATAAACTCATAGATTCTGGTTCATTTGCAACTGCCCGCGAAAAGGGACTTTTGAGAACAGAAGGGAAAGAATATGTGGTGAAAGATGGGGATGTGATGGAGTTTAGGATTTAATCCCCACATAAGTATTGCCTAATCGTATCAAAATGATACGATTACAGGTATCAAATGATACGATTATGACTAAATTAGCACAGAATCAACATATTATACTTAATATTTTCTTAAAAAATGGAAGTCTATCTTCTTCTGATGTTTTTAATAGATTAACAGAACTTGGGAATGATGTCTCTTTAGTTACAGTTAAAAGAGAATTGACTGAGTTGAAAGAATTATCTTTATTAGATATTTCTGGTGCAGGAAGATCAGTAGCGTATTCAATAAGTACAAAAGGTAGACTGATTGTAAATATAAATGCTAGTGAATATTGTTCTATAGAGCCAGATAAGAGATACGGTTTAAATAGTTTTAATTTTGATATTTTTAATAATATTAATGATGATTTACTAACAGAAGAAGAAATGAATCAGCTGAGTAGTGCTACAGAAATATACAAAAAGAATATAAATTCGATTTCAAAAACCCTTGAGGAAAAAGAATTGGAGAGATTTATAATAGAATTGTCTTGGAAATCATCTAAGATAGAGGGTAATACTTATACATTACTAGACACAGAAAAACTTATAGTAAATGGAATAGAGGCTCAAGGACACAGTAAGGATGAGGCTATTATGATATTAAACCATAAAACAGCTTTTAAATTTATCAAAGAAAATATCTCTCAATTTAAAGAATTTAAATTATCAACTATAGAAGAGATACACAAAATATTAGTAAAAGATCTAAATGTTAATTCTGGACTTAGAAATAAGGCAGTGGGTGTAACTGGATCAATCTATAGACCATTAGACAATCAACATCAAATCAAAGATGCTGTGGATTCTCTGTGTAAATCAATCAATCAAGTTAGTTCTCCTTATGTTAAATCTTTACTTATAATACTAGGAATAAGTTATATACAACCCTTCGAAGATGGAAATAAAAGAACATCAAGACTAATGGCTAATTCGATATTACTTGCAAATGGAATGGCTCCACTTTCATATAGAAGTGTAGATGAAAATGATTATAGAGAAGCTATTTTGGTTTTTTATGAACTAAATTCAATTATTCCATTTAAAAAAATTTTTACTGAACAGTATATTTTTGCTGCAAAGAATTATGCGGTGAATTAGTGTTTAAAATGTATTATTAGTTTTTGAAAGTAGAAGGGAAGGAATATGTGGTAAAGGATGGGGATGTGATGGAGTTTAGGATTTAGACAAAAAGAAAACTGCCTAGTTGGATGCCCAACCGGCAGTATTCAAGGGTCTTGTCTAGAATTCGACCCAAGTCGTGGGTTTTTAAAGACCCCAATTTTGCCACACACCTCCCAGCATGCAGAGGATTCGTAGCGACAGAATTTCACTGTCGATCTGGTACAGGCCACAGAATCGGCATCTTATTCCGCCCTCATTACCCGATTAATAAAAACAATACCATTTTTATAATTTTTGTAAATATTTAGTACAAACCACACCACATTTTCCGCATTTGCATAGGGTAAGGTTTTGTGGTATTATTTCTGACTGAATGAAGAGCACATCAAAAAGAAGGTTTTGGGATAATCCCAGAGGGGATAGGATTTGGCGCGCGTTAGCTTGGTTGATTGCTTGCTATCTCGTAGCCTCCTTCGGGTTTGAAGCCTATAAAGAGTGGCTACGAAACCCATACTAGCGTGGGTTCAACACAAAAGTCCCTCAGTATTGCACCCGCATTGCTGAGGGATTTTTTATTCACATATTTACTGTACAATAATTTTAAAAGGAGTATTGTATACGAGGTTATGAAAGCTCCTCTACTCTATCACTATCACGGAAATCACCACCGTTCTGGCATTAGTGTTGCCTTGCGAAAATTGCCACTGGTATCAATCGGCTTCGCTATGGTTGCCGCGATTATCTTTGGCACCATGCTCAGGTACGGATTCTGAAAAATGAATCTCACATCATAGAACCGCCGGCACTTCACGCCGGCGGTTTTTTGTTATATGATACAAACATTATGCAACCATACGATCATAAAAAGATTGAAAAAAAGTGGCAGAAAGTGTGGGAATCAAAAAAGCCAAACAAAGTAAAGGAGGATGACAAGAAGCCAAAGTTTTTTACATTAATAGAGTTTCCATACCCATCAGGTGCAGGTCTACACGTAGGACACATCCGAAGCAACACTGCTATGGACGTTATTTCTCGCAAGAGACGCGCAGAAGGGTACAATGTGCTATATCCGATAGGTTGGGATGCTTTTGGACTTCCTACAGAGAATTACGCTATCAAGACAGGTATACAGCCGTCTATTATCACAAAGAAAAACACTGATACATTCCGTCGACAGCTAAAGGCGCTTGGTTTTTCTTTTGACTGGTCTAGAGAAATAGATACGACAGATCCCAAATACTATAGGTGGACTCAGTGGATATTTTTGCAATTTTTGAAAAAAGGTTTGGCATACAAGAAAAAAATGACTGTAAACTGGTGTCCGAAGGATTTGACTGGTCTTGCAAATGAAGAAGTTGTAAATGGTGCTTGTGAGCGTTGTGGTACTAAGGTTGAAAAAAGAGAAAAAGAGCAGTGGATGTTAGCTATAACTAAATA
>CAYSPX010000007.1:3260-7875 GCA_964433125.1 uncultured Candidatus Saccharibacteria bacterium | reverse complement strand
GTTAAAAACTATGCACCAACTCAAAACGGAGAGTCTCCACTTTCTGCTATTTCAAAATGGGTAAATACAAAATGTCCAACATGTAAAGGCAAAGCGACCCGCGAGACTGATACTATGCCAAACTGGGCAGGTTCAAGTTGGTACTATTTAAGATATACAGATCCAAAAAATAAAAAGGCTTTGGCTAGTCCAGAAAATCTCAAGTACTGGGGACAAGTAGACTGGTATAACGGAGGAATGGAACATACAACGCTTCACTTACTTTACTCACGATTCTGGCATAAATTCCTCTACGATATAGGTATAGTTCCAAACTCAGAGCCTTACAAAAAAAGAACTTCACACGGACTCATACTCGCCGAAGGTGGAGCAAAAATGTCAAAGTCAGTAGGTAACGTGGTTAATCCAGATGACATTGTCGAAACTGTTGGAGCAGACACACTAAGAGTTCACGAAATGTTTATGGGACCCTTTGATCAAGCGATAGCATGGGATACAAATACGATAGCTGGCTCAAGAAGATTTATAGAAAGAGTGTGGAAATTACAAGAAAAAATTGGAGAGAATAAAAAAGAGGGAATTGAGGTGTCAGTTCACAAGACTATAAAAAAAGTTAGTGAGGATATCGAAGAGATGAGATTTAATACAGCGATCAGTTCTATAATGATTCTACTAAATGAATTTGATAAAGAAGAATTTATTTCAAAGGAGCATTATGAAGTGATAATCAAACTGATTGCACCATTTGCCCCACACGTCACCGAGGAATTGTGGGTAATGATAGGAAATAAGGGGTCTGTACATGGTTCTATTTGGCCCAAATTTGACCCAAGCAAGTTAATTGATAGCAGTGTAACGATATCTGTTCAGGTTAATGGAAAATCTCGTGCGACAATGACGACACGAAGAGATGCAAATGACAAGGATGTGGAAAATATGGCTCTTAATATGGATGAAGTGAAGAAGTGGATTGATGGAAAGGAAATTAAAAAGGTAATTGTGGTTAAAAATAGAATTATCAACATAGTGTTGTAATTAGCCACAATTTGACATATTATCAATGATAATGTAGTATCAACAGTAACAAACTAATACAAATTGCATGACGAACATCCAATTCAAACCAAAACAAACGACAAAGAGACTTTTATCAGTTTTACCAGATCGCGCTAGAGAGGTGCTTATAAAGCGATACGGCCTAGGTAAAAACACTGAGAAAATGACCCTAGATTCTATCGGTAAACTTTACGGTATTACCCGTGAGCGTGTTCGTCAGATAGAAAACTACGCACTAGCAAATATCAGAAAATCAGACCTATACAAAGCTGAAAAAGCTACATTTGCTGAAATTGAAACACTTATTCACTCTCTTGGTGGAGTTGTTGTAGAAGAGGATTTTCTAGGTCATACTTCAAAGGACAAGGAATTACAAAATCATATTCATTTCATACTTGTTATTGGTGATGGTTTTAAAAAGAGAAAAGAAGATGATGAATTTAAACACAGATGGCATGTAAATGAAGAGCTTACAAAGCAGGTAGAGGATTCACTTCGAAAACTTTACAGTGGTCTTTCTGATGATGATCTACTTCCAGAATCAGAGATAGTAAACAGATTCCTAGGACACCTAGAGTCAGTTTCTGAAAAGTACAAGAATCAGGAAATAGTTAGACGATGGCTTTCTATATCAAAGTCTCTTGGCAAAAACGCTATGGGAGAATGGGGTATTGCTAGTTCATCAAATATCAAGACAAAGGGTATGAGAGATTATGCTTTTCTAGTTATCAGAAAGCACGGTTCACCTATTCACTTCAAAGAAGTTGCAAAGCAGATCACTCAAGTTTTCAAAAAGAAAGCGCATATTGCAACAACACACAATGAGCTAATAAAAGATAAGAGATTCGTACTTGTTGGACGAGGTCTATATGCTCTACGAGAATGGGGTTATATGTCTGGAGTTGTAAAGGATGTTATAAGAAGTATTCTAGAAAAGTACGGACCACTTACAAAAGAGGAGATTGTGGAGAAGGTGATGAAAGAAAGATATGTAAAGGAAAATACTATCATGGTAAATCTTCAGAATCAGAAGCATTTCAAGAAGAACAAAGAAGGTAAGTACGAAGTCTCAGAAGTTAGAGTTGTTGTATAGGTAGAGTTTGGGAAGTAGTGTGATATAATATTTGTTATATGTTTGAGACATTTGTTATATACTCACCACTTTTAATACCAGCTGTAATTATCTTAATTGCCGGATCAGTTTATTTTTTAGGACTGTCTCCAGTACTAATAGCAGAATATACTAGAATAATAGACTCAAGTTTTGGTTTATTTATTAAATCAGCTATCTTTTGGTTACCTGTAGTACTTGGAATTATGCTTTGGAAGGTGTGGATTCAGTACGTCCGTGCACAGTACTTTTTTGGACTAAAATATATTTTACTTGAAATAAAACTTCCTCAGGACGTTTTCAAATCTCCACTTGCCATGGAAACTTTCTTAATGTCACTATATCAAACTGGAAGTGAGACTACTTGGATTGATAAATATATTAAAGGGCAAACTAGAGCAGAGTTTTCACTCGAGATTGTTTCCATTGAAGGAGTTGTGAAGTTTTACATAAGAGCACAGAAGAAGTTTCGGGGACTTATAGAGCCTGGATTGTATGCTCAATATCCAAATATAGAAATACATGAAGCTCCTGATTATACAAAATCTGTACATTTTGATAGAAAGGATATGGATCTGTATATTACAGACTATGTTTTGACCCAGCCAGATGCATATCCAATCAAGACATATCTTGATTATGGTATTGAGAATGAAAGTGTTGAAGAAGAGTATAAAGTTGATCCTATCAACACAATTCTAGAATTTATGGGATCTATAGGTGCCAACCAACAATGCTGGTTACAAATAATGATCAAAGCTCACAAGAAGGAGCAAGTAAAACCCGGTAAATATTTCTGGCAAAGTGAGATTATAGATCACTGGAAGGAAATAGGTAAGGAAGAAATTGAAAAAATCAGAAAAGCTGGACTTACCAAGGACGATCCGACTGCTAAATTTCCAAATCCCACAAAGGGCCAGCAAGAAAGAATTGCAGCAATAGAAAGAAGCGCTTCGAAACTAGCTTTTGATGCTGGAGTAAGATGTCTATACATTGGTAAAAATGGTTCTTTTAATAAAGATAATATCGGACCTGTAAGAGGATTACTTAGAGCATTCGGAGCTGAAAATCTAAATGGGTTTAAGCCAAAACATAGATTGGGTGATTTTGACTATCCTTGGCAAGACTTTATGGAAATTAGACAAAACAGAATCAAAAGAAATGGCTTAGAGTCTGCAAAGAGAAGATGTTATTTCTACCCACCATTTAACTATACCCCCATTATCGTACTAAACGTCGAGGAACTCGCTTCTATTTTCCACCTACCTGGACGTGTAGCTACAACACCTACACTCAGTCGTATCCCTTCCAAGAAAAGTCAGGCTCCAGCCAATCTACCTATTTAATATGCGAAACATACCACTTATTTTACTCTGCATAGTTATCATTATCCTCGCCATAAGAGTGCAGGCTCCTAGTGACTTCCCTCTAGATAAATATAGTTTTCATATAGAAAAAGGAACGTCTCTAACAAACATTGCATCAAACCTAGAAAAAGAAAAACTTATACGATCACCTTTTTTCTTTAAGGCCACTGTAAAAATTATGTCCTGGAACAATGGAGTTCAAGCGGGGGATTATATCTTTACTGAAAAGGAAAATATCTTTGGATTATCTCGTAGACTGGTCCTGGGTGAACAAGGGCAAGCAAAGGTAAAAGTGACTGTACCCGAAGGAACCAATGTTGCTGATATGGCATTTATTTTTCTAAAGGTATTTCCAAACTTTGATACACGTAAATTTTTAGCACTCGCAAAGAAAGAAGAAGGTTATCTATATCCTGATACATATAACTTTTTTGCAAATACAAAACCGGAAGAGATTGTTAAAACAATGAAAGATAATTTTGATAAAAAAATATCAAGTATTGATTCTGATATTAAAAAATCAAATAAAAATATAAGGGAAATAGTGACTATGGCATCTATCGTTGAGGAAGAAGCAAGTACTGATGAGGAGCGAATGATGATTGCGGGTATACTGTGGAAAAGAATTGATGAAGGAATGTTAATGCAAGTTGATCCACCTTTTTATTATATAACAGGTAAAACTAGTGGAGTTACATACGATGATTTAAAAATTAAGTCACCTTATAATACATATATAAACAAAGGATTGCCTATAGGACCGATATCAAACCCGAGTTTGAGTGCTATCAAAGCTACACTTAATCCTAAATCATCAGAATATTATTTCTATCTGACAGGTAAGGATGACAAGATGTACTATGCAGTGACATACGAAGGTCATCTAGTGAATAAGAATAAATATTTGAAATAAAAAAAGAAGCCCGTACTAGAGACGGGCGACTTTGTGATTGGCTCATGTGAGCTACTGTTGGACTGAGGGAAAGGGGCGAAAGGTTTGGATTACCTTGTTTTTGCCTTCCCCGATAATTTCTACAAAACCTGTAAAAATTCCACTGTTAGTGGACTGCGGGCTGGCGAT
>CAYSPX010000007.1:0-3160 GCA_964433125.1 uncultured Candidatus Saccharibacteria bacterium | reverse complement strand
AGGCGTGATTGCCCAAATCTAAAATTAGTTATATACTAAATAAATGATAAAGTCAATAGCCCACAAGAAGGTGTATTTGGGTATGTCCGGCGGAGTAGATAGCTCTGTCTCTGCTGCCTTACTATTGAAAGCTGGATACGATGTGACTGGTGTATTTATCAAAGTATGGCAACCAGACTGGATAAACTGTACCTGGAAAGAGGATCGCCTAGATGCTATGCGAGTAGCAGCTAAGCTTGGCATTGATTTTATTACACTAGATCTAGAAAAAGAATATAAGGAAGGGGTCGTAGACTATATGATAAATGAATACAAGCTGGGTAGAACTCCCAATCCAGATGTTATGTGTAATCGCCTCGTGAAGTTTGGTGGATTCTACAATTGGGCAATGAAACAAGGAGCGGACTTTGTAGCAACTGGTCACTATGCACAGTCGATACATGGTAAACTCGTTGCGGGAGAAGATGGTAATAAAGATCAAACATATTTTCTATGGACACTTACCAAAGAACAGATTTCCAAAACACTTTTTCCAGTTGGAAATATTGAGAAGCCAGAAGTAAGACGGTTAGCAAAGAAATTTGCTCTACCCAATGCTGAGAAGAAGGATAGTCAGGGGCTTTGTTTTATAGGTAAAATAGATATAAAGGAATTTCTTTCTCATTATATAAAATCGGAGAAGGGAAATGTTCTAAACATCAAAGGAGAAGTTATAGGTGAACATGATGGATCTTTCTACTTTACCATCGGTGAGAGGCACGGTTTTAATATTATAAAAAAGACTCCAAATGATGAACCGTATTATGTGATTGCAAAGGATGTAGATAAAAATACAATAACAGTTGCAAATAAAGGTAATGACGGTAATCTGCCAAATGCAATTACAGAGATTACGCTTAGAGATGTGAATTGGAATCAAGGAAATGCACCAGTTGGTAAAAAGTTAATGGCACGATCAAGGTATCGTGAGGCTTTATCTGAGATAGTAATTTTGAACGAAAATGTTGTTCAATTTACAAATCCGCAATATACGATATCACCCGGTCAATCACTCGTAGTCTATGATGGGGAAGTTTGTTTGGGTGGGGGGATTATAGATAGTATTGTTAAATAATAAATAGATAGGTAAAAGTTATAAAAAAAGCGCCCGACCGGAGTCGGGGGCTTCGAGAAGAGATGACTAGATGATCTCAGTTTGCGCGGGTGTCTCGTAGCGCGGTAATTGCTGTCCTGCACGTGTACCCATGATGCAAGCTTGTTCATAACACTTGAGGATTCTTCCCTCGAAGTCATAGGGACCCCATCGGTTCCAGATTTTTTTCTTATTAACAATATCGTCCCTGATAAATCCTTCGTCGAGGTAGTACGTCACCTGGCGCTTCTTGATACCTCTCCTGATAATGGTGGTGCCGTGTTGATACATGGTCGTGGGCTTCTCACACTCAATGTCCAAATCCTCACCATTCGCCGGACCAATGAGATACTCATCCGTGTGATTAACGAACAGGATTACCTCCTCCTCGCTGATGATGACAGAGCCACGTTGCGCATGTAGTTCAGTAGCGGTGCGACCGTCACTAATTCCTGGAAATATGCACCTGCAGGGCTTCTTGTAGAAGCACAACATGATATCGGTGAGGCTGAGCTCCTTACCGCTCTTGAGCAGCTTTTTGATATGATCCTCAAGAGAAACTGGTTCAATATTCATTTGTTTTGCTGTTCGTTTTATTGTGTTTATTTCAATTTCAACCATCCCCAAATTACAACACTCTACTTAAAAAAGCAAATTAACTATGTTACAATATTTACATGAATCATTTAATTACAATCAGAAAAGCTGATGGAACTAAAGAACTTTTTGAAGAACAGAAATTAATAGACTCGCTCAAGAACGCTGGTGGAAGTGATGAGATAATCGAAGAAATTATCAATCACATTGCCAAGGAAATGTATGATGGTATGCCGACTAGTGAGATATATTCGAGAGCATTCAAACTTCTTCGAAGTCACTCGATGCCGATAGCGATAAAATATTCTCTTCGTCGAGCTCTTTCTGAACTTGGTCCGGATGGTTTTCCTTTTGAAAGATATATATCTAGAATATTTCAGGCTTGGGGATATGAAACTCTCACAGATCAGACAGTGCTTGGTGTATGCGTAGCACATGAAATGGATGTTGTGGCTTGGAACAAAGACAGACTGATAATGGTTGAAGCGAAATTTCACAATGAGCTAGCTATGAAATCCGACCTAAAAGTTGTTTTATATATCAAAGCCCGTTTTGATGATCTATCAGGAACTAGTTATGACTTTGGAGGAGTAAAGAGAAAGTTAACTGAAGGATGGTTAGTAACCAATACAAAATTTACTGACCAAGCGATAAAGTATGGAGAATGTAATAACGTCAAAATGCTTGGTTGGAACTATCCAGCAAAAGGAAATCTCCAGGATATAATAGAGGAACTAAATTTGCATCCTTTCACTTGTCTTGTTTCTATTTCAAATTCATTTAAGAGAGAATTACTCTCGAAGGGTGTCGTGCTTTGTATGGATATCTATAACAACCCCGCAATACTCGAACAAGTAGGAATGAGATCTCCAGAAAAGGAAGAAGTTATTGCAGAGATCAAAGAAATTTGTGGAATAAAATAAAAACTGATAGATTGTAGGTATGAATTCAAAATCATATCTAGACTATTTAAATAAAAGTTATAGCAAACTGCATTCTGATTATGAAAATGCATTTTGGAATTTTCGTATGGGGATAAGTAATGATGGAGAAAAGATGAATAAGGGTGAGGTAGCTCGAGACGCATTTCGTTCAAATAAAAAGATAAAAGCAGAAGTTGAAAAACATATAGCCAAGTCAAAAGGAGAGACAAAGAGAAGATTACAGATCTGGAATAACTTTTTTAGTCTTTTTCAGGTTCCAGATATTGCAGTACCTATTCGCAAAAAGGTTGCTGATCTTGAAGAAAAAGTTTTAAAGACGCATGCCACAAGAAAAGAAGGATACTTTGACTCTAAAAGTGGTGATTTTATAGAAGCAAGTAGAAATAAAATGCGTACCTTGATGCGCACAAATCCTGACGAAGACACTCGTAAAGCATGCTTTGATGCACTAGAGAAACTTCCACTAGACACTATTGATGATTTTATT
>CAYSPX010000006.1:0-26473 GCA_964433125.1 uncultured Candidatus Saccharibacteria bacterium | reverse complement strand
ATCATTGCAGTAAAATCTCCAATCAAAAATATTATCTGATGTCCTAGCTTTTGAAGTGCACCTAGCTTCTTGAGTGCTATAGCATGCCCGATGTGTAGTGTCTTACCTGTAGGATCAAAGCCAGCATAAAACGAAAGCCTCTCCCCTTTTATCATTTTACTCTTTAAAAAGTCTTTGTTGGGAAAAATAGCTTCAACCCCTCGAGAAAGAACCTCGTCTATTTTAGCCTCATCCGTTATCACCGCCACTTTTTTATTAAAATTAAACATTTTGAGTTTTTAAACAATTAATTATTATTACTATGTAATGTATCATATTTATGGTAAAATTTCTAAATGTCTCATAGGAAAAGCTTTTTTAAATCTTGGAAATGGCATGTCTTGAAGCCGGTACTACTTTTATCTATATCTCTGTGTTTTATCATAGCTAGTATAGGTATTATATGGGTTTCTACGCTAAAAATCCCTGATTTGAGTGTCTTTGAAGGTAGGAAAATTATAGAATCCACAAAGATTTTTGATAGAACTGGTCAAATACTACTTTATGATGTTCACAATGATCAAAAAAGAACCGTCATCCCTTTTGAAAGTATATCCCAAAAAATAAAAGAAGCTGCAATTTCAATAGAGGATATAGATTTTTATAGTCACAATGGTATAAAACCAACAGCTATTCTCCGTGCCGTGCTTTCTCAACTATCTCTTGGTTCTGGCACAAAACAAGGTGGCTCAACCATAACTCAACAAGTTATAAAAAACACAATACTTACTCAAGACAAAACACTCACCAGAAAACTAAAGGAGTGGATATTGGCAATTAAAATAGAAAAGGTTCTAACTAAAGATCAAATACTTGAGACATATCTAAACGAAAACCCCTATGGTGGAAGTATTTATGGTGTCGAAGAAGCGAGTAAAACCTTTTTTGGTAAGTCTGCGAGTGATGTGACTTTGGCAGAGGCAGCATATATTGCCGCTATTCCCCAGGCACCTACATACTATTCTCCATATGGTAAGAACAAGGATAAGCTAGATGCTAGAAAGAATCTTGTGCTTCAACAGATGAAAAATGTTGGATATATTACTGAAGAAGAGCGACTAGAAGCGGTAAACGAAAATGTGAAGTTTTTAGAAAAAAATACGACTGGAATAAGAGCTCCTCATTTTTCTTTGTATGTTAAAGAGTATTTGGTAGAAAAATACGGTGAGGATGTTGTGGAGGAAGGTGGTCTAAAAGTGACAACCACACTTAACTACGATATGCAGGAAAAAGCTGAGAAAACTATCAGCCGTTTTGCAAAATCATTAGAGGAATCATTTAATGCTAGTAATACCGCAATGGTCGCTATAGACCCGAAGACTGGGGATTTGTTGATGATGGTTGGTTCTAGAAATTATTTTGAAAAAGGTTACGGCAATTTCAACATTACCACTGCCCTTCGCCAGCCAGGTTCTACATTTAAACCTTTCGTTTATGCTACTGCTTTTATGAAAGGATATACTCCGGATACAGTTCTCTTTGATGTTCCTACAGAATTTTCTTCTGAATGTACACCTGAAGGCAAACCCAAGAGAGAGGGTGGTGATATAAAGAAGTGTTACTCACCTGTTGAATACGATGCTATCTTTGAAGGTCCACAAACTATCCGTAAAGCACTTGCGCATTCCCGCAACATTCCTGCCGTCAAAGCCTTGTACTTGTCTGGAATAAATGACTCTATCAGAACAGCTGAAGCTATGGGTATAACAAGTCTTACAGAACCTGATCGATATGGCCTTACCCTAGTGCTTGGAGGTGGTGAAGTTTCCCTACTTGAACTTACTAGTGCATATGGTGTCTTTGCAAATGATGGACTGAGAAATCCTTACCGAACAATATTGAAAGTTGAAGATAGTAAAGGAAACATACTAGAAGAAGCTAGTTTCAATCAAACACAAGCTATCCCCCCTCAAGTCGCTAGACAAATCTCTGACATACTTTCTGATCCGGAAGTTAGACTTGAAACAATTACAAACTCTGTTGAAAACCTACATAGACAGATAGCGACCAAAACAGGAACAACCAACGACTATCGAGATGTTTGGATTGAGGGTTATACACCAAACCTTGTCGTAGGTGCTTGGGCTGGAAAAAATGACAATACACCAATGGATAAAAAGGTTGCTGGCTTGATCATCACTCCTGTTTGGGGAGCTTTTATGGCAGAAATAAATAATGATTATCCAAAGGAAACTTTCAAGGAACCAGAACCTACGCCGCCAGATGCAAAACCTGTACTTCGTGGTATATGGAAAGGTGGTGTTTCATATAAGAGAGATACTGTATCAGGAAAGCTGGCAACAGATATGACTCCACCGGAAACAACAGAAGAGATTGTATTTCCTAGTGTTCACTCTATACTGCACTGGGTAGACAAAAAGAATCCAAATGGTGAAATACCAACTGATCCTAGTTCTGATTCACAATATGAAAGTTGGGAGTATGGGGTTAGGAAATGGTTTGATGAGTGGAAGGTAAAAAATCCTGGCTTTAAAGAAGGTGTGGCGACAACAATACCTACTGCAACTGACGATGTTCACACCTTAGAAAATTCACCGAAGGTTCAAGTTACCCTTCCCGCCCAAGAAGGTCCGTTTGATGCGAATTCAAAAATAAGCATTACTGTAAATTCTACAGGTAAGTATCCTATGAAAAAATCAGAGCTGTATGTAAACAATCAACTGGTGGCTTCGAGCGAACAGAATCCTAAAATAATAACTTTTACACCTAGAAATATTGAGAATTTAGATGCAAATAATATACTCAAGGTTGTTGTTTATGACACTGTATACAATAGTGGAGAGGCTAGTATAGATCTAACTGTTAATAAATAGTCATTTAATATCCACTATTTTTATATCGCTTTTCTTAGAAATAAGATCGAGTATATTTTTCTTTTTTAAAAAAATCTCGCTTTTTAAGCCTTGGTTGCCTTTTATTGTGAGTATCCCCTCTCTAATATTGATATCTCCAAAATCTAATTTATGTTTTGTAACACGCTCAATACATGCAGAAATAATTTCTCTTTTTTTAATCTCTTTTAAGGCAACATTATTATATTTATTAAAAAAGTCGGAAATTACTTTCATATATTTAATTTTAAAAACAAAACTATCTATTCATTGGCATTACGATATATCTAAATGAAGTATCAGAAACGGGGGTTATGATAACAGGCTTGTTTAGGCCAGAGAAAGACAGACAAACACTGTCTGAGTCCATAGACTGGAAACAGTCTATTATGTATTTATAGTTAAAATTAATATCTACTGCCTCCCCTGTTATAGCAGAGTCTAGGACTGTGGTGTTTTCACCAACATCATTATTCTTTGTTTTTATCTGGCACTTTTTACCAGAAGGATCTATTTTAATATTTATTTGATTGAATTTATCAGAAAAGACGTTTGATAGTTTTAAAGTATTAACGAAGTCCTGCTTTAGTACAATAACCTCTGTTGTACTAGTTTTAGGAATTATTTGTTTATAATCTGGGAATGTTCCATCTATAACTCGAGAGATCATGTATATACCCTTGTATCTAAATGATACTTGGTTTTTGTCTAGATTTACCTCTATTTCATCATTAATAGAGTCTAATACCTTAATAATCTCAGGTATGTTTTTGTATGGAAGCAAAATCTGACCAAAATCCTTAGTTTTCTTAATTTTTATTTTCTTTTCTGCTAGTCTAAATGAGTCTGTTGCTACAAAAACCACAAAATCCCCTTCACAGTATATGTAAACACTAGAAAGCTCTGGCTTTATACTTGAAACAGAAGAACTATACCAAACAGATTTCAATCCTTTAACAAAATCTACAGAATCAAGAAAAAATGCATTTTCTGAAGAAACTTTTGGAATACTCGGAAAGTCGTCGTGAGGTTGTATCTTTATGAGGCCAGAATTGCGTGTGGTATTGATTTTTAAGTTACCTTGGACTGTTTCAAGTATTACCCCTTTTTCATCACCTGTAGCGTTAATTAGGAATGAATTGATGGTCGTACTAGGAACGGCAACTACTCCCTCCACATTTGTCTTGACTGGCAATGTAACTTCGATTCCCAAGTCTAGGTTGGTAGCCTTTATCGTAACCTGGTTCTTTTGACTAGCATCAAAGAGTAGGCATGAGAGTACCGGGAGAGTGGCGTGTTTACTAGATATGCGATCTGCATACCCTACAGCCTCTTTTAGTTTTTCTTGGACGCATTCTATGTTCATAAATTCTTTTCTTTTATATATAAATACTTATTACTACTATTAGTCCTGTGGATATGTTGATAAGTATATTTTATCCTTATTTAACAACATATATTGAAGGGCTACTTTGTTGATAACTTTCAAACCTTTTCCACTTAACTTGATTAACAAGAAACTTAGTTCAAACTTATTCCACCCAATCCCCACTTTAATACTAGTTATCCCAAACTTATCCTAAACATATTCTACACTTATTAACAATCTTATCAACAGGTTATCAAATCAAAACCTACATCATTGCTCTTATCTGACTTATTTCTTCCATAAGTACAGTATCTGTCTTTAAATCCTCTTTTACCTTATTGCATGAGTGAATGACTGTAGTGTGATCTCGACCACCCATCTTCTCCCCTATTGAAGGGAAAGAAACGTTGAAATCTTCACGAAGAATATACATTATGACCTGACGAGGCTTCACCACCTCCTTCTTTCTTGTCTTATCATACACACTTTCTTCGTTTACGTTGTAAAAGTTTGCAATGAGCTTCATAACATCCTTTATAGAGATATTTTTCTTTGGTTTAGTATTGTTTTTGATTAGATTCTTTATTTCAAGAAGCGAAAGAGGGCGATTTTTGAGTTGTGTCTGACAAACTATAACGTTTACTATACCCTCCAACTCTCTAACATTGCTATCTATACTAGCAGCAAGAAAATCCAAAACATCAGGCTTAAGGTCAATGTTGTTTGTAAGGCTCTTTGCTTTGATTATGGCAATTCTAGATTCATGATCTGGTGCGGGTATGTCTATAATCATCCCTTGGTTGAAACGAGACTTAAGTCTATCCTCTAGGCCTGGAATAAAGTTGGGGTGCTTATCAGAAGAAAAGACTAATTGGCGGTTTGTTTGATAAAAAGTCTCAAATAGGTGGAAAAGCTCCTCTTGAAATTTCTCTTTATTAGCAAAAAACTGAATATCATCCATGATTATGACATCATACTTCCTGTACTTATCTTTAAACTTTTGTGTAGTGTTGTTTTGTAGTGAAGAGAAGTATTCAGTTCCAAATCTCTCAGATGTAAGATAGAAAACTTTCTTTTGAGGATAGTCTTTTTTGATATGGTTTCCAATTGCCTGTATTAGGTGGGTTTTGCCGTGACCCGTATTTCCATATATGAATAGCGGATTGTATGTAGAACCAGGACTCTTTACAACAGACTTAGATGCTGCATGAGCAAGTTCGTTGAAAGGGCCAACGATAAAGGAATCAAAGATGTATCTAGGGTTTAGATTGTCGTCCTTGTTAATATAGAAATCATGCAGAGGCATAGATATGGTGGGGCTAGTTGGAGGAGCCTTTTTTTCAACCTCTTTTCTCTTTTCTGACTCTTTAACAATCACGTATTCAAGTCCCCTCACCTGTTCGTTTAATTGTCTGAGTGTTTTTAAAATAACATTGTGAAATTTCTTGTATAACCATTCTTGTATAAAAGAATTTGGCACGCCCAAGAAAATTACACCCTCTTCATTTTTAATTATATAAGTATCATTGAACCATGTTGAAAAATTTGCTTCAGAAACTGCAAGTTCAATATCAACTAATGCCTTTTCCCATAATTCTGTGTGATCTTTCATACAACAAGTATATACTTGTTTGAAAAAGATAGAACTTGCGGAAAGTGGGGAAACCTGTTGATAAGTTGTGGATTATAATATATACTACTTTCACTATGTCATTTACATACAAACCAAAGAAAAGAAAGCGCGCAAAGACACACGGATTCCTAGTACGATCAAAATCAGCTACTGGAAGAAGAGTTCTAAAGCGAAGACGAACAAAGGGACGAAAAAAGATAGCCGTATAGTATTATAAAATTACATTTCTATATGTTGCCAAAGTCAAAGAGACAATCAACTGAGGCATTTACAGAGATTATTGAAAAAGGACGATCATTTCATAGTCCTTTTTTGATTTTAAGGGTACTTCCCCACGCTGGTGATAGTAAGTTCTCTGTATCTGTTCCCAAGAAGGTGGCAAAACTTGCCACAGATAGAAATAAAAGAAGAAGACAGGTATATTCAGCAATTTCAAAATTGGAATATAAACCAAACTTTAGAGTAATAGTAATATTAAAAGCAGAGTCTAAAAACCTAACTTTTTCTGACCTACAAAATGAGATAAAGCAGGTTTTTGTTAAATCCGGTCTTTTAAAGTAAAATACAGTCTATGATTTCATATTTATATCACACAATAGTTTATTATCCTTTATATAACGGTCTTATCTTCCTTTTTGACGCTATCCCTTGGATTGATGCTGGTATAGCTGTAATTATCTTTACTATCTTTGTTCGACTTATCCTCTTTCCCCTTTCCAAGAAGTCTATCGTTACACAAGTTAGAATGAAAGAAATAGAGCCAGAATTAAACAAACTAAAGCAAACAGTTACAGATAAACAAAAGCAAGCGGTGATGGTTATGGATTTGTATAAGAAAAAAGGAGTCAATCCTTTCTCAAGCTTCTTTCTACTTTTCCTACAACTACCTATTATCTTTGCTCTGTACTCTATATTTGTTAGTTCAGGCCTACCATCTGTTGATTTGAATTCTCTATATTCATTTGTTCAGGTGCCGACTATAAACATGCTTTTCCTAGGCATATTTGATATAAGTAAAAGTAGTATATTTCTATCGCTATGTGCTTCACTGGCTCAATATCTACAACTCCACTATTCCCTTGCTTCAACAACCCCAACTACCAAAGGCACGAATGAAGCTATAAATGCCACACAAGACATGATGAAAAACATGAAGTATATCTTTCCGGTCATGATATTTTTCATCTCATATAAAGTTTCAGCCGTAGTTGCGGTGTATTGGACAGTAAGTAGTCTATTTACACTAGTTCAGGAGCTTGTGGTTAGAAAACACCTGAAGAATCACCAACCTCTATAATTACTGGTTTAAATCTAAAACCCAAAGAGTCAAGTCTTTTTTGTTTGTGAAATATATATGGTTATCCTCTGGATCAAGGACTAGGTTGGTTGCATCTATTAGTTGATCTGATTCTCTAAACAAATCCCCCATTAGATGTACCTCCCCGGTAATAGCGTCCAAGTGCCATATCTGATCAGTAAATGAAACAGAACCTTTGTACCAATCATCAGGATATAGATTGGCTGGTATTTCAGTCGGTACAGCACAATATACTTCATTTTTCCTTACATTACTCCATGCGCACTTATCAGCAAGTGTTTTAAAAATAACACCTTCAGTTTTATTGTCTTTTATATTTAAAATATAGGTGCTAAAGCTATTGTTTGTGCTTGCTGAGTATATTACTCTAGATAAATCACGACTTACTTTTCCTGTTAATCCTCTAACGCCACCCACCACACTCTTCATCAGTCCTGTTTTGGTATCAATTGTATAAATATATCCAGTAGCTACACCAGAAGACTTTGTGTTTAATACCACCGTATTTGTCTCCGGCCAATCAAGAGTTAGTTGTGTAAGTGGAGATGTTGCAACCTTTACCTTCGATTTTTCATCAAAAGAAGATACATAGCCTACACCTTGCCCATTCTCAATATTCCAAGTAAAAACCTTATCCCCCGCTGGAGAAACAGCCAAACTACTTATGTCGTTTGAAAGAAATTTACCTTTTAGTTCAAATGGAGTTTGAGATGTGCTTGTTCCTGTAGGACGAAGCTCAACATAAAAATTTGAAATAGTATCAGTTTGATCCTTGAGATATCTCAGTACAAAAGACTTGGCACCCTTGTTTGCATAAGACTCATATATTCTAGGGATTGTAGTGTTAGAAATCTTTACGACTTCATCTGATGTATTATCTGCTTCATATACATACCCTGTACCTCGATCTATGTATCTGACAGTTGTCGTATCCTTGGTTGAACTCGCTATACCCATTCCAGCTACTGGAGCTGTGCTCAATTGTCTTAACTTGGGTTCTTTGTATCCAACGATGTCAGCACCCTCACCCGCTGTAGGTTCGGTTGTTGTACCCTGATTAGTTCCTTGTGTGCTTGTGCTTACAGAGTTGTTATTTGAATTATTGAATGGAGAAAATCCGGAGACAGGACTTGCTGCTATTGGGGTCTGCTTTGGAATACCAGGATTCATCAATACTGCATACCAGTAATACGCAGCACCGATGATGACAAATATTATCGCTAAAGTTATAAATAATGTTTTCTTCATATTATGGTTTTGGTGGTGTTTCTACTGGTGGTTTGGGTGGAGTAGTGCCGAGTGCTTGGTTTATTGAGTCTACTCTCGCCTGGATTATTTTTTTATATTGATCCTCTGGTAGACCGGATGAATCAATCTTGTTTTTATCATTCAAAATAGCTTGCTGAATCTTTAATTCCGCACTCAATTCTTTGGTATTATCAATTAGCATAGAACCCTCACCCATACCCTGGGTATTTGGGCTGTGTGAAATAATTAAATCTTTAATCTTAACATCATTTAATATTTGAGTAGTAATAAAATCCCGCTGCCTCTCAAGTCTCTGTATATCTGTTGCATTTGCGTTTGTTTTTAAGAGCTCATTGATCTGAATGTTGTAATCATTTTGTATTTTATTTTGTGAATTAGTTGGGCGCGGTTCTGTCCCTGTGGGGTTTGGCAATGTTGGGGCCGTGTAATTTGCTAAATACTGATCTCTATTGTTTGGATCATCTAGTATACTTATTGCATCCATGTACCGAGTTAGTCCAACATTTTTTGCGTATAAAACACTCTCTGTTGCTTTTAATTTTTTAAGCTCAATATCAGCTTTTTTTATTAATTCATCCCTTTCTTCCTCCTTAATTATGCCATTATCAAGTTGATTTTCTATGCGTTCCTTTTCGATTTCCAACTCTCTAATTTTTGCATTTGCCTCTAAAACACTTTCTCGATCTTCCTTACTAATTGCCTTTAATTCGTCTACTAGTTTTGCTTGGTAATTTGTAAGCAACGTTGCAGCATCCTCAGTTTTTATATTAATCGGAGGAACTTCTGAATACACTTCTACCAATCTCGGATCTATAGTAACCAAAATCAAATACGATACTAGAATCAAAGCTAGACCCGTTACTGCACCCTCTATCTTGCCCTTACCATCTGATTTGATAAATGGAACCTCGCTTGTGATATATAGAAAACCTCCCCAGATAATCATGATGATCGCTAGAAAAACGGAGATTGCTAATGCAAACTTATATACATACATTATGTAATCTTTTATATCCATTTTTCGTGTAACTTCACCAGCATTACAATCCTTAGTAACTCCAGTTATACAAGGTAATGGCTCGATAAGAGTGTAAGAATCAGTCGCGGGTATTTTTTCCTCAGCATGTACTACAGATACTTGAGGTATCAAAGCAAAAGCTATAATTATTATTAGTATATATTTTTTCATTTCTTTTTACTAAAGTATACCGCAAAACCTCCACGTGCGCCCTGGAGGATATCGTCTTGATTTCTAATATCTAGATCAATATTTGAACTACCATCACTATCCCCTTTTGTCCTTATGGTTATACTACGATTTTTAAATAAATCAGGTTGCTCTATATTGTTTATAGACCAAGCATATGAAATATCTTTATTATTTAAATTAAAACCATAAGGAATAGCAAGAACTTTCATTTCAGTATTTTTTAAAGGAATTCTTCCTTCCAGAGATTTGTTAAAAAGTATTCCATAAAGTGAATCTTCCTCATAGAACATGAGATGCTGTTCGGATGGAGCAAGTGTGATACTTGAGGCCGTGCGTAGTGTCTGATCACGATTGGTAACATCCACCGAAACATCCAAATCTCTCGGTAAATCATCCGCCGGAATGGTGATACTCTGCTTACCATATCCCTGCCCACCTTCTATATATTTACCACCCAGTTTCCATGAATAAACTAGAGTTTTGGGATCTATTTCCCCTACACCATTTGTAGAAAGATGAGGAATTGCTATGATTTTTACGGTATTTTGATAGTAAAAAGGTATTCGGCCAGGAAAAAATGGTGGTGTGTATCCACCCGATTCCCAAATAATATCGACAGCACCAGATTGGATGGTGATATTTTTCTGTACCTCTTTTCCATTAGGGTTTTTTATATTTGCTTTGACGTTTGACTTAACACCGATCTTTGGCGCTATGACTTCTATTTTAACTATACCTACACCCTGTTCTACGACTTTCCCATCAACTGTCCAGACTATGGATGAAGAATTTAAATCAAAACTGTAACTCTCCACTGAAACCTCAACCTTTTGTCCGGGACGAGGATATGTGGTGTCTATACCAATATCAACACCGTCTATGGGTGTACTTAGTTGGGCATTTGCACTTAGGGCAAATAGTGAGCAAACAACAATCAAAGAAATTTTTAATAGCAGTTTCATTACTTATATTGTAACACGAAGTTCCATCTGTATATTGTGAATATCTCTATAGTGCAATTGCAGAGTCCTCGTCTTCTGTATACTCCGCAGGTTTCTTTCTAGGAGGTCGCACTCCAGGTTCTGAGTTTAGTGGTGTAGTTCTATGTAGTCTGGGTGGAGTTATACCCGCTTTCATTGGCTTTACTAGAGACATCCCGGTTTTGTCTTCTATTCGTATAACAAGTAGAACGCCGATTATTCCGGCCGTTAGCATTGGTAATGCTTGCACCGCAGGTGCGATCTCAGCTACAAACGAAATTGCGGATATGGCTAATTTTTTTCCACCAAAAAGTCCTACGCCCTTGGTCCATAAATACACCCCTGAAACTAACCAAAATATAGGTCCCATAACACTACCAACAAAAGGAATAAGGCTGGCAGCATCAAAAACACCCGCTACTCCCACTAGCACAACAGACATAGCTATACCTACCCTATAATTTGTTTTTGGTTTTACCGCCATTTATATTTAGTTTAACCCTGACTTGCTTCTAGTTCTGCTTTTGCTTGCTTGATAGCCATGACTTGAGCTGGATTGGTAGTGATTATTTGGTCTTCTGTGTATGAAGCCACAACCTTTATAGCCACATGTTTTAGTCCTACAAAGAATATTCCCTCACCCACATCTGATTCTAGGAGTAGATATTTTTCTTCATCTGTCAGGTTGAAAGTTCTCTGAATATTATCGATAGATGATGGACTTTGTTTCAAAAGTATTTGTATTGATGAGTTAGTGATGATTGGTAGACCATAAGGAGACTTGAGGAAGTCATCCACGTCCTGTGTGATGGTTGCTAGACCTAGGAAATACTTACGACCTCGCTTTGCTAGACTAAGTAGGAATGAAGCTGTATCCTCTGATTTCATCATCCACCACGCCTCATCTATAACAAGTAATCTCTTCTTTAAGTTTTTTCTTACAGCTGTCCATATATAGTGTGTAACTATGTACATAGCTACTGGCTTCAGTTCATCTTCCATATCTCGCAGTGAAAATACCACAAACTTTTTATTTATATCCACATTTGAAGGGCGGTTGATAAAACCAGACCATGTTCCCTTTGTATATTTTGTAAGTCTTTCTACTAGTGATTCCGCACCCTCCATTCCCGCTAGAATAAGTTCAAAGTCAGATAGTAGTGGTGGCTCTACATTTCTAAAGTCAGACTCAGGAGTAATATCCTTAAAAGCGTAAGTCTCACTGATCGCTCTATCGATAATAGCATCTTCCTCTTGTGACAATCCTCCAAGCATTATTCGGAAAAGACCTACAAGGTTTATAATGTTTGAACGCAAAACATCAGATGCTGATTCCCCTTCTCCAGGTATGGGTAGATCAAATGGGTTTATGTGGTGTTCTGAGTTAAGTGAAATATTAAAATATTTTCCACCTGTTGCTTCCGCCATGTACTCATATTCTTTTTCTGGGTCGATAACGATAACTTCTGTATCAAACATGAGCGTTCGAAGTATCTCTAGTTTTGTACAGTAGGATTTTCCAGAACCAGCTTTGGCAAAAGTTACAGAGTTATAGTTTTCAAGTAGAAATCGATCAAAAAGTACAAGTGAAGAGTTGTGTCTGTTTATACCATAAAGTATTCCCTTGTCTGAGGTTAGGTCAAAAGAAACGAATGGAAATAGACTAGAAAGCGGTGAGGAGTTGAGTTTTGAATGCACTTCAAGCTGATCATCCCCTATCGGCAGAACACTCTTGTACCCACTTTCCTGCTGGAATAGGGCTGGTTTGATATAAACAAGCTTGGATTCAAGAATTGATTTGATTTCAGACTCTATTTTATCTAGATCAGCACTATTGTCTCCGAAGATGGTGATATAAACACCAACATCAAAGATCTTTTCTTGCGCTTGCATCAGACTATCACGTAGACCCTCTAGATCCTGATATGCAGTATCTAGCATAGGATCACGGACAAGACCTTTATCCTCTCTTATAGAGATCTGGCTTTGCACTTCAGCTACTTTCTTCTGAAAATGTCTTAGAATCTTGGCTGTATCTACAGGGTGTATGAAAATAGAAATATTAAAAATTTTATCTAGGTTGATTATAGGAGCAAACCAACTTTCAGATAAGAAACGAGGGTATGAAATGACAAAAAATGTACGAGCAACTTTTTCACCCAAGTTAATTTCCTTGGGGCCAATCTTGAGAGCTGAAGGAGCAATAACATCCTTGAGTTCAAGTACCCCAGCCTCATATATTTCATCTGGCATGATTGAAACAATTGGCTCCTGCTCTTTTTTACCTAATAATTTTGAAAATATGCTCATTTTTTTATTTAAACTATTTAGTTAATCTGTATTGGCTTCTCCATTTCTCCAGGATTGAATATCTTATAATATAATTCTACCACCTCTTCGGTACCTAGTTCAGCTACACGTATTCCACAACGCACCAAACCTTGTTCCACCACCCCCACTCTCTGCTCTAGCTGACTTCTGTATTCTTCAAATTTCTCATCCTCAAGAGTTTTGACGTCCTTTTTTTCACTATTCATCATATTTGAAATAGGATTTCTACCTGCTGTAAAAGTCACAGGCATATATGGTATGACAATAAAAAATCCTTTAGTCATAATACTGCTATTCTCAACGAATGTTTTTATAAATTCTATGTATTCTCTAGTCTGTATCTTCATAAGCTCTGTCACTTGCTCCTTGTACCTACCCTCAAGAAGTGCAATATATGGCCTTATATCAAGACGTTTTGATTGAACGAAGATTTGTATGGAGAAATCTAGTGAGTTTAAAAAGTTTTGAAATTGAGAAATGATGGCATTCTGCTCGTCTGCTGACTTTAGAGCAAAGTTGAGTGATGAAGCCAGGATGATGGCGCGCATAGATCCGTTTTTTAGTATAACGATTCCATCACGTATTTCTTGTATCGGAACGAACTCTTGTGTTGTTTTGGTTGTTTGAGACATATTATCTTTGATTTTGATTATTATACATACTCTCCTTTATATCCAGACTCCATGTAAGATCCTTTAGCTTACTATCTGAAATCTTTGGAACCATTATCCCTGCATATTCCTTGGCTTCCTGTACTGGATTGTCAGTTTTTTTATTTGGCATCTTTTTCCAGATAAAGAGTTTGGATGACATATAGTACTTGAAAGCCGCTTCAACTACATTTATAAAAGGTTTATTATTTACTCTATAAAATGCTAGAGCAAGTGAAAAGCCGATAATGATGCAAATAGGAATAAAAGATAGATATATAGAAGGTAAAAATCTAAATAAAACAAATGAAAGTCCTCCCCCACCAGCCAAATATATGAATTGCTTAAGAGTAAGCGATCCAAATATTTTATCTTCAACTTCAATGAACTGTGGAACTTGATATCTCATGTGTTTATTATAACACGAGTATTAATTTGCAATACAATTTTATTACTATACACACACTATATCTGTTCTCTATATGGATCTGTTGTATATGGCTTTTTTTCTACCACCACCTTTTCAACAGGCTTCTTTACTTCGATACCACTCACAGTATTTACAGGTGTAGTTAGTAGATGATCAACCATTGAAATTGTAGGATCTTCAATTCCCTTTAGTACATTTTCCTTATTTATTTCACGTTCTTTGTATTGAGGCATTCCTACTGGCGGTTTTTCAATAGTAAATCGTCCAGCTTGTTCAAGACTAGGTTTGATAGGGTTTTGTTGTGCTGTATTTGTTATCGGGTTTTTGTAAGGAGTTTGAATTGTTGGTAGTGGTTGGAATTGAATCTTGGGGATTTGAGGGGTGGGAGCTGGTGCCTTGGGTTGAGTGATGGGGGTGCTGGCGGGTTGGGGTGGAGTAGTAGAAGTAGGATTTGATGAAGTAATACTAGAAGGTTCTTGAAGTTTTTGTAAAGAAAAACGAACTTCTCTGAATATCTTATCGTTTATCTCCTGCGTAATATTCTCGGATACACTAGCGTTGATTTCAAGTTTTTCTGATAAAATTCCGGTAAGATCTTTGGTTTTAATAAATCCTAGCATTGTCTGACCTATAATCTCCTCAAGAATTTCAACTTTATCTATTGTTAAATTGAAATTCTGTGAAATAAATCTTATGTTTTCGGTAGTTTGTGTAGAGACGAGCACCTTCTGTAATTCAAAAGGCAATGATTTCATTCTCTCCTCTATTTTTTTATAGTCGCTATTCATTTTTTTATAAATTTGCTATTTTTAGTTCAAGTTTACTAATCTTCGCTTGATTTTCTGAAAGATTTGTTCTTAATTCGTTCAAATATCTTTCTTCCTCTGTACTTAAAGGATCACCTGTTCCACCGGTATTAGCTCTTAATTTTGCCTCAAGCCTATTTAGGTTAGGCTTCTCATCATCAATTTTTTTCTTTAGATTATCGATGTCTGCTTGGTCAATCTTTTTCTGTATCTCTTGGGCGGCTTCGGTATTTTTTGCTAATTTTAACCATAATGTATCCGCACCTCTCGAGCTAATTCTATTAGCATAGGCACCCTGTCTTCTATTTGATAATGCTTTAATCTTATCCTTTATTCCAGATATATTTGTTTCTAATTGAGTAATCACTCCGAGCGGAGCACCTCTATCCTTAGCGGCTTTCAATTGAGCATTTTGACCCATTAATATCGCTTTTTGCTTTGCAATTTCTTTATCTTGTCCTAAGGACTCAGAGAAAGCTGTTCTCTGTTTTGTATCTTTTTCAAGCTTATCGCTATAATTTTTTGCTACACCCCTGCTACTTTTTAGCATCAATTCACCAAACTTTGACTTAGATGCATATTCTTTCAATGATTCTGAATTAGCAGCTTTTGATGCCATAGCTCCACCAGTATTTCTCCATGTTGACGCACCTCCCTTTTTAAACCACCCAGCAACACTATTTACACTAGGCACTGATTTTGCTCCTGCAACTCCCATACTGATAGCAGCTACAAGTGGTGCATTTATAAAAACAAGTGCAATCACGTACTGTATCATCGTGCCTATAAACATTGGAGTTCCAGCACCAGTTCCGCTCGTTGCTCCTATATTAAATATTTTAGAAAAACTTGGATCACCAACAAATCTCAATGCAACATACATGAGAAACAAATAGGTTGGCATAAAAAATAGTTGAGTTTTAAATATGTCTACTAATTTTTTAGATTTATCCTCTAGCTGCGGGAATATCATTGCAACAAAGTATATAGGTGAAAGAGCCATTATAAATAGTAGTACAGCCGTTCTATACATAAAAGCGAGAGATGCCGCTGCAAAACTGATAGCCGCTGTTATCATCATAATTATTCCTCCAAGTGTTGCAATACTTATACTCGCAAATACATCTGTACCCTTAAAAAAATCTTTTTGCTGATATATCCTTGGAATTTTTAAGCTACTCATAAAGACATTTGAAAGTCCTCCATCAGTAAAAGCAGCGCCTACTGTGTAAGCTGTTGTAGATTGAGGAGCTATTGCTCGGTAAAATTGTAGAGAAACTAGGTTTGAAGCATCTATGGCAATATTTACAAAAAATAAGCTAAAGTTTATCAGTAGTCCAGCCATAATTATTTTACCCACAATCTTCTTGATATCACCCGTGCTACTCACCCCCACTATTGTAAGTATTGATGTGTAAAGTAGTATAAAGATTATACCTATACTTGATAAATTTCTAATAAGTATCCATACACCTCGAAGCGCAGGGGCATCCTTGAAAAAGTCACCAACATGTAGTGTTAGGTTGATAGATAGACTTAGAAGAACACCACTTACATATACCAGTGAGGAAGTGAGTTGCAGTATTAGGTTTAATATTATCGCTACTGAATTATTAAATACTGAAGTTATGGGCCCCTCAAGCCAACCAGCTGCATGCGCCCATTCCGGCATTACAGCAAACCCCACTATTGTGAGCGCTATCAGAGTTAGGGTTGTTCTTGATAATAGTTTCTTCATTTTAATTTAATATTTGGCACATTTGCTTCATTCTCGCTGAACTTTGTATCAAGTCAGAACTCTCTGATTTGACTGTAGTCAATTCATCTTTTGCCTTTTGAATATCAACAGCATTCACGAGTCCCCCATTTTGCACTATGGCTGAATAGTTAGAAACCGGAGTATTTAGATCGTTTAGTGTTTTCCCATCAATTGCCTTTTCAAGATCAGTTAAAGTTTTCAATTTCTTATCTGCTTCAAGAGCCTTTGCTAGTAAGTCAGTAGTTTTTGGTGTAACTCTTGTCTTTAGTAGTGATTCTATTTCAGCTATAGCAAACTGTGCTTGTTGTATTAAGCTATTATTTGTACTTCTTGTTGTTGTATTTAGGTTAATAATCTTTGTTTCGTAACATGATTTTGCCATATCAAGATTATCCTTGGCACTTATCATTAAATTCAAAGAATCATTGACATACCCTCTGTATTCAGTAACTGATTTTTTACCAGTTTCAATATTTTTTGCGAGCTCAGTTTTAACTGACTGTAGTTGTGTATTGTTTTGACTATTAAACTCTGCAACAGTTTCATCTAAGTAAGACTTACCATTTGAGCCTTTAGAGCTTGCCCCTGCTAGTCCCTTTTGTAATACCTGAGTAGCAAGTTGTGCAAAAAGTGCATTTACGATTTCATTAAATTCATCAGCTAGTTCAAGTTCTCGTAGAGGGCCATTCAAATTGTTTAGTAATGTGCCGGAAATTACAGATCCTGGTGTTTGAATAGGACAATCATTTACACTACCTCTAATTGGAGTTAGTGATCCCTCATTGTAAAGTGAAATAGCTGTATCTTCTGTTGCGTCGGGTCTTGTTGCATTATATTGAGAAATTGCCGTATCTTCGTTTTGTGCACCCGAATCAATCATTGCATTACGCTCATTTACTGCTTTTTTACATTTTGGGTCTCTCCATGAGAGAAAACCATTTCCATTATTTAATTCTTCTTTTTGGTTCACTTCAGCATTGGCTACTCTCCATCCTAGTTCGGCATCAGCTTGTAGATATGCACCATAAATGTTGTTTTGTGGTTCTGTAGTAAGTGATACGAACGCAGGCCAACCTCCCTGCTTGAAGTCACCAGCAGTAAAGCCGTTTATAGATGCATTCTCAACTGCGTTTTTTGTATTCCCAATTATTTTTCCTAGTGTACAAGTATATCTCTTAGGAATATTTGGTCTGTATTTAAATGCTAGTGCTAGGCGGATATCAATACTAAATGGTGAACAAAGTCCAGTAAGAGGACCACCAACTTTTGCTAGAAATTCTCCAGTTATTTGATCTGCTACGTCTAGGAAGAATGCTCCAGGATTTTGCATGAAAGAAGGACTACCTTGAAATCCAGAGTTTATCCAACTAACAATACTACTTGTAATGCTACGTATTATTTGTTTGGCAAACATGGTTGAAAGTCCGTCGAGAACAAATTCTTTCCACTGAACTGAGTAAGTAGCAGCAGATGTGATGGTGGAGTTGGTGGCACTAATTGTATTTTGAACAAAGTTAGATCCGTCAAAAGTTGCAAACTGAGCTTCCACCTTATTTGTATTTACTGAAAATATAATAGAAAAAACTATTGAGAATATAGTTAGTGTGGATATTATTTTTTTATTAAAAAATATTCTCATATATTCCCTGGTTCTTATAATAATTCTTTGTAGCACTAATTGATTCAAATAATCTTACTTGTATGGTTGGGAATGAAGCAATTGCCTGCATACCCTTTACAGGATCGACTCCAGAATCTCTAAACGATTGTGCCAAGAAAAGTGATCCGTTCATTGAATTTACTAATTCTAGGTGTAAAGATGAAAGTTGTGGCGGAACAACAACTTTTACAAGTGAATTTAATATGTTTTTATAACTCAAAATAATCGGATCTATTTCTTTTAATATTTCTATGTCCTCCTTTTCTATCGAGTCCCGAGCAATTACTGCTTCATGTCTAGATGATATAGAGTACTTTTTAAAAATAGCATTGATCTGTTTCGCATATGACACAAGAGCATCCTTGCTATTATCACTACCGACTATTATATCTGAAGCTGCATACTCTGCTGGTGTAGATATGTTTATGTTTCTGATTGTCCTCGCCACCAATTCCTCCTGACTAGCCTTATCATTTGCTCCACCTAGTTGTCGAAGTTCCATATATCTTGCAAAAAAATCTCTACTTACAAGATCAATAGGCTCTAGTTTTTCTGGAGCTGTTTTTGTAATATCTGCGGTTACAGAAGATTTAATATTTGAAGGTTTGCTCTGAGGATCATTTGGATTTGAACCAACTAGGATCTCTTCCCAATCCTTACTACCGTCACCATCATTGTCTATATCCTTTGCAGTACTGTCGATTTCACTTACAGCGGATAGTGACAGAGCTTGTTTTGAATTCTCAGAATTATATATATTTTTTGCTTGTTTATTTCTATATTCAGCAAAAACAAAGCTTCCTCCAACAAGAAGAAATGCTGTAAAAATAAGCAGGGTATTTTTTCTCATAAATACTCACCAAATTATATCAAGATAAGTCAGTATCTCCTACGATTTTTTTCCACATATCGAGAGTTATATTTTCTGCACGAAGATCTTTAGAAAAACCTTCCCTCCCCCATATGTTTTCAAGTATATTTTTATCAACCACCGCTTCCAAGTTTCGTATCACCACCTTTCTTTTATGTGCAAAACCAGCCTTTAGAACTTCAAAGAATCTTTTCTCATCTATTTTTGATTCAATAAAGAATTTTTTTGATATATTTTCAATTAAAATAACAGCAGAGTCTACATTTGGTATTGGTCGAAAGAATTTGCGTGGTACAGAACAAATATACTTAGGTTCCCCATAAACTTTTACAGAAATAGATAAAATACTCTCTTTTGTGTCTATAATGCGTTTAGCAACCTCTTTTTGCACCATTACCACTATCTTTTGTGGAGGATTGTCTGATTCCATGAATTTTCTCATAAATTCGCCCGTTATGTAGTATGGAATATTAGCAATCAAAACATAGGTTTTTTGAAGTTTTGGATGGATTTTCTCGTTAAATTCTAGAATATCGCCGTGAATTATTTCAAGTTGACCATTTTTGACCTCATTTGCAAATTTTTCATGTAAAAAAGGTATTGCTCTGTCATCTTTTTCAACAGCAATGACATAAGCACCAGTTTCTAATAACTTTACTGTTAAAGCACCCTTTCCAGGGCCAACTTCTAGTACCACAGAGTCATTTGTGACCTCACCAGCACGAACCATAGCAGAAATCACGTTTGGTGCGTGTAGGAAGTTTTGTCCAAGTGATTTCTTTGCTATAAAAGTCATATATTTACTCTAACATACAATTAAACTTAGAAATATCGATCATTTATCAAAAATCAATAAAAATAGCCTTAATTCCCCTAGGTGCTTCTGTATCACCCTTGGACTCCATGTGTTCATCGCCTATATCAGATATAAAAGAAGAAGGAGTATTGACCTTTTGTGCTCCAAAGATAGTGCGAAGCTGAGCATAACTTAGGAAAAGCTTCTTACGTGCACGAGTAATGGCTACATAAAAGAGCCTTCTTTCCTCTTCTGCTTGATTTTGACTAATCTGTTCTTGATTCATGCGTTGGTGTGGAAACAAGTCCTCTTCCATACCAGCAATAAAAACATAATCAAATTCCAGACCCTTGGAAGCATGAACTGTCATGAGTTTTACTGCATTATTGTCCTTTTCCATTTCATCTTGGTCGGTAGCTAGGGCCGCATTCTCCAGAAGTTTCTCTATAGCTTCCCCTGTCGGTAATGCATCGTACTGTGAAGCTACAGTTACAAGTTCTCTAAGGTTTTCAAGCTTTTCTTGTTCCTCATCACCACCATTTTTGTATACATTTTCCATTCCACTCTCACGTATGATGTACTTGATAAGTGTAGAAGGAGTCTCTTTTTGTGCTGTTATCTTGATTCTCTCTAGTAGAGCTAGGAATAAAGCCACTTTATTCTTGAGTGCTGGCCCAAGTGTGTCTTCCTGACCAGTAACTACCTTCATGATTGTCGCTTTGCCTATACCACGAGGTGGAACGTTGACCACTCTGACCAAGTCGTTTGTACTATCTCTGTTTAACGCTGCTTTTATAAAAGAAAGCACATCTTTTACCTCTTTTCTTTCAAAAAACTTAACTCCGAGCACTTGATATGGGATATTTTTATTCAAAAAAGCCTCCTCAAGTACGCGAGACTGAAAATTGGCTCTATAGAGTACAGCGATCTCTCTAGGATTATTCCCTGCATCTATGAGTGCACGTGCTTCATCAGCTATCATCCTTGCTTCTTCTTGTTCTGTATATGAGATAAGTAATTCTATCTTATCCCCCTCTACATTCTTAGTAAAAAGATTCTTTTCTGGACGCATCACATTCTTCTTGATGACATTGTTTGCAGCCGTTAAGATGGTTTGAGTCGATCGGTAATTTTCCTCTAGCGTAATGATTTTGGTTTCAGGGTATTCCTTTTCAAAATTAATCATGTTTGCAATATCCGCTCCCCTCCAGCTGTATATGCACTGGTCTATATCGCCCACAACACAAATATTCCTATTTTCTTCGGCTAGAAGTGCAGCAATATCGTATTGTACTTTGTTTGTATCCTGATACTCATCTATATGAACATATTTCCAAACTCTGTTGTAGTGTTTTTTGACTTCAGGGTATGTTTTGAGTAAGTTAGCTGCTTTGAGTAGTAAATCATCAAAATCAAGTGACTTTTCTTTCAAGAGTGTCGCTTCGTATTTTTCCCAAACTGAAGCTACTATATTGTGATTGAAGTCAGTTTTACCCTTTTTATAGTTAGATAGAGACACTCCGTCTCCCTTTTGCCTAGAAATGATATTTAAAATAGTCCCAGGCTCATGTTGTTTGATATCAAAGCCCAATTCCTCGAGTGCATCCTTTACCGCGCGTTTTGAATCCCCCCTATCATATATAGTAAAGTTCCTTGTAAGGCCCAAAAGCGAAGCATTTTCTTTAATAATATGAACTCCAAGTGCATGAAAAGTACTTACAAACGGTCTTTCGTTAAAAGAAATAGGAATATTTAGAGTCTTATCTTCACCGATCAGATGGAAAACCCGCTCCCTCATTTCTTTGGCTGCTTTGTTTGTAAAAGTAATAGCAAGAATTTCGGATGGCTTCACTCCGTTTTTTATAAGATTTAGTATGCGATGAGTCATGGTTTTGGTCTTCCCCGCACCAGCTCCAGCGATAATTAGTAGCGGTCCGTCCAAAGTTTCGACCGCTTCTTGTTGTTTTATATTTAAATTATTTTTTACAATCTCAGATGACATGAGTATTACTATATCATACATTCACTTTCAAATATTTTGTTGAAAACTACATGTATATAACCCCTGTTGACTTTATAATTTACCTAGCGTAGGCTGGATAGATACCTTATAGATAGAGGTATAAAAATGGCTCAATAGAGCCGTCTACCGACATTACCCAACAGATCGAACCGTCATTTATGACGAATGAAAGCCTTGCCAAACGCCTATCTATATTATGCAATTTTTAAACAATTTAGTTACAATAAAATCAGTTATCATGTCAAATCTTATATATAAAAAGGTTTGTTCTTCTGCACCCACTTTTATTACTCTTTTTATAATCATTTCTTGTTCATTCATACCGGCTGAAGCAAATGCCGGTTTCTTTTCTTTTATGGGAGATTTGGGTGGTGAGCAGGTGTCAGCAAAGAATATTGATTCAAATAGAAATTCAAATTCTCAGAACATGCTTCTACTTGAAGCTGCTCAGAACACTGACCCCAACCCTCACAAAAGTTATGATAATGCTCCTTTGGCATATGGAAATGCCCTTTCCGCTGAGATTGGTCCTCAAGGCACAGTTTCTGATATAGAAAGCAGAGTTTCAGGTGAGATTAGTATATATACTGTACGCGAGGGAGATACTATATCTAGAATAGCTGAAATGTTCGGTGTTTCTGTGAATACTATCGTTTGGGCAAATGAACTTGGCAAAAATCCAAGTATAAAGGAGGGTCAAGTACTCGTTATACTCCCTGTTTCGGGTGTAAAATACACTATAAAGAAAGGTGATACCATCAGATCACTCGCTTTTAGATATAAAGTAAGTATAGATGACATATTGATGGATAATAATCTTACTCTATCCTCAGTATTGAACCCTGGTGATACCATAATAATCCCAAATGTCGAGCCTATTTATACTCCTGCTCCAAAGATCGCTACAAAAGCTAAACCATTAGCCAAGACTCATATAAATCCACCACATCATACTGATGGACCTTTCTACCCTGGTTATTTCATCCGACCTATTACAGGTGGAATAAAGACTCAGGATCTACATGGTCACAATGCTATAGACTTGGCTGCTCCAGTAGGTACTATTATCCGAGCTTCTGCATCTGGAAAGGTTATATCAAGTATTTCAAATGGTGGATACAATGGTGGTTACGGAAATTACGTGATTATTTCACACCCAAATGGTACTCAGACACTATATGCTCACAATCTCAAGAACTTTGTAAAGATTGGTGATAAGGTAGAACAAGGTCAAATGATTGCAAAGATCGGAATGACAGGTGAAACTACTGGACCTCACGTACATTTCGAAATCCGAAACGCAAAGATGCCTTCAAACTTCTAATCTCTTAGATTTCTAGTCGCTTCTGTCTATATTGCAGAGCCTCAAGTATATGTTTTTTGAGAATTTTGTCTGAGCCCTCTAGGTCTGCAATAGTCTGTGCTAGTTTTATTATTCTATGATATGCCCTAGCAGAGAGACCGAGTCTTTCGGTAGATGATTGAAGTAAGGTAAGGATTTCTCTATCTAACTTTATGCATTTCTCAATATCAGAAACACTCATCTCACTATTATGTTTTTTGTTTTTGATTTTATAAAAGATAAAACGATTCCTCTGTATTTTCCTAGCTTTCTCTACCCTTTTTTTAATTTCGAATGAATCTTCATTGTCACTTGAGGAACTAGATAGCTTATCATATTGAATTTTTGAGACTGACACCCAGATATCTATACGATCTATGATTGGGCCAGATATTTTTTTATTATAATTGCTTATATCTCTATCGTTACACCTACAACCATTCTCTTTACCAAAACCACAAGGACATGGATTCATAGATACAACTATTATGCACTTGGCTGGAAATGTTAGAGTACCGCGTGCTCTAGAAATGGTGATTTGATGGTCCTCTAGTGGTTGACGTAGAGATTCGATTACCTTTTTATCAAACTCGGGAAACTCATCAAGAAAAAGAACACCCCTATGAGCAAGTGTGATCTCACCTGGCTTGGGTACAGGCCCTCCACCAACTAACGATGGATATGAAGATGTATGATGTGGTGAACGAAAAGGAGGTTCTGTTATGAAGGGTTTATCAAGTGTACGAGCGATAGAGTGTATCCCAGTTACTTCTATGATCTCATCATGTTGAAGTGATGGTAAAATACTTTGAAACGCTCTAGCCAACATAGTCTTGCCTGTACCTGGTGGGCCAAACATTCCTATATTATGACCACCAGCAGCGGCGATTTCCAATGCTCGTTTTGCGCTTTCCTGACCTTGGATTATATTAAAATTATTATCAAAAACTGTACTGGTCTTGATTATTCTAGTTAAACGTTGTTGCTTTATTAAACTATCTTTTATTTTTGAGAGATGGCTTATGATTTCCTTTAAACTAGTCACAGGAAATACTCTTATCCCCTTTACGAGAGCGGCTTCCTCAACATTATCAAAAGGAACATATATTTCTTTGAAACCGGCATCTCTAGCACCTATCGTCAGTGGTAAGACACCATTTACCCTTCTAATATTCCCTTCAAGTGATAATTCACCTAAGAAAATCTTATCGGATGATTCAAAATCTATGTCTCCACTTGCAGAAAGATATGCCAAAGCCATCCCTAGGTCAAACGATGGCCCCTCCTTCCTAATATCTGCAGGTGCAAGTGATATAACTACTTTTTGATTCTTTTGTTTGGGTGAAGTGTATCGACTATTCTTAATAGCTGCTGATATGCGGTCTCTGGACTCTTCTATTGCTTGATCTCCAAGTCCAACTATAGAAAAAGAATGAAGACCGTTGGATAGATCCACCTCTATGGTAATAATATGCGCACTTAAACCTGAAAGTTGTACACTAAATACTTTTGATATACTCATGTATATCACTTTACTATATCGAGATAAAATCTATATAAAATTTTGATAAAATTCAAATGAAATTTTTATCAAAATTTTATCAGAATTTCACTACTATTTTATTTCATATGCTTAATAGATGTTCTTGCAGAAGGATTAGCTTCAAGTCTCTCTTTTTCGATCACTTCTCCTGAAACTTCACATATACCATATGTACCCTTTTCAATTCTATCTAAAGCAGACTTAACTTCATTGTATAGAGGCTCTATCTTATTTAAAATCAGCTCATTTTCTTCTAATTCTTCAAATTTATCAGCAACCTCGTTCTCATCCGCACTATCAGTTTCTATTTTTCCTGAAGTAGCACTCCAATCCTCTGAATTATCTGGGTTAACCTTTCCAATACTAGCAAGCTCTTCTTCTAGAATTGCTTTTTCTTTTAGTAATTTATCTTTGAAATACTGTATATCATTCTTATTCATGTGCTAATTCTATCGCACATACGTTTGTTTTTCAATGCGTTCAAGGATGATAGGTACAATAGCCTCAGAAGTTGTCATTAAAATCGTATCTTTGTCTATAAAAGTGTAAAGAAACAGCGCTTCACCACTACCTGTGACATATTCTCTTATATCGCGATTCATTATTACTTTATCTACAAATCTACCGCTACTAGGGCTATATCCAAACACCCCACTCATTTCTTGCGGTAATGTATTTTCCCATTTAAGCATTCCAGCAAAAGCATTTTGAAAGAAGTCTGTAGTCAGTATTATAAAAGGTAAATTCTGTTCAATACCCTGTTCATTTGCTGAATACATACCCACCATCCATTTATCAGTCAAAGATCTCTTGAGAGTATCTGTAATGTTAAAATTAATAACATTTATAAAATCCTTACCGGTCAATCTGCTGGTTGTAGATGCAATTGTTTTATTTAAAACAAATTCAGTCAATATGTTTTTATCATTGGTTAGTGTACTCAATTGCTCCGCCATTGTTTTTATCAATTCACCTCTGTTAAATTCTTTAATCGTTATAACTTTTTGAATATCAGAATTTATAATACTTGGAGTTCTGGTGTCTTGTTTGATGGGCACAACTGCAAGTGGGCTTATAGAATATAGATAATATCCACCATATATACCACCAGCAATCAGAACGATACTTGCTAGCGCCATGCTGATATTTTTCCCGGTATTTGAACTGGTATTGTTTGTGACAGATTTTGTGCCACCACCTCTCTCACTCTCAGCAATCGCCATGGTGAGTATTGATGTATTTTTGTTCTTTATATTATCTGCAATATCACCTTCGTATGTACGGAGATTATCTATGGGTTTTGTTATAAATACTGGTGGTTCTGATACTGCAGGTCTTTCTACAACTCTAGGTATATCTGCTACTATTGGCCTATCTACTATCTTGATCGGTATAGCTGTAGGTTTTATTACAGGTTTTGTTACTGGTTCTATCACAGGAGCCTTTTCTTCAATTTTGATTATCGGTACTACCTCAGGCACCACTATCTTTTCAGGAATAGGTTGTATTTTAACCTCCTGTTCTTCAAATTTTTTCAATTGTGAACGAGCTTCAGCAACCTTCTCTTCAAATGTTTTTGGTTTTTGAATTTG
>CAYSPX010000005.1:25135-26893 GCA_964433125.1 uncultured Candidatus Saccharibacteria bacterium | reverse complement strand
ATATTAAATTTCATATTTATATGTTACTGGATAATAACATGTGATACAATATTGTGCATGCTAAACGAAAAAGAATTAACAGTAGAGAAGATTAATGAAAATATAGATAAGCACATAGTGGATATTACCAAGGAGTTCAGAGACGGCTTTGCTTTTATAGAAAAATACCCAAAATCGATAACATTTTTTGGTTCATCTAGACTTACAGAATCAAGCTCGCATTATAATGATGCGAAGCGATTGGCACATAAAATAGTAACTGATACTGGTTATGCAATCATTACTGGCGGTGGGCCGGGTATCATGGAAGCAGCAAACAGTGGGGCGATAGACGCTCACGGCAAGTCGATAGGACTCAATATAAATATTCAGTCAGAACAACATACAAATAAGTATGCAAATGATAGTATACTTTTTGATTATTTCTTTGTACGAAAGACGATGCTCAACTTTGCAGCTGAAGCGTATATTTTCTTCCCTGGCGGCTTTGGTACACTAGACGAACTTTTTGGAGTTCTGACACTTATTCAAACTAAAAAGATTCCAAGTGTTCCTGTTATTCTTTTTGGAAAAGATTTTTGGAATCCTTTAAAGAATTTTCTAGAAGAAACAGTGCTCAACCAGCATCACACTATAGATAATAGATGTATGGAATTGTTTGTTATTACCGACTCAACTGATAATGTTTTAAAAATAATTAAAGAGGCGCCAGTATCTCAGTGGTGGAAGTTCGTTGATTAAATAGTAAAGAAAAATCCCCAGAACGGGGATTTTTCTTTTAAGACGTGGTAGGTATTACCAGTTTCCTCTACTCTCTCCACCTCGATTGAAATCCTTTCGAGGAGCACGAGGTTCCATAGGTCGAGCTTCGTTGACAGTAAGATTTCTTCCGTCAAGTGGCTTACCATTGAACATATTGATTGCATTGTCTGCATCAGCGTCGTTTACGTATTGAACGAATCCAAAACCTTTTGATCGGTTTGTCATCTTGTCCATAATAATACTAGCTGACTCAACTGCTCCGGCCTGTGCAAAGTGTGCCTTAAGCGCCTCTTCACTAGTACCGTATGAAATACCTCCTACATATAACTTCTTTGCCATTTCTTTTTACTTTTTACCTCGTCTTTAAATTAAATAAAACGTAAGCGACTAGGAAAACTTACAGGGACTATAGTACAGGTTTAATAGGCTAAAGTCAATGTCTATGATAAATAGCTATTTACCTTGTCGATACAACTGCACAACCTCCTGTGCGGATAATCTGCGGTTATATACACGAACATCATCTAAAGTGGCTCCAGCTGCACTATCTCCAGCGCCATCAAGTCCTATGCGGTTTCCTGTAGCTGCACCGAAAGGACCTCCTGTAGAGGTGGTGAGTGATACACCATTATGATAAAAGAGAAAATCGCCCGCTGTGGAACTATTTGGATCAGAGCCTGTTATAACATAGTGATTCCAAACTCCTATACCCTCAGATACAGATGGAGCAGTGAGGACCTTTATGGCAAAAAAAGTTGGAACACTGGCTGCATTTCCAAACGTTATTGGTGTATATGTAGCATTACTCCTAGCACGAATTACAAGGAAATTTCTAGTAGAACCACTAATATCGAAGTTAAACCTTGATGGATAGTCTGCTGAAGTGTCTTTTATATTTGAATTATCAGTAATTTTTTCCCACCAACTAATAGAAAATGGTTGTCCTGTTGTAAGTACAGTATTTGAACCTATATCTATATAATCATTTGATTGATC
>CAYSPX010000005.1:22891-25035 GCA_964433125.1 uncultured Candidatus Saccharibacteria bacterium | reverse complement strand
TAACATTATCGAGATACCCCTTCACGCGCTCTGTAGAACCATTATTTCTACCCATATACATTGTTGAGCTATTTAAAAATGTTTGACCTATATTAGAAACAGCACCAACGACAGGTGATAATGCATCAACATAAACACTCATACCATTTCTATTTGAATTTCCTGAATACGTTATAGTAACATAATGCCAATCTCCATCTGTTACTGTCACTGTTGATAATACTGTATATGAGAAATCAAAAGTAGCAATTTTAAAATAAACTTTTGAATCTGATGCAGATATGTAAACCATCCAACCTTCAAAACCATTAGATTTATACGCGATCATACTATTTTCTGTGAGTTTTGAAGTAGATTTATACCAAAAAGAAAGACTGAACGGTATAGTTTGATCGAATTGAATAGAACTATGGTTTAAAACAGCTAAATAGTCATTAAATCCATCGAACTTCCCTGCTTGACTAATTTTCCCTGGTGCAAAGAAAGTTGAACTTGATATATTAAAGAAATTACCATGATTATCATATCCAGATGTATCTCTCATAACTCCATCTACTATATCTTTACCATCAAACGTCCAACTTCCTACTAGACCGGAATTTAATCCTGTAGATGGTAGACCTTTTGAACCTGAAGAAATGTTTACATTACCTCTATTAAAAAGATTGGATATTTCTGTAACACTAAGTTCTCTATTATAAATACGGACGTCGTCTATAATACCCTTAAAAAAATTAATACTAATACTGTCATATCCTCCAAGTGCAACATTAGCAGTAGCATCATTCACTGATAGGGAAATGGCACTGGAAACACCAACAACTACGGCACGATCATCTATATAGAGTCTCATTCCATCCTGATTACTGTTACCTGAATAAGTCATCGATACATAGTGCCACTTATTATCAGCAATACTCTCCAAACTAGATAAACTGAAAACAGCCTCAGAAGAATCTTCCATTAAGAAACTTATTGAGCCATCAGCATTAACATAAAAATACCAACCAGGCCCGAAGTAATATTTAGATAGAGGGACGTAAACATATGGCACAGCAGGGGCATTGGTTTTTATCCAAAAAGAAATACTAAATGTATTTGTCCTGTCGAATTGAAAAGAACCGGGTGCGATTCTAACTCTATCATTAACACCATCAAAATTTAATCCCTGACCTATTTTCCCCTGCGTATAGAAAGTAGAAGTAGAAATTGCTGAGGTATAACCAGTATTACCATTACCAGTCATATCTGCTATAGCACCTCGCGGAGTTGATAATCCTCCGTCAAACGTCCACCAACCAACAAGTCCATTATTTAAACCCGTAGACGGTATACCTCTGCTTGATAATCCAAACACAGCTGCATCAGCCGTATTTACATTAGAAAAAAATATAAATAAAAATGATAGTACTAGAATTATTTTTGTTTTATTGATTCTTGTATACATTTTATTTTATTTCTTATTCAGCGGTGCAACTTCTATAACCTTGTTTGCAATTGGGTCATAAAGAATAGCTTTACTGTTAATAGAGTATATAAGTACATAATCTCCGACCTTAGCCTTAGCAAAAAAGGGTTGATCCTTGAGTTTAGACAGATCTCTTACCATAGCGATAGTAGGTGTCTCCCCGCTTGGTACATCTAGAAGTTTACTGACACTTGTTACTATTTCTTCTGTTGTCTTTTCTTTAATATTATTTGTTTTTATATTTTCATCACCACCACTCATATATAGAAATAAACTAATTCCACATATGATGGCTAACCAAAATATAATTATTATAATAATTTTTCTTTTCATAATTTTAGTTTTGTTAATTATAACATTAAAGATATTCATAAAATAATATTTATGGTGTTGATGGTTCAGGCGCTACAGGTGCCGGTTCAGGGGCGGGTGCTGGTTCTGGTGTAGCCTCCTCTGGTGCTGATTCTGTTGCAACTGGCGCTGGTTCTGATTGTTCTGGTTCAGGGGTTGATTCCACTGGTGTAGATTCTGGAGATGGCTCTGGTGACGAAGTTGGGGTCTCTACTTCAACAATTTCAGGAGCTGGGGTTGGGGTTGAAGTCGGCGATGTGTTTGATGTAGACTCTGTTGTTGTAGAAATATCATGACTATCTATAACAGCACTAGTTGTCGGATT
>CAYSPX010000005.1:20401-22791 GCA_964433125.1 uncultured Candidatus Saccharibacteria bacterium | reverse complement strand
TGAAATAGAAGTATTCACTATTGGTTGTGCTAGATATTCTCGATCAAACACAACACTAACTTTTTTACTTCCCTTTTTAACAATTGCAAATCCAGCAGTATCAGTTGTAAAGTATGGTATACCGAAGAACTCAACATCATTTAACAATGATAATGTACTTGTTCCAGAACCAATACTATTTATAGTCAACGAACCATTCATAACTACCGCTCCAGCAAATATTGTCTCAGTACTTGTTGCAAGTAGCTCGTTTATATCAAATGGCTTTACACTTTCAAGTGTAGTTAATCTTGACTCAATTGCTGTACTTGTTGCAATTAAGTTGGCAATATTTTGCAGAAGATTTTCATATAGACTAGTTGAACTTGCACTACTTGATGCAATCAGACTTGAAACTTCAGTTGTAAGATTTGAAAACTTTCCAGCCATCACTTCTAGACCTATTATATTATTTCCAATAACTTTATCGGCTCTGATTTCACCTGCAAAAATAGCATTACCGAGTGTATCAAATGTAATTACTGGGGAAGACGCAGATGAGGTTGCTGTCGAAGTCGAGATATTTGTTTTGGCTTTATCAGAGAATAGAATACCTTTATCTGTAAACTCAAGTTGTAGACCCTCATCATTCACTCCTGAAAGTCTATTTGTAAATACATCATCTGCATATAGTGTAGGAGTGATCACTTCAAGTCCAGCTACGACTCTATCTGTAAATACTTCTGATATAGATGTACTAGCCATCATATCTTTCTTGTCTTGTATCATTTCTGCAAGAATTGCTTTACTTATATCTCTAGCGATATTGTTATTTCCTGGTATAACTGAAATATCCAATCCAGCTAATTGATATGCAGACTTCAAAAGTGCTCCAGTTGAATATGAAGTATGCACCATTATCATCACCTTACAAACTTCACCGTCAACACAATTTGAATCCTCTAGAGCGCGACCAATAGTTACCCCAGCCTTCTTTGATAACATTGCATGTCCAGGTACTGGAGAAATTGTTAGAAGATCTCCTGCGCGGATTTTTCCATTTTGCTCAGTTACCTTTACTGGAACTCGACCTGCGAGTGCAACAGCTCTTGGGTGCTTTGCACTTCCAAGCACATCTGCACCCATCGTCTTGTATGGAGCAGTCGAAATTACACCAACAACGTTTGAATTTGCAATTGCTTTTTCTAGAATAGATGTATTATCTAATCCAATTTTAGTATTATATTCTATTATATCTGAGCTTATAGCTACAACATCTCCAGCCTCAACATCATCCTTTGTTTCGTACCACTCAGCAAGGTCAGCTGCACTTGATGTATAGTTCATTGTAACGACAATACCATCAGTACCAGCACCTCCATTAGCACCTGCTGTTGAGTCTTCACAGACTGCACCTCCTCCTCCAGATCCATATGTACCAGAACCTCCAGCAGAACATGAGTTTGCTGCTTCTGAGACTCCTCCAGCACCTCCACCTCCCCAATAACTTGCTCCTCCCACACCTCCCATAACTGATTCTGCTATACAGTGCACCGGTCCTGTTCCAGCACCTCCGGTGAGGTTTATATCTCCACCTGTAGCTGCTGCACCTGCACCTCCAGGACCAACATCGAGGTTTGTACATGTAGTACCAGAAACAGTTGTACCAGTACCTCCACCTCCTCCAGTAGCAGAGTTATGTGCTCCAAACGAAGCAGCACCTCCAGCAGTACCATTTCCTCCGGCACCGTTTCCTGTTCCTCCTGCACCTCCTGCAGTTGAAACAAGCACAGTTTCTGTTGTTCCCAGACTTGCTGCAGATATCATTTCTAGAGCTGTTCCTCCCGCTCCTCCTCCTCCGGCACCAGTTTCAGCAGATCCATCAGAATCCGCACCTCCTCCTCCACCTCCTCCTGCTGTTGTTATAACCTCAGTAAATGAAAGGCCAGTATAGTTTGCTTTAGTCCATGTGCCATCAGCAACGAAAGTAGTGACGACCACGCCATCAACACCACTACCAGCTCCAGCAGTTGGCCAAGTAGTTCTACAAGTGTCTCCAGTTAGACAAATTGTAGTTGCTGATAATGCTGTTGTCGAAGCGTATGGAAATGTGGAGGCACGAGTTGTTGATGTGGCTGAGAAATATGAACCAACTATTTCCCCAACAACTGATAATTTTGCATATGGTGAAGTTGTTCCGATACCCACATTTCCTCCTCCATTAAAGATAGCATCGAAGTTATTTGTACCTCCTGTGACAGATGAAATATATAGTCCAACATTTGATGATCCTGATCCTGACCATGAACCAGTAGAAGTTATATTTAGTCCTGTTTTAATCGTACTTGCAAAAGATGATGTAGCTTGGTTTGTTATAGCCACTGCATTGTAGTTTGACATATGACCAGTTG
>CAYSPX010000005.1:0-20301 GCA_964433125.1 uncultured Candidatus Saccharibacteria bacterium | reverse complement strand
AGATTATTTCCAAGAATATCTCCAGCGACCGATAACTTCTGCCCTGGTGTTGTTGTACCAATTCCAACATTACCATCTGTTGTTATTTTCAATCTCTCTACTGCAGATACTCCGTTTCTAAAAATCAAAGCGCCGGCGGCTGTGTTTTCTAAATACACATCGCCAGATGCCGCAGTCAATCTTAACTTAGCACCACCAGCTACTCCATTTGTAATAAGTAGATCACCGTTTGCGTTTTGAAGTTGTACAGCTGAGCCAGTTCCCTGACCAGCTAGATAAAAGTTAGTAAATGTGTCGAATTGAATATTATTACCATTCGCAGCGACTAACAATGGATACCCAGCAACTGAAGCTCTACCTATGGTCAACCCGTTTGTATCAAGAGTTATATTGTTATTAAAATGAGATGTGGAACTCGCATTCAAACCATTTTGAAACCATGCGATACCTGTTGTAGCTTGATTAGCTACTCCGTAGTTTGTAGCTACAGTAAAAGGATATTCACCTCCACTAGCTGAAGGCCATGATGTTCGACAGTCTGTTGTGATACAAATAGTTGTTGCAGAAAGTGCTGTTGTTGAAGCATATGGGAAAGTTGAAGCACGAGTTGTTGAAGTGGCATTAAAATATGAAGAAATAACATTATCACCAAAGAATCCCATACCAGATACAGACAGTTTCCAGTTTGGTGAACTTGTTCCAATTCCGACGTTTCCGATATCAACACCCGATGAATTCATAGCAAGTATTAGGTTACCAGCAACTGAACCTGGAGTAGATCCTGCTCCAGCAATTCCTCCAGCAATATACACATTTGCTCCATTTCCACCAACCTCTGCAGAACTTCCACCAGTTCCTCCGTATATTTCAGCAACACCTCCAGCACCTCCAGTACCCACACCACTACCTCCACCTGTTCCACCTACCAAAATAATTTTACCTCCGACTGTCCCATCAGTACCTCCGTTAGACTTACCAGAACCACCATATACAGCAAGACCAGGAATGGCGTCACCGGATTGAGCAGTCTGACCTTGGATTGAAAGAGTGGCGAAAGGACTCGTTGTCCCGATACCCACATTCCCTGCAAAATATGCATTTCCAGTTGTAGTAGCACCTCCAGACACAGTAAGACCTGTTGTCTGTCCTCCAGCTCCGATAGTAGATGAAGCGAGAGAATATATTCCATTTGTAAATCCAATGAGTGTTGATGTTGAGTTTGCATTTGTTGATCCAAATGTTGTAGAAGTGAAAGGAAAATCACCTCCACTAGCTGAAGGCCATGTAGTTCTACATATATCTCCAGTTATACAAATTGTAGTCGCAGAGAGTGCTGTGGTACTTGCATAAACAAAGTTAGATGTCGAACTTGCATTGAATCCATTCTGAAACCATGCGATACCAGTTGTAGCTTGATTAGCTACTCCGTAGTTTGTAGCCACAGTAAAAGGATAAGCAAAGCTTGCAAGTCCTAGTGAAGAAGTCGCTGTTAAGACATAGGATCCATTTGCTTGTCCTACTAAAATATTTCCATATGAAGGTAATGTTGAAATCCCTGTACCTCCGAATACTGGAGATATTGTAGATGTAGCAGAAACCAAACCATTTACAGCTTGTAGTGGGCCGTTTAGATTTGCCAAAGTTATAGTGTTTGAAACAGTTGCATCAGATGTATAAGTTCTTCCAGCGACTGTTAGAGCTGTTGTCGAAGCATATGGAAATACTGACGCATTGGTTGTAGATGTTGATGTATAGTGATCAGCGACAACTCCAGATACTCCCACAACTGATAGCGCTGCATAAGGTGTACTTGTACCAATTCCCACATTTCCATTTGAAAGGATAGAGAAGACACTCTGAGATACATTACCAAAAAATTCTGCAATCTTTCCTGTCCCAGTTTGTATAATATTTAAGAATGTATTTGTGCTTGATGTTGCATTTTGTGCGTCTGATCTTAAGAATTGAGATGAGCTTAGACCATCAAGAGCATTTGCGGTTTTTGCGACCATTGCAGCTGGCACTGCACCGATTATTTTTCTTGGTGACATTTCTGCATCTGCTTCTATTTTAACTCCTAGATATAGTGTCTGGTTGAAGTTTACTCCAGTAAAAGGTGTTGTAGAGCCTAGCATTACACTAAAGAGTCCATTAGTAACCTGTACTTGATTGGTAGTAGTCAAAGTTTCAGTCCAAATTGGTGAACCTCCAGTAAGAGTTGTGTATAGACTAAACTCCATGTCATATAGTCCATCAGCGACAGCAACATTTGAAGCATTTGTAAGTTTTCCTTGATAGTTTATTTCTTCGTTTATTGCAGCCTGAGCAGTATTTACAAAAATATTAGCAAAATCAGCACTGATGACAGTAACTATCATCAATATTGTTATTACTACTTTTTTGTAAATACTATTTTTTAACATTTAAGTGTATTCGAATGATGTAGAACGGAGTCAAGATTAAAAACACAATTCCTATAAACTTGTATACACTTTTAAAATCCGAACTATCTCGTAGAAACTTACTCACACCTTCCAAAACATATGCTTGTAAACTACCCTCTATTCTTTTTAATCCTTGATTCTTATAATCAAGAATGACTATCTTCATTTCATACTTTCCACTTTTACCAAGTGGTGCGATAGTTGCTTCGTATGCTGTCTTATCTTTATTTACTCGAAGTAAAAATGGGAATACTTTTTCTGAATCACTTGGATCTACTAGGGTTATTGCAATTGTCTTTAGAATTTCTGCAACTTTATTATAATCCAGTGATATTGTTAGATTTTCTGAACCATCGATTGTCACAGTATTATCGATATCAAACAGTTTCTTACCCTTTTGAATAAAGTCGAAATCGTTTAACTTTAAACTTGAAATACTTGGATCTACATTTTTTATAATATTTATCCCATCAAATGGATCTTTAGGTAGTCCAGCGTCGACTTCTCCATCAATCTTAATTCTTGCTTGAGCTAGAGCTCCAGATGAGTAGTTGCCATTCTCATCCTTTGCAAAGATTGCATAGTAGTATGTCTTACCAACCATAACTTCTTTATCCTCATATGATTCTTTTTTACCTTCATATATTGTTTCACCATCAAAGACATCTCTTGGAAAAAACTTATCGGATCTCACTATTCTCACAGAATCAAATATGTCACTTGAGGGATTGTTCCAATCGAGCGCGATGCTATTCTCTAGAGGAATTGCCCTGAAGTTTTGAACGTTTGTGAGTATAGATTCCTCAATGCTTTTTACTGTTTTAAATGAACTTTGATATGCACTGGTCTTACCATTTGAACTTGTAGCTTCTATTCTATAGAAATACTTTGTATCCTGTTCTAATTCTTTTATGTTTACTAAGTGGCTTATTTCATAAAAGAATCCCGACATTGAACCCATTTCATAATCATTTGATTTTCCCCAAAATACTTTTATGAGGCTTGGCTGTGTAGTTTTGAATTCTATAACACCGAAGGTATCGAATGGTGTCACGAACAATCCATAAATATTTATTTCTCTTGAACCACTACTTACTCCGGTAGTTTGATCATTTGAAGGTGTTGGTGAAGGACTTGCAACTGGCGCCTCGTCAGTAGTTACTTCCGATGGAGTAGACTCTCCAGAATATCTTGGTACGGAATCGAAGGCTTCTACTGTATAGCTATATGTAGTTGAAGCAGTGAGTCCGCTATCTTGATAGAAAAGTGATGTGGTAGATGCAATCACAACTCCATCTCTAAATATTCTGTATCCGGTCACGGCAACATCATCTGTTGATGCATTCCAAACAAGATTTACTTGTGTTGCTGATAGCGCACTTGCGACAAGTCCTGTTGGAATCGTTGGCGCTGTATAATCATCCTCCACCACAGACAATCTTGTCTCAAAAGTATTTGCTGCTCCATTTACTATAAAATAGTAACCAAATAATCCTGAAAAAATCACAGAGAGTACTATGTAAATGTTTAGGATGTACTTTTTCATTTTATAGTGACAAAGCAGTTACTGTTGTTGTCGCTGTATATACTCCATTTGTCTGAACGTGTGCTGATCCAGACTGAGCACGGAACTTAAGAGTCGTTAGTGTACCTGATGGGCTATTTGCTGATGTTCTATTGACGATAGTTTGATTTGAAGTAGATAATCCTGCCCAACATTTATCTACTGTATCTGAAGATCCAACCGCACAACTTACTCCATTATCCTTAAATCCAGAGACAATATCTGTACCCTCAGCTGTAAAAGCAAATGCTGATGCAGACGCAGGTATTGAGAAAGTAAAATCTGGACTTATAGCTGTAGCACTATAATCCGCAAAACTATCTAGTGCGAAGTTTAATGCTGGTGATGAACTTACCTTAATACTTACTGTATATCCCGCTGGATTGTCTGTAGTAACAGTAAAGCTTGTTGATCCATCAGCTGTACCACCTGTGATACCTCCAATATTTGGGCTCAAGTTTACACTTGAAGCAGCAGACATTGATAGGTACACGTCCTGCATTTGTTGATATCCAGCCTTGATTTTGTAGTTTGTACTTGAAGAATCTCCTGTTGCAACCTCACCACCTGTATCTTCTGCAGTATATGTTGCAGATGAAGATCGATTTCCACCAAAGTTAATACTGTCACTTTGTATCTTATAGCTTCCGCTAGACATAACCTGACTCAAAACATAATTTGCACTATATATAGTGTTTAACACAATTATAGTTAATACTATATATATAGTGAACGATTTGATTATGTTTTTTCTATTGATAGACATTTACTTTTTATTTCTTCTTAAAAGAAATGTGGACCTTTGAAAGTATAAATCTGATAATTCCGACAGATACAACTACGACAGCAAATACTATTGCAACAATTTTCCAAGGTATGATCCAGAAAGCAACACTTGCTGTATCCAACTCACTACTATAGCCGTTTTTAATTTCAGCTGTAGCGGTGTATCTTCCAAACAAGAATGGAGCTTCCCATACAACCTCTCGAACTCTTAGAGAATCTGGAAGTATAAACCAAGGTTCTACTTCTATTTTCTTTATTTCAGATCCAAAAAAGTTTTTGATATAGATATATCCGTATGGATTTTCATGAACAGTACCATTGTTTTCATAAAGTATTTCGAAACTGATAGGATCTCCACCCAAAATACTTCGATCATTCTTTAACGAAAACTTCTTTAAAGTTATGTCTTGTTTAACATCACCAGCAACTCTGATAAAGAACAATGATCCTATACGAGTTACGATAGGATTTACACCGACACTATCTGTACCAACTGGAACTTGCTCTTCTGGTGTTGTAACTGTTCCAATAACAATACTTCCATACAAACCTCCTGGTTGAGCATCTGTAGGAATAGATATTTTGACTGGGATAGTTACTCTTTCTGCATTGTTTAATGTAAATGTTGATGAAGCGAACTTCAAATAATCCTTGAGGGAATACGGGCCTCTTTCGCTACCAACCAGCATGACAGGCCTCTCTAAATCCCTAGAACCCTTGAAGTCTTCGACCTGGATACTGAATATTTTTTCTTTACCAAGACGATTACTAACCACGACATTTACAACACTAGTCTCACCAGGCTTCATATCCAGTTGATACTTGCCTGGACCAACAACAAAGTCACCATATACTGTAGTATCTGGTAATTTTTCTATTGAATATGGTGCTGCGTTTACTCTAAGTGTAGACGAAATACCAAATACCATTGAGAATCCGATGACGGAGTAAGCAGTAATTCTAATAATATTTTTTGATTTCATAAAATTTGACTCAATATGTTAGTTAGTTGTGGCAGTTAGAGTCGTTGTCGCAACATATGTATCTTGTGGAATAGCTGGTACAGGGTTTGAATTTATAACAGCTCGGAACTTAATAGTACTTGTTGAACCTGAAGCTTCTGTTTCTGTTGTGCGATTTATAATAGTCACAGCAGATGTACTTGCATTCAACCAACATGTATCAGTTCCATTTGTAGCACCTGTATTACATGTGTTGGAACCATTATCTAAGAAAGCTTGTGCTGTATCTGCTGTTGTTGAAGCTTCCACTGTATATCCAAAACGAGCTGTATTTGCAGGCGCAGTGAATGTATAGTCAGCTACTGTTCCTACTGCTGGTATGTAAGCTGGAATAGTTCCACCTTGTGAATTTCCAATCATACCTAGTGATGAACTGGCTGTTAGTGTCATGGAGTATCCTGTGGCGTTGTTTGTAAGAACTCGTACTGATGTTTGACCGTTTGCTGTTCCCCCAGTGATACCGGCTAGTGATGGACTAAGTGTAAGGTTTGATCCACTAACTAGAAATGATATTTCTGATGTTACAGAAAGTGTCTCTGTAAACTGACTTGATGCACTTGCGGCATCACTCATTGCCGGCTCGACGATAACAAAAAGCAAAGACAACATCAAAAGTGATATTGTACTTGTCTTTAGTGTTTGTAATAATTCTGATTTCATAAATTTTTATTCTATTATATTTAACTTTTAATTAATTCTTTTAATCTTCTAATTGTCTTTAATAATTTTCGACCTTTTTCATAAGCATCGCGCTCATGTGTTCCAAAGTAGTATATATAGTATGTTTTTTGATTAACCATAACTCTCTTGGGAGCACCTGAACACGATTCTAATTTTTAATGGGCACCATTACGTAAACAAAATCATCTCCTCTAACCTTTCTAAATACTGGTGTGATAACTCCTGCTGTCCTACTACTGTCTGGTTTGATTTCAACTTCATCAGAAAACGAATCTCTAATCTTTTGCTTTATCCTCTCATCTCCATCTTCCGTGTTTGATGATGGCACTACTGCAAGTCCGCCAAATGAGGACTCCGAGCCTGGATCGGGTGGAGGTTTTTGTATCTCAACCAAACTACCAGCATTACTATTTGCAATTTTACTTATAACATTTGCAACATTAGATGAAAGTCCAAATGAGGATTCCATAATAAATAAAAATGCAAAAACAAAGAAAGCAAAAATCATCGCAATCTTTTTAAAATCACCAACATGATGAAGTGTCATTATCTGTGCCATCGGAACATCTGACTTCATAGGTATCGATGTAAAAGTGGAGACTGAAGCGGGAGCGAAATAAAATGGTGGTGGTGTCGGAACTGAAGTTGTAATAGGAGTTGTGATCGGAGCACTCAAAAGTAGTAAGTGAACAAAGAAGTCAGAACCAGTATCTACGCATGTCTTCACCACAGACACATCAACATTTGAATTTATTTTTGAACTCAAATCTGATGCAACAGTCTCACGATGTTTGATAACTGATTCTTCAGAAACGAACCAAGAACGTCCGATCATTTTACATTCAAGTTTTCCCAATCTGCATAGTTGTCCTACGTAGTCACTAGTATAACCAAAAATAACAGAAGCTAGTTTAGCCGAGATGTAATTTTTATCTTGTAAAATAAGGTTATCTTTCATGTGCTTATGCCATATATTATAACTCATCTCGGCAAGCTTTTGTTAAAAAATATGTGGAAAACTTAGTCTAATTTTAAAACAGTCAGACTCCAAGATTTTCTAAAAGTTCAACCTCAGAAAATTGATACGGTTTTAATCAAATTCCTGATCCGATAGAACACATCGGATTGAGACAAGCCTCACCCAACATACATCACTCATCACTAGAACATAGTATATCGGTCGAACTTATATCATTAATCTAATCCACCACAGTGCATGTGCCAAATAATAAATATCTCTAGACCGAAACACACACATAGACAGACAATATCAAACAATATATGGCTATAAATCGTTGTCATAAAATTGTGTCAGTATTAAATATATTAAGCACAATCCATACCTAGTGCTATCAGTTAAAAATCATTATCGAATCGTTATCAATTCATAAACAGTGTAGTAGCAATATCAAGAATAAAACATTCATAAATCTAAGATATAACATCAGCGCCAGCATATATGATACTTACTCAGATCTCTATAATCATACAGAAAGTCAGTATTGATAATGTGGATAAAAGATTAGTATACATTGATAATAATGTTATAATGTCTATCAAGGTTTAATAATGTATATCAATATCATTAATATGGAAAATAAGTATATAACAATCAAGCAAGCATCGAAGATTTTAGGGGTATCTCCGCTTACATTACGTAACTGGGATAATAGCGGTAAGTTTCCGGCGGGTCGTCACCCCATCAGTAATTACCGAGTATACAAGGTGGAGGATATAGAAGAGATAATATTGGCGATGGGTGTAAAGATTGGCAACAGAAAGCAGACCAGGACTGAGATTAAGAAGCTAATTGTGAAACACCTAACCGACTAGTTTGTTTGTATAATTTTGTCACAAAAAACTGACAGTCATGTCAGTTTTTTGTTTCTTCTATTTTATTATATCCCTGTAACTTACTTTAGACCAATCAATTCTAGTAAAAGTTTTTTGAGTAATTCTGGATTTGCCGAACCCTTAGTTGCCTTCATTCCCTGCCCAATCAGAAACTGTAATGATGCCTCTTTTCCTTTTTTAAATTCATCCACCGCCACACTATTTTTTGAAATTATTTCTTCAACTATTTTCTTTATTTCGCCTTCATCACTTTTCTGTATCAAACCATTTTTATCGGCAATTATTTCTGGATCTCCATCTTCTTTTAGCATCAAACTTAGTGTATCTTTTGCACCACGTGATGATAACTTTTTTGCTTCAATCATCACCAAAAGTTTTGCAAAATTTTCTGATTTTATTGCTCCTATTTCTTTCTCAATATCCTTCCCTTCTTTTTTCAAAAGACCCAAATAATCTGTCAAAATGTAGTTGATGGCTAGCTTAACTATTTTATCATTTCCCACAATTACTTTTTCAAAATAATTCCCCACTTTGGGTGTCTCTACAAACACTGCAACCTCCTTTTCTGTCATTCCATAATCTTTAATATATCTATCTCTTTTGATCCATGGTAACTCTGGAGTCTCCTTCGTAAGATTTTCTTTTTTGAAATCTGCCACTTCACTAATCTTTAGTTTTGGTAAATCTGGTTCAGGAAAATATCGATAGTCATGTGAACTTTCCTTCAAGCGCTGAGAGTATGTTGTGCCAGTATTCTCATCGAACCCACGAGTCTCCTGAACTACTTTCTCCCCTTTTTCTATAAGCTCAATCTGTCTTTTTATTTCATAAGCAATAGACTTTTCTACTGCCTTAAAAGAGTTTAGATTTTTTACTTCTGTCTTGGTTCCAAACTTTTTTACGAGTGTATTTTCTTCACTAGCAACAGAAATATTGGCTTCAACTCGCATCTCCCCCTTCTCTAGATTCGCTTCCCCCGCTCCGATATATCTAAGAAGTAATTGTAATTCTTTAGCAAAACGAACTGCAGTCTCAGCATCATGAATAACTGGTTCAGTAACAAGTTCCATAAGCGGAACACCTGATCGATTAAAATTAATTAGACTCTTACTATGAGTATCATGTGTAGATTGTGCAGTATCTTCTTCGAGATGAATACGAGTAAGATCCACACCAGCAAGATTTCCCCCAGAAACTAGTGGGTATTTGTACTGACTGATCTGATATCCCTTTGGAATATCTGGGTAAAAATAGTTCTTACGATCCCACTCAGTAAAGTCCGCAATATCTCCACCCACGGCGTGTCCTATCTTTAGAACATGCTTAATAGCCTCCTTATTTAAAACAGGCAGAGTTCCTGGGTGACCAGTACATACCGGGCAGATATTAGTATTAGGCTTGTCTTCATCGGGATTGTTTGCACAAGAACAAAACATCTTTGATGATGTCTTTAGTTCTGCGTGTATCTCAAGACCTATGGTTGCTTTATACCCTTTTTCCATAGGGTTTATACTATCATATTCGGCTATTTCCTCAATCTCTTTACTACTTCGTCAGAGAAGTTTTTTATAGATTCATCGTCTAGAACTGTAATAGTTAAAATGTCCTTATTAAACTTTGAAAGTTTTTTGATCGCTGCGTCTACAGTCTTTTGATCTACAGTATCTGTTTTAGTTAAAATAATAGTCTCCTCCTTTTCATCGAGTCCTTGCCCGTATTGCTTGAGTTCATTTCGAATAGTTTTATATGTTTCAACTATTGCAGTATTTTCTAGAGAGATAAGATGGAGAAGTCTTTTGGTTCGCTTTATATGTCTCAAAAACTTATGACCAAGCCCCTTTCCTTCTGAAGCACCTTCGATAAGTCCTGGAATGTCAGCGAGGATAAAACCACCCTTTAAAGCTCCTAGGTTGGGCTCTAGGGTTGTAAATTGGTAACTACCTACCTTTGCATCTGCATTTGTAAGAGCATTGAGCAGACTAGACTTACCTGCATTTGGAAGACCTATAAGCCCTGCATCAGCAACTAGCTCTAGTTCTATGTGAAAGTCAGCATCCTCACCGTCCTTGCCCGGTGTAGACTGAACTGGAGCAATGTTTGTCGAACCTTTGAAGTGCTCATTACCAAGACCTCCTCGTCCACCCTTTAGGATAAGAATCTTTTCTCCGTCGTTGATGAGGTTGTACTTTCTCTTTGTGCGACTATCTGTAATCACAGAACCAATAGGTAGCTCGATGATAAGATCTTCACCATTTTTACCATACATACTATTTTTCATACCATCACCTCCACGCTCTGAGACAATATCCTTTATGTTTCTATATTTTTCCAGAATACCAAGATCACGCACAGCAAGTACATAGACATCGCCACCATTACCACCATTACCGCCAGAGGGTCCAGCCATTTCCTTTCCACGTTCATGAAGCCAGCGAACAACACCGTTGCCGCCGTTGCCTGCCTTAATATGTATTGTTAGATCGTCTATAAAAGCCATATGAGTTAGTCTACACACTGTAGCACTATCTCACAGACTTGTAAATTTCAAGCAGAGCAAATAGAAGTGCCACCACGAGTGGTCCAGCGATAAAACCGATAGGTCCAAAGTATGATAATCCTCCAATAACTGATAGCAAAATCAAGAAAGGATGAACATTTACACCCCTATTTACAAGCATAGGTCCAATAAAGTTATCTACCATACCTACTGCAACCACACCCCAGATAAGTAAACCTATAGCAAGGATTTTGGTACTTGTAAAAAATAGAAACAGAACACCGGGAACTATAACTAGTGATGTTCCGATACCTGGAATAAGCGCAGATACTACTGCAAAACTTCCCCACAGAGCAGGATTTGGAACTCCAAAGATATAGAAACCAAGACCAGTAAGAACACCTTGAATAAGTCCGACTGCAAGTGAACCAACAACAACTGATCTAATAGCTTGTTTTAACTTTAGGAAAATCTTTTCATCATACATATCTGATAGTGGACTGAGATTTACAACTTGTTGTTTGAACTTTCCACCATCTCGTAACAGGTAAAAAAGCGCAAATAGCATTATAAATATTTCTATGACAAACTTAGAGACACTTGAAAAAATAGTGTCGAGGTTTGCAAATGACCACTCTAGGAATGTCTGCACATGTCTTGTGATATTGAAAGAATCAAAACTGTAAGCTGGAAATACTCCATACAATCTATTTGAAAGTGATTCTGATAAAGCATTTAAGGAGTCTATGAGAGTAGATCTTGTCCCTTCATCAGTTAAACCATAATAAAGACTTTGACTTTCCATATATATCTGCTTTGCAAGTAAAATAAGTGGAGTAATAAAAAGTATACCTATAATCAATAGGGTTATAAAAGTTGAGAGTGAACTAGACTGTCTTCCTCGAGAAAAGACATAAGATATCCATCTATGTAACGGACGAAATATCACTGAAAAAACAAGTGCAAGTAGTAACGCAGTAAGATATGAATAGAAAATGAAGAAAGTAAGTATACCAGTTCCTATCATTATTATTAAGAAAAAATAGTAGTGTGATTTATTTTCCATATAGTTTATTATCCTACAATTATATATCGAGATTATAACATATACAAATCTTGATTCATCTCTCCCTTCCCCACATACTCAGCTTCTCCTTTTAATATCTTTTCAAATGGTTTACAAAAGAAACAACCCTCCTCACCACGAGGGCATTTGAAGTCTGCTTTTTCACGTGCAGCTTTTACAGCAAGTGCGACTGAATACACTTTATCAAAAGACTCTTCCACACTTGGAAGCGCGACATCTATAGGTTTATCATCTCTATCTATATACCAATAACTCGCACCGGTAACTTTTCTTTTCTGAAGATTCTTAAGAAGTAATTGGTAAATAGGAAGTTGTAATGATTCTTCATTCTCACCATTTTTACCTGTTTTGAAATCTAGTATGTGTACACTATCGTCTTCTGGTTTCCATATGAGCCAATCGATCTTTCCACATAAAATAATATTTTCTTCTTCGGATAAATAAAAATTGGGAGGCATTCCACCATCAGCTTCTTTTACTTTTACAATCTTTGTCTGTAGAGGTTCGGGATTTTTAACAACTCTTTCTATCATGCTAAGTGCACGCATCTTTACTTCTTTCTCTTCATCTTCATTATGAAAACCACCCCACTTCCCACTTATTTTCTTCCAAGCTTTTTCCAAATCATCTACAAGTGAATGATTGAAACGTTCCCCAGCCTTAAATCTTGCAAGTCCTTCTAGTACTTCGTGAACAGAGACCCCGAGCGCGAGTGCAGGATTAACAATATTTATTTTTCGCTTTGTCTTGGGGTCTTTATATACATTATGTAGAAAATAAGCCCTAGGACATTTTAAGAAATCCCCCATTGAAGAATGCGATACCCATGTAGCTTTATAGGGGTCCTTTGCCATTTTATCTAATTTAAAAAATACTATTTCTTCTCTGCAACTGAGACTTTTTTCATAACAACATCACTGACCGGTCTATCGCCTGGTGCAACTGGTGTGTTTGCTATAGCATCAACCACTTCCATACCTGAAATAACTTTTCCGAAGATTGTGTAGTTGTTTGGGAGAGCGTAGTCTGCATGCATAATAAAGAACTGACTGCCGTTTGTATTTGGTCCTGCATTTGCCATAGCCACTACTCCTCGCTTATATCCCGCTTTATAAGAGTCAGTAGCTGGATTCAACTCATCCTCAAAACTATAGCCTGGTCCTCCGCGTCCTGTACCTGTAGGATCTCCACCCTGGATCATGAAGCCTTTAATAACTCTATGAAATATAACACCGTTATAGTATCCTTTGTTTGCAAGTGTAATAAAGTTCTCTACAGCCTTGGGTGCATCAGCATTGTATGTTTCAAAAACGATATTTCCCTTATTTGTCTCGATTGTGATTGTATTCATAAGATTTTTATTATTAATTATAGTTGTTGTAATGGCCGCTATTGGTGTCGGTGTTGGGGTAGGGATTGGAGTAGATATATCTATAGGTGTACTTGTAGTACTTGGAGTAGATGCTATCTCCGCAGGCCAAACATAGTACAAGACTGTTAAAATTGCTATTAATATTACCAATGCATAAATTTTATTTGAAATCTTCATACTAAACATTATATATTTCTTTAGTAGTCTTTACAACTTTTTCTATAGCTTCAGGTAAAGGCATTTCAAGAGTAGCCCCTGCAGCCATTTTATGTCCTCCTCCACCGAGAGAAACAGCGAGCTTTGAGACATCGTACTTCACTGCATCTTTACTTCTAAAACTAACTTTAACCACGTTTGGATCCTTTTCAATCAAGGTTATTCCAACTTGGATTTCTTTTACTGATTTTATTTTATTTGAAATATATCCAGTAAACATATCCTGTTCTTCTATCTTATTTTTTATGAGATCTGCATTACTTACTGAAGCAAGAGCAAGTTTTCCATCAAAATAAGTTTGAAGCGACGATAGTGCAAGACTTTCAAATATAAGACCCTCTTTTCTATTACTATTTTCCATTATAGAAATAGTTTTTTGATAATCTGGTGCTAATTTTGCCAATATATGAGCCACTTCAATGGTTCTTACAGGATTTACACCATATCTATACCCTCCTGTGTCCGTGTATATTCCCATAAAAAGGTTTAGGGCAATATCATGGTCTATTCTTATTTTCCATTCATTTAATAAATCAAAAACTAGCTGAGCGGTAGAAGAATATGCAGTATCTATAAGATTTATTTTTCCATAACCAATATTTGATGCATGGTGATCTATAACAATAGTAATCAGGCTATCTGGGAAGACCAATTTATCTATTTTAGTAATCATATCCATAGAACCAGAATCGAGAATTATAAATAAATCAAAATCATTCAAATCTATTTCAAAAATATTCTTTTGAGTTATAGTTTCAATTCCAGGAAAAACAAATGCTTTTGATATTTCACTATCCCCTTTTATAAGAGTCACTTTCTTCCCTATTTGCTCTAGCGCCAACTTCATAGCCAAAGTAGAACCTACACTGTCTGGATCAGGACTGGGATGGCAGTGTAGTAGGATATGTTTAGCCTTGTCTATTTCAATTTTTATTTTGTTTATTGTATTTTCCATTTTCTATTTATTTATTTTAAAATAATGGGAATTTTGATTGAATCATCATGCTCAGGTAAGCCAGATGGATTATCTTTTTTAAGAATCAAAAATACACTTGAACCTTTTACATGATTATTAAATTGAATACTTCCAAGAAAATTTACGAATTCCTCAGTCATCCACTCACCTTGGGCTGTAGCATGACTTTCAGCCAATATATTTCCATATGTATCCTGCAAGATGATTGGAAAACTACCCTCAAAGAACCAAGTTCCTCTAGCACGTCCAGCAACAGACAGTGGTGAACCAGCAATGGAATCCTTGACTGGCGAAACCACCACTATCATATTACTTCTATCGTCTGGGATAATATCAACATCCTCATACTTAGGCCAAAAGAAATATGCGGCTGTAGCTAGAAAAATGAGCACTATCGTGGTTATTACTAATATCCTTTTCATATTACTATTATACACACTTTACGTATAAACCAAAAAACCTAATTTTATTCTCTGGATTATAATCAATTATTATGAAATAATAGTTACATGAAAAAAATTCTAATAATTGAAGATGATAAACTTATTATCAACCCTCTTGCCGAAAAACTTACAGCAAATAATATTTCTGTAGTCAAATCTCTAAGTGGAGAAGATGGACTAAAAATTGCGAATACTGAGATATTCGATTGTATAGTTGTAGATATAAATCTACCAAACATAAATGGTATGCAAGTTATTGAAAAGATTCGCCAAGGTGTTGTGAATAAAGATACTCTTATAATAATTTTTTCAAATAGTGATTACATGGAATATATTGAAAAAGCTGTAAAGAACGACGTTACAGTTTACTTCACAAAATCTGATAAAAACCTAGAGGATGTCTACAGAATAATAAAGGAAAAACTCAAAATTTAAAGTTGTTTATTTTATCTATCATACCTGTCGTAACTTTATTTATATCAACTAATGCTTGTTTATTCTTATCATTTATACTCACATCTTTTGACATAGATTCTGATGACCATTTAATACCAGTTAAGGGATTGCGAATATCATGAGTAACCATAGATAGAAATTTTGATCTTTTGTCCAAATATATTCGTTCTTTATCATCAGACCTTTTTGTAAAATATATAATAATCAGAAAAACAAACATTATTAGAAGTGGTAATGATGCATTCACTAATATATTCGCTATGTAAGAATTGGCTGGTATATCTATACCAATCAAAGCAATGGGTTTATTTTCTCTGTTAAGTATAGGAGCGTATGCTGAAAACCAATAACCCCAACGATCTCTAGAAATATCTAAATAATTTTTACCATCATCAAAAACTTTATACATAAACGGGGTTGCCTCTTCATATAACTCGCCTGGGGGAGAATAGTCGTGAGAACTTATTTCCTCAGAATCAACAAAGAAGAAGATCTTACCATCTTTAATTCCATTTATATATATAAATCGCACATCATGATTAACTGAACGTATCGAAACAAGCAAATCCTTAATCTTTTGATATGATGTATTTTCTAAATCAAATTCATTACCATTCAATAGTACAATGTCATCACCTAAAATAACCTTAGATAATGTATTAACTCTTTCCACTAGAGAATTTTCATTGGAGTGCTTTATAGATAGACCAACATACACTGATGCAGACAATCCGATAAGTACAATAAATAAAGATAATAGTTTATAAAACAAACTGCGATTAAATCTCATCTATCAATTATACACCCTTAATCAACAAAAGTAAGAGCTTTTCCCTTCTTGTTTGCACGTCCTGTTCGTCCGATACGGTGAACATAGTCATCATAAGTAGCTGGAATATCAAAGTTGATAACATGACTTACATCAGGAATATCTAGACCTCGAGCAGCAACATCTGTTGCAACAAGTATTTGAACTTGATTTTCTTTAAATCCTTTTAACGCACGCTGTCTCTGGGAGTGGTTTTTATCTCCATGAATAGACTCGGCTTTGAATCCTTTTGCGATAAGAGCCTTTGAAAGCTTTTCTACACCGTGCTTTGTACGTCCAAAGATAATTACTTTATTGAAATCCTCTTTAGCTAGAAGCTCTCCTAGGACATCGAACTTATTTAGACCTCTTGCTACACGCACGATATCTTGTTCAATGTTTTTTGAAGTATCACGAGTTTTAACTGAGATTCTTACTGGTTCATGTAGGAATTCTCCAATCATCTTTTCAATTTCATTTGAAAGAGTAGCAGAGAAAAACAGAGTATGACGAGGCTTTGGCATACCAGCCATAAGATATCTCATATCATTTACAAATCCCATATCTAGCATTCGATCAGCTTCATCTAGAACGATGGTTGAAAATTGACTGAGAACAATAGCTTTTCTTTCTATAAGATCCTTTAGACGACCTGGAGTACCAATGATGAACTCATTTGTATAACGTAGTTCTGAAAGTTGTTTACCAATATAAGCTCCTCCCACGCAACAAACAGAGAAAATCTTCATTCCTGGAGTAAAACCAATAAGCTCTTGCTGAATCTGAATAGCGAGCTCACGAGTTGGCACAACTATAAGTATTTTATTTTTTCTATTTTTTAAAACCTTATCTATAAGTGGAATAAGAAAAGCGGCAGTCTTACCTGTTCCTGTGTTTGCAATACCTACGATATCCTGTCCCTTTAGAATATGTGGAATAGAACGATCCTGAATAGGAGTTGGGAGTGTATACCCCTTTTTAATAATTCCTGCTTTTAGGTTTTCTTCAATATTAAAATCAGCAAACTTATGTTCAGGTACAAAATGTTCTACCTCTTCTGTAATAGTTGCTTTATTGATAAATCGGGCATGAGAAATATTCTCGCCGGCTGGTCCGCGATTGTGACTTCTATTAGGGAATCTGTTACTACTTTGGAATCGTCTAGGTCCTCCTGTACTAGCTGGGCCTCGTGATCCTCCTCTGAATGGTGGTCTTCCTCCTGGTCTACTACCTCCGAAACGTGAGTTTGAACTTCCCTGTCCACTTGAATTTGTTTTATTTCCGTACATATATTATCAAACAAATATATATTAAAAGAGATATTTTGTCAAATTTACTGAATTATCTCTTATATAAATTCAATTTATCAAGACATTCAAGATCGTTACTAAATCGTGATTGTTCTTTAATTACAGGTAAAAATGTCTCAATTATTTTATCATATTCTTCCACAGTAACTCCAAGTATGAATTTAGTTTCCAAAGGTACATCGCACCTCCAAACTTTAATGTATCCGTTCAAATATCCTGTACCTATAAAAACATCTAGATCGTGACCATCTTCACTTTTATAACCTTCAACATAACCATAGTCAGTAGGATATGTTACTCCTTTCAATGGATAGTCTTTCCAGATAAGATCATCCTCTATTTCAAATGATTTATAGCTTTCTTTTTTATTTTCTATAACAATCTTTAATTCATTTCTATCTTTAATATTTTTATACTGTAAGTCTTCAAGTTGCTCTTTTAACATTAAAATACGTGCATTAGATTCTTTTATCATTCCAATTGAAGGTGCGTTGGAGAAACCCACATATTCAACTTTTTTCCCTTTTGATTTTATATATCTAATTGCCGGTATTAAATCCGTATCAGAACTTACAATTATCGCAGTATCGTAATGATTTTCAACCGCTCCAATAACTAAATCTATTCCGATCTGGACATCAACCCCTTTTTCTCTTATCTTATTGTCATATACAATTTTACCCCTCTTAATCTTATATCCATTATTTTCTAGTGCACTTAAAAGTTTTTGCTGACTTTCAACAAGTTTTTGACTTTTCAGACTATTATCATGATTCTTCACTATTCCAATATAATAAGTTTTTAAAGATATAGTCCTACCTCTTGCTAGAAATTCTGCAAATTTAACATAATCAAATCTTATTCCTTTGGGAATTAAATTATCATCTCTTATTTTTCTATAGAAATTTCCTCCATCTATAAAAATCGCAACTCTGTTTTCCCCTATTTTCTTCATACTAAAAGTATATCATAATTAATACGCAAAACTGCCCTTACTCTTTCGAGCAGGGGCAGTGATGTTAATACTTTTATAATACAGGAAATCAAAAATAATGCAAGCTATTTTTATAACATATTTACCTTATCACGTTTCATGATAGTATAGAACAATGAACAAGATCACAGAAATTCAACTTACAATCATGTCGATATCTCTAATAGCTATAGGAACGTTGATATCTTTATGGTTAAACTACTCCAATTATTCCCTACTATCCGAAAAACTAATCACACTAGAACAAAAGCTCGCTTCTACAACAAACTCTCTTGACTCGAGAATATCAGAGAACCAAAGGGTTCTGTCAGAAGAGATAAGTAAGGAAAGAAACAACGTTGGAAATATTAAAAATACTCTAGGAAATTATGCAGACAAAGTTGATAGTTATTCTAGCACTGTAAAAACTCTACAAAAGCTAAGTAAGACAGACCCTGAACTACTCACCAAATATTCTAAAGTCTTTTTTCTAAATGAAAATTATGCTCCAGCTAGACTTGTAGAAATTTCTGAGAAATATACTTACTCTAATACCAAGGTATCAAAGATACACGAAAAGGTATGGCCCTTTTTACAAGAAATGATTGATGATGCAAATAGTGATGGAGTTACTATATACATTTCTTCATCTTTTAGATCTTTCAATGAACAACAAGCACTGAAAGGTCAGTACTCAACTGTATACGGTGCTGGAACAGCAAATACATTTTCAGCGGATCAAGGATATTCAGAACATCAACTTGGAACTACAGTTGACCTGATTGCGCCTGGGATGGGTGGTCAACTTGAAGGTTTTGATAAAACAAAATCATACGAATGGCTTGTAAAGAATGCACATGAATATGGATTCGTTCTTTCTTACCCTATGAATAATAAATTTTATGTATACGAACCTTGGCACTGGAGATTTGTTGGTGTAAAACTGGCGACATATTTATACAAACAAAAGAAAACATTTTATGATATGGATCAAAGAGATATAGATGAATATTTGGTGAATATTTTTGATTAGTATGAATAAAATAAACGAAGAATACACAGTGACAATAATAGGTGGTGGCCCAGCTGGCATGATGGCTGCTGGTCGTGCTGCGGAGGCTCTCAAAGAAAAAGGCATAACAAATGCCAAAGTTATTTTGCTTGAAAAAAATCCAACTCTTGGTGTAAAGCTCCTCATCACTGGTGGTGGACGTTCAAATATTACCAATGCACAGTACGATGTGCGTACTTTTCTGAAAAAATATAAGGATAATGATAAATTTCTTTTCTCTGCTTTTTCACAATACGATGTAGAGAAATCTATAAACTTTTTTAATGATGAAGGCATGCCAACCAAAGTAGAAGCAGAAAATCGTGTCTTCCCTGTTAGTAATTCAGCCCAGTCAGTGTGGGATGTTTTGGTAAATAAGATGAAACGTGGTGGGGTGGAAATAAAAACAAATGCCGTTGTCACTGGTTTTGAGAAAGATGGAAATAAAATAATTTCTGTAAAGTTAAAAAATGGTGAAAAAATTCATGCAAAAAAATACATAGTTGCAACAGGTGGAACTTCAAGACCAGAGACCGGTTCAACTGGTGAAGGTTTTGTATGGCTAAAAGATCTTGGACATAACATAGTAGCCTCAAGCGAGGCGCTAGTTCCTATAGCTCTTAGTGATTCTTGGGTAAAAACACTTTCTGGAGTGACTTTACAAGATATCAAACTTACAACTTTTCAAAACAATACGAAGCAAGAGTCACATAAAGGTAAATTACTCTTTACACACTTTGGTATTAGTGGGCCTACAGTTT
>CAYSPX010000004.1:0-31184 GCA_964433125.1 uncultured Candidatus Saccharibacteria bacterium | reverse complement strand
AAAAGCTCATGTCTATAAACGAAGAAAGAGTTACATATTTTGGGGAAACTGACGCTCGTAATAAAAGAGTTAGATTTGGTATTAAGGCGAAGGATCGTACCAAGCACGTCTATGTGATAGGAAAGACGGGTATGGGAAAGTCGACTCTCCTGGAAAACATGGCAGTGCAGGATATTCAAAATGGGGAAGGTATGGCTTTTATCGATCCTCACGGTAAGACTGCTGAACTTCTTCTTGAATACGTTCCAGAGCATCGAATGAAAGACATCGTATATTTCGCGCCGTTTGATATGGAGTACCCTATCTCATTTAATGTTCTTGAAAGTGTGGATCCTGATAAGAGACACTTGGTGGTTTCTGGTCTCATGAGTACTTTTAAAAAGATTTGGAAAGATGCGTGGTCTGCTCGAATGGAATATATCCTTACAAATACTTTACTTGCTCTACTTGAATGTCCTGATGCGACCTTGCTTGGAGTGAACAGAATGCTTTCTGACAAAGAATACCGTAAGTATGTTATCTCACATGTCACTGACGCTTCCGTCAAAGCTTTTTGGGTACAAGAGTTTGCAAACTATACAGAAAGAATGGCAGCTGAAGCTGTTCCCGCTATTCAGAACAAGATCGGTCAGTTTACTGCAAATGCACTTATTCGAAACATGATCGGCCAGCCTAAGTCTTCTTTTGATATAAGAAAAATGATGGATAGTGGTAAGATTTTTATTATAAACTTATCTAAGGGACGCATAGGTGAATCAAATGCAAACCTTCTCGGAGGTATGATAATTACCAAGATATACCTCGCTGCACTTTCTCGTGCTGACGTTCCTGACAGGGTACTCAAAACTCTGCCAAATTTCTATCTTTTCGTAGATGAGTTCCAGTCTTTTGCTAATGAAAGTTTCGCAGATATTCTTTCTGAGGCTAGAAAATATAAACTCAATCTAACTATTGCTCATCAATACATAGAACAAATGGAAGAAGAAGTGAGAGATGCAGTGTTTGGTAACGTGGGAACCATGATCGTATTCCGTGTGGGAGCCTTTGACGCTGAAGTCTTGGAAAAAGAATTCAGCCCACAGTTTACAGCTGAAGACATAGTAAATCTGGGAATTTTCCAGATCTATCTCAAACTTATGATTGATGGAATAAGTTCTCAGCCTTTTTCTGCAACTACACTAGCGCCAATAGCAAAACCAGAAAATTCTAGTATGACAAATGTGATAAATGAATCACGAAAACAATTTGCAAATAACCGTGCAGAAGTTGAAAAGAAAATAGATGAATGGCTTGCACCTATGAAAGCGCCAGTTAAAGATAAAGTAGCAACACCTACTACAGTCACATCAGCGCCTATTGCTGCGCCGGTGCAGGCACCTCGTCCTCCAATGCAGCAACCTATACAACCAAGAGTGCCAGTACAACAACCACAAGTTCCATATACAGCACCTAGACCTGTAGCACCGCCTATGGCTCCACCTACTCCGCCCGTACCACCAGTTCCTTTAGTACCCAAGATAAAAGCTGTGCCACTTAGCTCACTCGCACAACAGGTAAGACATAATCCTAGTACTGGTGTGCAAAATAATAATCAAAAAGAAGCTGTACCACAAAGAGTAAATGAATTAAAAAATGCACTTGCCAATGCTCTTTCTCATGGAGCAGTAAAGCAACCTCAAATTATGCCTTCAAGTACTCCAGTTCACGTGGCTACTACAGTTAATGAAAAAAACAATAAAGAAAACACCAAAGAAATCCCTGAAGATGTTCTCAGGAATGTTCTAAAGGTTGATTAGTTTTTGCTTAATGTTTTTCAAGCAAAAACTACTCCCTCAATCTTTTCAGTTCTTTCTTCGATTTGTCTAACATAGTCAACACTTGCTTTTTCTTTCAGTGAAAGTGCAATCTCAGTGACTTGAACTTTCAACTCACCAATAGTCTCAAAATGCACATCAATTTTACCTTCGACTCTACTGAGTCTTTCATCCATTTTATCAAGTCTTGCGTCTACTACCTCAAGTTTTGTATCTACTACCTCAAGTTTTTCGTCTATTACTTCAAGCCTCTCGTCAATTTTATCGAACCTACCTGACATTTCATCTTTGAAATCTTGAAAAACATTATTATCTATTTGAATCATAGTTTTTCATCGTTAATATTTTAATAAAATATGTGGGTACTTACTAATATTTTAAATTATGTGAAAATAATAACAATAGAGACACTAATGTCTATTTATGTTACCATTTTAATATGAAGAAAATACTCATATTTTCATTAGCATACTACCCCAAACCTGTTGGTGGAGCGGAGATTGCAATAAAAGAAATATCTAAAAGAATACCTGTTGATGAGATTGAGTTTGACATGGTGACTTTTCATTTTAATAAAAATGATCCTAAATTTGAAAGAATTGGAAATGTTAATATTTATCGCATAGGATATTTTGATAAATATTCTTTCATACCCCTATGTCTTTTTAATGCCCTTTCGTTACATAAAAAAAATAAATACGATGCAATATGGTCAATGATGGCAAGTTATAACTCTTTTGCTGCGCTCTTTTTTAAAATAATTAATCCAAAAGTTCCATACATACTGACTTTACAAGAGGGAGACCCTATAGAACATATGGAAAGACGCGCGCTTCCACTATATCCATTGTTTAAAATGATTTTTACTAAAGCTGATCATATTCAAGCTATATCAAATTTTCTAGCGGATTGGGCACGAAAAATGGGTGCGAAATGCCCAGTCGAGGTTATTCCAAACGGTGTTGATTTTAATTTATTTTCAATCAAGAAGTCTCATGCGGATTTGGAAATTTTGAAGAGGAATTTGGGTAAAAAGGTTGATGATATATTTTTGATTACAACATCTAGACTTGTTTTGAAAAATGCTACAGGGGACACGATAGAGGCGCTACAGTATTTACCAGCGAATGTTAAATTTTTAATACTTGGAGTGGGACATTTGGAAGGGGAATTGAAAGAAAAGGTTGCTAGACTTGGGCTTGAGGAGAGGGTGCGGTTTGTGGGTTTTGTTGATCATTCTGAAATGCCTCAATACTTACATATTTCAGATATTTTTATTAGACCGGCACTTTCTGAAGGTTTTGGAATATCTTATGTGGAAGCTATGGCTGCGGGTATACCAGTAATCGCAACACCAGTTGGCGGAATCGTGGACTTTGTTAAAGATGGAGAGACTGGACTTTTATGTGAAGTTAATAATCCTCAGAGTATTGCACAAAAAGTAGAAAAATTAGTTAAAGATAAGGAATCTTATGACTATATTGTCAATAATGCCGAAAGTATGGTGAAAAATAAATACGATTGGGATATTGTTGCCAGAGACATGAAAAATAAGGTATTCTTAAGATAATATGAAAATCTTAATCTCTACAGGTATATATCCACCTGATATTGGTGGACCAGCTCAATACGCCCGCAACCTATATGAAACTTGGAAGAGTCAGGGTCATGAAGTAAAAGTAGCGGCATATAGATGGGAGAGGGCTTTTCCTACTTTTGTTAGGCATATTTTATTTTTCCTAAAGATTTTTAGAAAAGGATGGAATGCAGATATGATTATCGTACTGGACACTTGGAGTGCTGCTGTTCCGACAATGTATGCTTGTAAAATAATGAATAAAAAATACATCATCAGAACTGGTGGAGATTTCCTCTGGGAAACTTATGTAGAGAGAACAGGGGACATGGTTTTATTTAAAAACTTCTACAATACTTCATTAAGTAAATTATCAAGAAAAGAAAAGTTAATTTTTAAACTAGGTGGAGAAGCTTTACGAAAAGCGTCGCTAATTGTCTACAGTACAGAGTGGCAGAGAAGTATTTTTGAAAAAGCATATAAACTTGATTCAAAGAAAAGTCGAATAATAGAAAACTTTTGTGGTGTTAGAGATGAGTTTATTACACCTGAAAACCGCACTTTTGTTGCCGGAACTAGAGATTTGAAATGGAAAAATATAGACGCACTAAAGAGAGCATTTAAACAAGCACAGGTAGAGATAAAAAATAAAGGATTTGAAGATATAGAATTTGATACTACAAAGGCTGTCTATGATAACTTTCAGGAACGTATGAGAAGGTCATATGCAGTTATACTTACATCTATTGGTGACATAAGCCCCAATATGATTTTTGATGCTATTCGTGTGGGAACTCCATTTATTTTGACTCAAGAAACTGGAATCGCAAATAGAGTGAAGGATTGTGCGATATTTGTTGATCCAATGAATGAAAAAGATATAAAGGATAAAATAGTCTGGATTTCAGATCCACAAAACAGAGCGACACAAGCAGAAAAAATAAAGAAATTTACTTGGATACATACATGGGCAAATATTTGTGATGAATTTGTGGCCCTCCACTTAAATATTTCTAAAAAATAATATGCAAAACTATAAAACAGAATACAAAGATTATTCTAATTATGCAGTTATTATGATTTCAACAGATCAGTTGATTTTTGATGAAAAAAGTTCTGTGCGAGCTAGAATGATAGAGTATGCAAAGAAATATAAAGAACTAAATATAATTGTTTTTTCTACAAAGCGCATTGAGCCAATTACGATATCCGACAATTGCACGGTCTATTCTACAAGATCATTTATAAGACCAAACTATGTTTCAGATGCGCAAAAGATAGGTAAAAAGATTATTAAAAAAATTAATAATCAAACGCCTCTACTTGTAAGTTGTCAAAATCCTTTTGAAACAGGTCTAGTTGGTAAGTGTCTTGCAAATCTTCGTTTAAATTCAGAATTGCTTTTACAGGTTCATACTGATTTATATAGCCCGTATTTTTGTAGTTTAAAAATTGGTTTAAAGCACTCTATTTTAAATAGAATCAATCTTTTTATATCAAACTTCACTCTTCAACACGCACAGGTAATACAGGTGGTTTCCAGAAAGGTTGCGGATTCACTAGTACAGAGGGGTATTGATTTTGATAAAATAATTGTAAAACCTATAGGTGTCGATGTGGATAGTATTAAAAACACAATCCCATCTTTTGATCTTCATTTGAAGTATCCTAATTTTAAGAAAATTGTTTTGATGGTAGCACGTCTTGAGCCTGAGAAAAATGTGTCACTAGCAATAGATGCTATAAAACTTGTAAATGATAAAATTCCCGGTGTAGGACTAGTTGTTGTCGGTTCAGGGGGATTGCTCGCTAGCCTTAAAGATAGAGCAAATAGACTCAAAATAGGGCATATGGTGGAGTTTGTGGGCTCACAGACTGATACTATATCGTACTATAAGGGTTGTGACGTCTTTCTCATGACATCGTGGTATGAAGGTTATGGTATGGTCTTCAAAGAAGCTGAGGCTGCAGGATGTAAAATAGTTAGTACAGATGTCGGGATTGCGAGGGATGTCGGGGCGGATATTGTGGGGTGGGATCGGGGGAGTGTGGCAGGGAAAATAATTAATATATTTAAATAAATTAAAATGAATAAAGAAAATCTTAAAATTGGTTTTGTGGGACAAGGTTTTGTTGGTAAAAATTATAGTGATGATTTTGAAAATCGTGGGTATAAGGTTGTTCGATATTCACAAGAGCCTGATCATGTAAACAATAAAGATCTTATAAAGGATTGCGATGTGGTGTTTATTGCAGTACCAACCCCTACTACAAAACAAGGTTTTGATTATTCAATTATAGAATCTACTCTAAGTTTGATCGGTAAAGGTAAAATAGCTGTTATAAAGTCTACAATAATTCCTGGAACTACTAAGATCTTACAAAGTAAATTTACGGATATTATAGTTATGCATTCACCAGAGTTTCTTAGTGAAAAAACTGCAGCATTTGAGGCAGCAAATCCTACAAGAAATATTGTTGGAATATCTGTACAAGACGATAAGAATAGAAATGCTGCAAAACTAGTTTTGAGTCTGTTACCAAAGTCACCATTTGAAATTATCTGTTCTGCAGAGGAGGCAGAGGTTATAAAATACGCACACAATTGCTTAGGTTTTGTAACTGTTGTGTTTGGTAATTTACTTTATGATCTTGCAAAGTCACACGGTGCTAGTTGGGAAAATATAAAGTCTGCGATTGATGCCGATACAGAGAAAAGTTCTACTTATTTTAATCCTGTACATAAGACAGGTAGAGGTGCTGGAGGGCGATGCTTTATAAAAGACTTTGCAGCTTTCAGACAGTCTTATGAACAAGCAATGTCAGATGATAAACTTGGAATATCAGTATTGAAGGCTTTGGAAGAAAAAAATATTGATCTACTTAACTCAACAAATAAGGATATGGATATTCTAGAACAAGTATACAATAAATAATTATGAAGTTGTTAATAGTAACCCAAAAAATAGATATCAATGATCCAATCTTGGGATTTTTTCATCAGTGGGTCGTTGAATTTTCAAAAAGTTATGAGTCGATTCAGGTAATATGTTTATATAAAGGTAAATATAAATTACCAAATAATGTCAAAGTTCTCTCATTGGGAAAGGAAAGGGGTGTTCTAAAAATTAAATACATATTAAACTTTTATAAGTATATTTTGCTAGAAAATAAAAATTACGATAAGGTTTTTGTTCACATGAATCAGGAGTACGTATTATTGGGATCTTTAATTTGGTTTATATTAAATAAAGATATCTTTATGTGGAGAAACCACCACGATGGCACGATACTTACAGACATAGCGGCTTTATTCTGTAAAAAAGTTTTTTGCACTTCAGTTTTTTCATATACAGCTAAATATAAAAAGACTCAAATAATGCCAGTTGGTGTGGACCTTGTTAACTTCAAGGAAAGCATCAATTCCAATAGATTAAAACAGAGTATTTTATTTCTAGGCAGAATATCACCAGTAAAAAGACCTCATATGTTGATTTCTGTTGTCACTAAAATTAAAAAAGAATTTATAAATATGACTTGTTCTATATATGGAGATCCTCTTTTAAAAGATTACGAATATTATAATGGTTTGAGAGAAAGTGTTAGTAAAAATAACCAAAATTCATTTATCAGATTTCATAAAGGTATCCCAAATATTGAAACCGTCGCTGTATATTCAAGTCATGATATATTTGTTAATCTTTCATCGAGTGGTATGTACGACAAAACTATATTTGAGGCAATTGCTTGCGGATGTCTGATTTTAGCTTCAAATAGGAATTTAATAGGTCAAATTGACGATTGTCATATTTTTAATGAAGGTGATGTGGATGACCTTACTCAAAAAATTAAGATACTACTCTCATACACACCAGAGGAAAGGTTAAAAGCAGTCAATAAATTACAAAATTTCGTTAAAAAGCATAGCTTAATAGAGCTTAGTAATAAAATATCAAATATTGTATAATTAAAGTATATGTCAGAATCATTAAAAAAAATGTACGAGGATCATCATGGTAATGCGAGAGAAGAAGGGTTTAGTGTGATGAAGTCAGATAGGGGTATCCTTTTCTCTAAAATAATTGGTAAAGGTAAAGATATTCTTGACTTAGGTTGTAGGGATGGAGCACTTACTTCTTTTTTTGTAAAAGGTAATAAAGTAATGGGAGTAGATATAGACCAAATTAGTTTAGCAAGGGCAGCAAAAAATTTAGAGATAGAGACAGCTACGTTTGATATTCAATCAGAATGGACTCATCTTGGTGATAGAAAATTTGATGTAGTGGTAGCGGGGGAGTTTCTTGAACATGTTTTTTATCCAGATAGAGTTATTATGAAAGTTTCTAATATTCTAAAGAAGGACGGTTTTTTTATAGGTTCAGTTCCAAATGCTTTTAGTTTAAAAAATAGGATTAAGTATATTTTTGCAAATAAAAAATATACTCCTTTATCTGATCCAACTCATATAAATCATTTTTCCTCTAATGAACTGAAAGGTTTGTTATCACAATATTTTTTTGATGTTGAGATTGTCGGAATAGGAAGATTGGGGTTTATTGCAAGAAAATTTCCACAATTATTTGCATTTGACCTGTGTTTTATTGCTAAGAATAAAAAATAATATGTCTAAATATCAAAAATTTGTTGATGATAAAATGCATGAGATAAGTAAAGAAATGGATATTTTGGATATTGGTGGTGGTGATCGTTTCCAAAAATGGCTGTTGCCATATAAAAAGTTATTTGATAAGACAAATTACATGACAATGGATTATGATAGTAAGACGGGGGCTGATGTTGTCGGTGATATACATAATATACCCTTAAAATCAGATAGTTTGGATGCAATTATATGTAGTTCTGTGCTTGAGCATGTAAAAGATCCAATTAGAGCAGTTATAGAGCTTAGACGCGTGCTTAAACCGGGAGGTAAGATTTTTGTATATGTTCCATCAATTTATCCATATCACGCAAGAAAGGGCTCCTACCCAGATTATTGGAGGTTTTTTGATGATACACTATTTTTTATGTTTGCCGATTTTTCGAGAGTTGAATTAGTTAAAAGGGGTGGTTATTTTAAAACACTATTTTTCTTTATTCCTATGCAACATAGATTGAAATTTATAATTGAACCACTAGGTACATTTATGGATAGTGTATTTAAAACTGAATCAAGAACTACAACTTCCGGTTATTATTTATATGCTGTAAAATAATAGAATATGAAAATAGTAAAAAGATTTATCGTGTGGTTGTTTAAAAAGATAGGCTATTCAATTAGCAGAAATAATACCAGGCTTGATTTTGTTTCTTGGGCAAATGATAGTAAGTTTGAAAATACATATAGTATTGTAAAGTCATTTACAATGCTTGATCGAGATAGGTTATTTATGCTGTGGCAGTTTTCAGAGCAAGCAAAACTTTTAAATGGAGTATTTGCTCAGGTCGGGGTATTTCGTGGTGGTTCGGCAAAATTGATTGCAGTATCAGCAAAAGATGGTAATAAGTCATTCTACCTATTTGATACTTTTACAGGAATGCCAGAAGTTAATAAAAATATTGATTTGCATAAAAAAGGAGATTTCAGTAACACATCCTTGATTGGGGTTAAGGAATTATTTAAGGATTTTTCTAACATAAAATTCTGTGAGGGATTTTTCCCGGAAACAGCAATGTGTGCAATTAATGAAAAATTTTCTTTTGTGTATATTGATGTTGATATTTATCAATCAGTACTAGATTCACTAATTTTTTTCTATCCAAAGATGATAGATGGAGGATTTATAATATTCGATGACTACATGGGTAAAAATACCCCAGGTGTCAAAAAAGCAATTGATGAGTTTTTAATTGGAAAAATAGAAAAACCTATAATAACCACTATAGGACAATGTGTGATAATTAAAAATTAATGCATAATATATTTAAAATAATTAGATATATTATCTCTGGAGGTACCGCTGCTATAGTTGACTTGGTCATATTATATATGTTGGTCGAAAAGCTGAATATAACATACATTCTCTCAGCCGTTATTGCTTTCCTAGTAGCATTTATAGTTAGTTTTACTTTACAGAAATACTGGACCTTCGGTGATGATAGTAAAAAAATAAATTCTCAAGCATCAAAATATTTTTTAGTATCTGCCATCAATCTAATACTCAATACTATACTAGTTTTTTTATTTGTTGAGTTTCTTGGATTACACTATATCATTAGTCAAATAATTACTTCTGGACTTATTGCATTAAGTAGTTTTTATATTTATTCGCTTTTTATTTTTAGAAATAATCCACAAGAGATTCCTAATATTGAGAACATATATAACTCGTAACGATTCAATCACATCCTCAAAGGTGCTCTTGGATATTCCATTACTACGGTTTAGAAAAACTATAGGTACTTCGGTTGTTTTTGCTCCACCTTTTATCATGCAATATAAAAAATGTATTTTATATGCATGTCTGTATGAAATCAATTCTTTATTTTGTAGTGGAATTTTATATTTAAAACCTGAAACTCTTGAAAGTTTAAAACCAGATGTTGCATCACTTACTTTTATATTTAAACCCGCTCGTATGATTAAGTTACCTAAGTAGCTCAACACTTTTCTGTACCAAGGCCATTCCTTTGGTATACTGCCATTCATAATATATCTGGACCCTATTACATAATCATATCCTTCATCTAATTTGTTTACTAATCTATTGATATCTTTTGGGTCATGCTGGTAATCACCATCAAATTCCATGAACGCATCTACTTTAAGCTCATTAATTGCATAATTTATTCCGTGTAAATACGCATATCCTAAACCTCTTCTCTCTTCTGTTAATAAAACAATATTCGGGTAATTTTTTGTCATATTTATTACTATATCCGACGTACCATCTATAGATTTACTATCTACAACAATTATTACAAATGTATGTCTTGTATTTTTACCTACCTCAAGAATGATTGAGTCTAGAAGTGTCCGTATTATCTTCGATTCATTGAGGGTTGGAATTACTATAGCTATTTTCATTTAATTTTTTATGGTTATTTTATATATTTCAATTTCGGGACCAAATTCGTTAATTTTAAATAAGGGTAATAATGTTGGTCCAATCTCAGTCTTACCAAGTGAATAGTCTCGTTCATTATTTCCAAACTTATCTAACAGTATAGCATTTTCAGTTAATTTCCTCATTTTTTTAAATTGAGATTGATCATTTAAAAAATCCTGCTTACTTATTATCAGATACTCATAATTATTATTCTTTGCATAGTCTACAATTGAGTTGTAGAAATTTTCATTTTTTACTGTGTACAAATTTAGTGCGTGGTATACGTTTCCAAACCTCAATTTTTTATCTAGCACCTTCTCATTCTTATCATTCGTCCTTAGGGAATTTGGATCTATAAAATATTGTTCATTAATACCTTCAATACTATTGGGCAGTCTCATTAAATTAGCGTAGACAATTACTTTGGTGTCTGGCTTTGTATTTGCATCCATCCATTCTTTTACTAATACTCTAGAATCATTTACATATCCAAGATAGCTAATTCTTATTGAGGTTGCCAAACTAAATATAACTACTGTGATCAGAATAAATAAACTGGACCTTTTCGACATTTTATATTGTAAAATATTGTATCCATAGCTCGCACCTATACATAAAAAGACAATAATTGGCATTAGAAATCTATATTCAAATCTAAAAAAAATATAAAATATTATACTATAAAGATAAATAAACGATATAGAAACAATATAAAAGGGTTTATTTTTCTTAAATCCAAAAAATAACCCAATTAGAAATAATATAAATATAACAGGTTCTGTTCTAAGTAATCGTAGATTAAAAAATAAGGGGCTAGTAATAACACCATACATATCTTTTGATCTATCGATGGTCATATCTGGAGCAAAACCGAAACTAGCTGGATAAATGATGGCGGGTAATATAGATAATGTAATTAATATTATGCTTACTTTGTAAAAGAGGCTACCAGTCAAAAGTTCTTTAAGTCGCTTATCTTCCACAAAAATATACCAAAAGAACATAACTATCACAAATAATATCGTAATTGTACTTATACCAGTACCAATTCCGGTTACAATAGAAGAATAAATAAATCTTTTATTTACCGATAAGTTTTTATTAGATAAGAAATATAATCCAAGTACATATATAAAAAATATAGGCATCCATTGTTTGCTAGTAACTGATAGTAGTATATGTATTAGACTTGTGGATACAAGAAAAGCGGATAGTAGTGCTAGTTTCTCTTCTCCAAATATATTTTTTGTGACCCTATAGATAAAATAGATAGAAAGTAAACTTATCAGTATAATTACAAATCTACCAGTTAGAAAGAAAATAGATGGATCACTTGCTACATAGGAAATATAGTCTGCCATACTACCATCGAATGTGATGATAGAAATACTTGCCACTAAAACAAAAAAGGGTAAGAATAGGTAACATATATATGGTGGATAATATAAGAATGAGATAAATTCTTGCTCATGTAATACGGGTAGTATTGTCTTTAACTGCAACATCTTTAATGCACCTAATATGTAAGGTGGTTCATCATTGTATAACCACAAAGGTAATCCATAATTTATCATGATTAGTCTGATTATCAATGAAAATGACAATATATATGTTAGGGGATGTTTGAGTATATTTTTAAACATTATCGTTTGTTAGATTTTCAAAATTTTCAATACTAATACTACCCATTCTCAACTTAAATTTATCAAATTGCATATATATATCAAAAAAAGTACTAATAGATATTATTAATATGGTAATTGCTATCTCTCTATATATATGTTTAAAATTGTTGTGTAGATAAAAAAACATGTACCCTAAAATAGGTAGTGACATAATGACTAATGGTAGTCTGTGTCGATTTGAAATAACTGTCAGTATCGGTGTTAGCATTAAAATAAGGGAAGTGGCAAATACTACAATGTCCATGTTTACAATCTTATCTTTAATGAATTTTTTTATCACAATTAGATAGTATAGAATAATAAGGAAAAAAAGTATAAAGTTCTGAAATATTGACACGATAATTGTTATAATTTGATCAGGTCTACCTAGATAGTGAAACCAAAACCCTGATGTTTTCGCTAAAGAAAACATCATGAGTGTCTTCTCTAACAAGATAGTGATTGCTGTAATGGGGGTGTCCAGTACAAAATTCACGTACCATTTTTTAGCCACTTTATTAAATTCGGTAGGAGCTGGATACTTTTGCTTATATTCTTTAAAAAGTGGAAAATCAGAATTAAATTCACCATGATTGCCAGGATAATTACCACTAAATAAATTCATACCATCTGCTGTAGAGTGAAAAATAAATTGATTATATATTTTATAATTTCTTATAAACCATGGAAGTTGAATGCAAATAAAAGCTAACATTAGACTAATTAATAAAACTATAGATTTCATTCGATGTTTGTATATAGAAATACTTGTAAATAATAGAAAAATTAGCAAACCTGTTGGCCTAATTAATGTTAATAAACCTAACATTAAACCAAGCAACGTCCATAAATACCAATGTTTAATTTCGTCGTGATAAAATATTCTATAAAAAATATAAAAACATAAAGATAATATAAATATAAATAATGATTCAGTCATTAACATTCCATTTAACTGAACCATGTCAATCAACAAACCTAAAAAAAACATCGAAGTATAAACATATTTCAGGTTATTCTGTAATTGAGGAAAGATATTAATACTCAGTGTTCCTAATATTAAAATCGTTATTGCGAATAATATTGATTGCATTAGCCAAATAATCCAAAAATACTTACCCCAAAAAAGATAGTTAATTGCTAAAAATAATTCATAACCAGGACCAATACGTGTAATAGATCCATCCAAAAAAAGTGGAGTAGTGTTATTCGATCTATACTCACCTCGCTCTATTATATTCGTTGCAATCTCATTATACGCCTCTGCGTCAACTACGGGCTTAATTCTATATGTAATAGCATAAAAAAAATTTACTGAAACAATTATTGTAAAAGTTAATATGATAGCCTTTTTTGAAAGTTTATTCATTTTATTTTGCAAAAAAATTGTAGTTTATTATGTGCCAGATAGCAGCAAAGCCATCTTTCCAGTTTATTTTTTTCCCATCTATATATCCACGAGAATGATAAGATATCCCTATTTCATATATCCGTATGTTCATTTTTGCTATTCTAGCTGTTATTTCCGGCTCTATTCCAAATCTTTTTGAAATTAGTTTTTTAGCTAGTGCTTTATAAACATCCTTACTAAATACTTTATAGCCTGTTTCCATGTCAGTTAGGGCAATACCAGAACAGATATTTGATAAAATCGTTAAAAAACGATTTGCAGTATAGTGATGAAAACGAAGTACAACATGATCTTTTCCTGACATAAATCTAGAGCCAAAAACTACATCAGCACGATTATTTAATATAGGACTAATAAGTCTAGGATACTCCTCGGGATCGTATTCAAGATCTGCGTCCTGTATGACCAAGATATCTCCAGATGCATTATCGAAACCCATTTTAATAGCTGAACCCTTACCCTCATTGTCCTTTTTACAAATATATACAATATCTTTAATATTTTTTAAAATATCAGTAGTTCCATCAGTAGATTTGTCGTCAATAACAATAATTTCTTTGGTTATATTTTTTATGGTTACAGCTTTAACTTTGGCTATTATTTCTTCTATAGTATTCTTTTCATTAAAAACTGGAATTATTATAGATAAAGTTTTATTCTCCATCTTTGTATTTTAGATTATAATTGCTTGTCGTGCAAACTTATAAAAAATAATACTTAGCTTGGGCTTATATTTACCTCAATTAATATGTTATTATGCATAATATGAATTCACAAATGGATTATAATAATTCCTTCATAAAAATGTTCCTAAAAGGGGAGGCAATATCCACTTTTTGGAATTTATCTACCAAATGCATTGGTTTATTGAATACCTTTTTAACGATTACTTCCCTTACTTTGTATCAATATGGAGTATTTCAACTACTATTGTCTTTTTCTGGTATTCCATCAGATTTCTTAAATCTGGGTTCGGCTGTAGTTTCAAATGAGATCTCTCGTTCTATTGCTGATAGACGATTATCTGATGCAAAAAGAATATTTATTGAATACTCCATATTCAGGCTAATCATTAGTTTTGTTGTATGGTTAGTTTTTTTCTTTGGCGCTACATATTTTTTTACTAAATATGATATAGATTTTATAAAAGATATGAGAATTATATCTTTCCTATTAATAAGTGAAGGTATATTTTCGGTAGTTAAAATGTATTGCTTGGTAGTGCTAGAGTTTTCAGTAATTTCATTGAGATATACAATTAACAAATTTATACAATCACTCATACTTATTTATTTTTTTGTACAGGGTAATCTTGGTTTAAAACAATTGATTTTATCAATTGTAATCGCTTCAGCTGTAAGTACAACCTTGATTCTTTTTAGGTTTTTTAAACTATATTTTAAATGGAGTAATATTGAAATGACAAAGAGGGTAATTGTTTGGAATATATTTCTTACTTATGGATCTTGGGATGTATTTAGACAAATATCAAATAAAATTACTTTTCGAATTAAGCCATGGTTAATTAAATTATATATTGGTACTGAAGCTGTCGCTATATTTTCTATTGCAGAAACTATGATTACCACACTACAGGACGTACTACCTTCAAACACTCTACAGTCTTTGGTGCCGCTATGGATTAGAGACAAGGCAAGATCAATTAGGATGTTTTCTTATGGTGTGAAGTACTTCGCTTTTGCAGGTGTGATTATAGCACTAATATCATTGCTAATAGTTCCCCCAGTAGTGCATATATATTTTTCAAAATATAATGCGTCGTTACCATTTTTTTATTTAATGTTAATTAATCTCCCGATATTTGCTAGTGGGATAATGATTGGTAATTATATAATTGCACTAAGGAAGCAAAAATATCTCTTTTTTCTTCATATACTTAGAAACCTACTATCAATTTTATTCATTACCGTAACCATACCATTAATAGGTCTGTGGGGGTTGGCTCTAGAATCTGTAATCATACCTTTTGTTATGGTTGTCACAACATATCTTTATACAAAAAATAAAAATCATGATTTCCATTTTGACTTATCAGTAATTTTTAGTTTTAATTCTAATGACCGAGAAATACTTAGTAAAGTTAAATTCATTATTCTAGTCTGGATAAATAAAATTACTAACAAGGTTAGATCAGTCTAAAAACTTTTTTGCTTCAGATATAATATCTGCTATATTAATAGAATCTATTGCAGATTTTATGTCCTCCAGTGAACCACGCTCCTTAAATACAAATGATGATGGTTCTATGCCACCCTTTGGGAGAATTTGAATACTATTAGCATCATTTGGTGGCTGTTCTCTTGGATCTACTGGGCCGATAATATCTATTAAAGGTATTCCAAGAGCATGTGCTATATAAATTGGACCTGTATCAACAGCGATATATAAGGAAAAACATTTCATTAATGAAGGTAATTCTTCTAGATTAAAATCGGTTACAGCAAAACATCTTCCGCTGTTACTTACCCCTTTAGTAAAATTATCTATTCTATTCTTATCATTTTTTGAACCTAGACAAAATATTACAACATCATCTATTTTTAGTAATTCATCAGCAATAATTTTAAATTTATGATCACCTAATTCCTTAATCTTATTTCCAGCAGTTATACTCAATCCAATGATTTTATGGTTGAGTGGTAAACCCTTTTTTAACAAAAGTACTTTTTCATTACCAGAATTAGACAAGAAAACTTCTTTCTTGTCGACGGTATCATCAATACCCATAAATTTTAGGAGCTTTAGGTGATGTCTTGGTAGATATGTGTGATTTTTGTACATTAGTCTGTAATTTGAAAGACTATCAGTAATTTTCTCTGTTATTGGTGGTTTTTCAACAACTGTTTTAATTCTATTAGGAATCAGTCCCAGAAAGGTAAGATATGTGTTGACTGAAGTAGCAGTAAGATTTATCGACCATTCTATTCTTTCACTTTGTATTTTTTTTATTAGTCCCCAGGTCGTATAATCTTCTATGATAATAATATTATCTATTCTTATATTATTTTTTATAATGTCAATTGCCTTTTTGGATACCAATACAGAAATATAACTGTCTGGATAGGATTTTTTTATGTTATAAAATACAGGTGTTGAGCATACAATATCACCTATACGAGTAAGTTGTGGCATAATTAATATGCGTTTTCTATCTGTCTTTTCTATAGATCTTCGTGATGATAAGTAAACTATTAGAGGATACATTGCCCAACTACAAGCGATCCAAATTAGTACATTAATTTTCTTCATATTATTACTGTTTGTTATATGTATGATAGAATACTTTACCATGAAAACAGTTTTTTTGTTTGTTTCCAATTTTGTCTACTCTTCTGATTTTCTCAGAACAGAGTATATTAAATATTTATCACAAAATTATAGGGTAATTGTTCTTATACCACCACAGGCTTTCTGTTCAGATAATAAAGAATATTTTATGTCAGATAACATAGAATATATTAAGTGGAATGTTCAATCACCTGTATTTTGGAATATATTTGGTAAATATCTCAGATACTCCCTCATCAGGCAATATGATTTTGAACCTGTGGTTATCAGAAATAAAGCTAAGGGTATGCGTGGTTGGAAAAGGAAGATCTTGGGACTTGTTTCTTTTCTAGCTCCAAAGTCATTTTGGACAAATGATTTATTTACTAAATTAGAAATGATTCTTGCGCCTGAATCTAAAATATTTAACAATTTGGTTAAAAAATATAATCCATCAATTGTACTTACTGCGACACCAGGATTTAGTCATTTGGATGCCGAAGCTATAATATTATCAAAAAGAGCTGGAATAAAGACAGCTTCGATTAATTTTAGTTGGGACAATTTGCATAACGGTGGTATGCATTTTCGAAGACCAGATTATTTAATTGTGTGGAATAATATAATTAAGAATACAGCAGTAAATGAGTATGGTTATAGTGCAGGAAATGTTTTTGTTTCTGGTGTAATGCGTTTTGATACTTACTTTACTAGTGAGTATAAAAAATTATCACGGAGAGAGTTTTTAATAAGTAAAAATCTTGATCCTGATAGAAAAACTATTTTAATTACCACTGTCACGAAAGGAAATTATCCAGATGAGGATAAGGTTCTTGATGATTTATTACGTGCTAGAAGTCAGGGTAGGTTTGGCGACGAACCAAATATTTTTGTAAGAATGCATCCAAAAGAGGATTTCAGTAAGTTTCAGGCTTACTCTAGTGGTAAAATTAGAAATTTGCACGTAGAGTATCCAGGAAAGTTACTTTCAGAAGAGATGGGGACAAGAATTGAGATTGGTATAGAGGATATGAGTAATTTAAAGAATACATTAATGTATTCTGATGTTGTGATCAATTACGTTTCAACAATGACTCTAGAATCATTTATTTTTTCAAAACCGGTTGTAAATATTGATTATCCTGAAAAGTATCATAATGCGTATCATTTCAGACACTACAAGCCAATAGTAGATTACAATGCTGTTTTTTTGGCAAAGAGTTTTGATCAATTAGTTGACTCAGTAAATGAGTGTCTAAAGAATCCAGAAGTTAAAATTGATTGTCAAAATAAGGTATTAGATGAATTTATTTATTTTAAAGACGGACTCTCATTTAAAAGAAATGTAGATTTCCTAAAAGAAATAATATGATATATTGAAGGTGTATATGTTATAATATATATTATTTCACTATTTAGTATAAAATGTCTTTTCCATACAACACAATTGAAAAAGAATACATACCATGTAATTTTTGCAAAAATGAAAATTATCACGTTATGTCAACTAAGGGTAAGGATGGTTTAAAATTAAATTCAGTCATATGTAAGATATGTGGTTTGATTTTTATCAATCCTAGAATGACTAAGAGTAGTTATGGTTTATATTATGAACAAGAATATCGAGATAAAAGTATAGTCAATGGTGATATGGGTTCAGGTTTTGACTGTAAAAAGCTTTTTGATTCTACAATACGTCACGGGTATTTCTTGGCGGAATTTATTAAGCCGTACTTGAAGGTTGAAGGGTCAATTATGGAGGTTGGATCTGGTGTCGGTGGTGTTTTGGAGGGTATACGTCAAAAAATAAATAGAGAAGTTATTGGTCTAGAACCCTCTTTTAAAGAGTCTGAGTATGCAAACAGTAAAGGAATTGTAACTCACAATACTTTAATTGAAGATTACTTAAGGGTTGAGAGATGCGCAGTAATTATTAGTACTCAATCTCTAAATCATTTTCTTGATCCGAGATATTTCTTAGAATGGTCACATAAATCATTAGTAGATGGAGGAATTATCCTTATCGAAGTAATGAATTTTAGAGAGCAATTATATAAGGCTGGAAAGATAAATAATGCTGTTAAAATAGATCATGTTTATATGTTTACTCCAGAAGTTTTGAGAGATTTTGTAAAATCAGCTGGATTTGAAATATTGGTGATGGAGGTAGATGAGTACAAAAAGAAACCAAAGACTCAAGGAATACCAAGTATACACATAAGAATTATCGGTCGAAAACTAAATGTTGTTCCATTTAAGAAAATTATAATAGATCCTAATAATTATTTTAGGACATTGTTATTAACAAATAAGTATATAGTTTATGCAAAGTATTTTTTATTTACTAAAATTCCACGTATTTTGATGAATAAATGAAAAAAACAATTTTTATAACAAGTTGTCACCCACTAATATCTCGTAATATTCTATCTACAGGTATTCTTCAAAAATTAAATTCAAATAATATACAAATAGTTATCATTGTGCCAGATGGAAAAATTGATTACTTTGAGAATAATTTTGGAGACAAAGATATTCTAATTAGATCGGTTAAGCTAAAACTTACTCTAAGAGAGTCTTTTTTGAGGTACCTTTCATTAGCAGCTCTGAATACAAAAACACTAAATATTAAGCGTAGTACAGAAATGGATGGAAGTGGAAAATATTTTAAGTATATTGCATCTAATTATTTTTTTATAAAATTGATTAGAAAAGTAGAATTATTGTCATACAGAAAATATATTTTTTCTGAACTATTTGACGAATTTAAACCTTTTTTAATTTTCTCGACTGATATTCAAAACGACATTGATGTGGCTTTGATGGTGGAGTCTAGAAAGAAAGGACTGAGGACTATTGGAATGGTTAGGTCGTGGGATAATCTAACTTCAAAAGGATTGATTCGTTGTATTCCACACAAGATCTTGGTCTGGAATAATATTATAAAAGAAGAAGCTATAAAATATCATTTAATTAATGCATCTACGGTTTCAATTATTGGTATACCTCATTATGATAAATATAGTAAAAATGATTCATTTGATAAAAAATCTTTTTTTGAAAAAATAGGTGGTGATATTAGTAAAAAGATATTGTTGTATATACCAATCGGTGACAGATATTTGAAATGGAATAATGTAGATAGAGATATGGTTGATATATTAAATAAGGCATTACCATTGGATTTTCAAATTCTTGTAAGATTACCGCCAGGAGACTATGTTAGAGGGTTGGAGGATAAACCCAATCAGTTTGAGAGAATTAATGTGAGATATGATAGAGTAAGTAAATCACACGAAAACATTAAACAGACTGAGATAAAATATGATGAAGATTCTCATTTGAATCAAACACTTTTCTTTTCAGATATTGTGGTTTCAGGACCATCAACGATGATACTCGATTCTATTTTTATGAATAAACCTGTAATCATTTTTGGTTTTGATGGTTATGAGAATAAAGGATATTATGATAGCGTTAGGCGTTTTTATGATTATGATAACTTTAAACCCGTTATTGAAAGTGGTGGTGTTAAATATGCCCAAAATCATGACGAACTAATAAAGTATCTCATGCTATATATTAATGATAAAAATTCAAATTTTAAGCAAAGGCAAGAACTAAAAAAATTAGAAGCAACTTTCACTGATAGTCTTTCTACTGAAAGACTTCTCAATAGCCTTATTAATTAATTTAAATATAATGAAAACTATATTTATCACAATATTTGAAGGTGTTGAAGCAAAGAATATACTCAGAACTTCTATTTTGAAAAACCTTTTACTTGATGAGGATCTAAGAATTGTATTGTTTACTAAATCTCAAGAAAAGAGAGATTATTATCAAAACGAGTTTTCTCATCAGCGACTGTACTTTGAGGTGGTAGAATCAATAGCAAAATCAAAAATTAATAATTTTTTTGAGAAAATAAAGTTTATTCTACTTAGAACAGATACAACAAATCTAAAGAGAAAAATGGCATATGATTACAGTGGTGGATATTTGAAATATCATTTTGTAGACTTATTAAATTTTATACTTGCCCGCCCAACCGTGAGAGTAATCGTTAGATATCTAGATTATTTACTAGTCGCAGATAACACCTTTGATTTATATTTCGATAAATACTCACCGAGTATTGTCTTCATGGGGCATTTATTTGATAATCTTGAAATCAATCTACTTAGAGCAGCAAAAAAAAGAGGTATTACAACAATAGGATACATTAATTCGTGGGACAAGGTCACATCACGTTGTATTATCAGAATACTACCTGATAAGGCTATTGTTTTTAATAATATCGTAAAAAATGAGCTTATTTCCTTCAATGAAATGACAGCCGATAATATATTTGTAAGTGGATTGCCACAGTACGATATATTCTATGACAAGAATAAGGTTTCTCGAGAAGTTTTTTTCAAAGAAAAGGGTTTTGATATCAATAAAAAATTAATAGTATATGCTCCAATAGGTAGATCATTTGGTTCATCGGATTGGGATATTATTGATTTATTAACTGATTTAATCTATATCAATAAAACAATTAACAACTGTGAATTATTAGTTAGATTTCAGCCAAATGATTTTATTAATGAATTAGAAATTAGTAAAAGACCAAATTTAAAATATGATGTACCGGGAATTAGATTTGGTTCTAAAAGAGGTGTTGATTGGGATATGAATAATTTAGATATTGATCATCTATGTAATACCTTACAACACATGTCTTTATTAATATGTTATGCTTCAAGTATTAGTATAGATGCGGCAGTAAATGACAAACCAATTATTAATATAAATTTTGAACTTACCAAATCTAGGTTTCTGTTAAAATCATCAATACAGCACTATCAATCAACTCATTATAAGGCCGCATTAAATACAGGAGGTATTAGTCTGGTTAATAACAAAGAAGAATTAATTATAATGATTAATAAATATTTAGAAAACCCTGAGTTAAATAGAAGGGAAAGGTCAAGATTGGTGATGGAGCAGTGTTCATTTATTGATGGAAAATCTGGAAAGAGAATTGCAAATTATATGATTGATTTAATAAAATAAAATGAATATTTTTAATTATAACGAAAAGATATTGGAATATATTCCCTGTAATTTGTGTGGAAGCTCGGATCATAAGATTATTGTAAGAAAAAGTGTAAATGATTTGAAAGTTAATACAGTGATGTGTAAAAAATGTAGTTTGATTTTCATAAATCCAAGAATGACAAGTGGTGATTATGACGAGTATTATAAAATACATTATAGATATGATCGTGCTGAAATTAAGAAAAAGAAATACAGTTCAAATTTAAATATAAACTTTGAAAATGCCCGTAAATTTGGCAAGGCAATAGTTTTGCATATGGGGAAGTATATCAAGGATGGGTTAACTGTTGATGTTGGATCAAGTACTGGTGGAATTTTGTATGGAATGAAAGAATTACGTCCCAATTTAGATCTACTCGGCATCGAACCTTCTTTAGAGGAGTCATTGTACGCACAGTCAAAAGGTGTAAATACTATTCGTGGGTTATTTGAAGATATTAATATTAATTCTAACTATAAGATAAAGAATATATTGTGTGTTCAAAGTTTAAACCACCTTCTTGATCCTATGAAATTTCTATTGTGGTCAAACAATGTTTTGGATAATGGTGATCATATTTTTTTGGCAGTAAAAAATTGGAAACATCAGGTCTACAGAATGGGTAGGTTGGATTCAGGTGTTCAAATAGATCATGTTTATATGTTTACACCAGATACACTATCTCTCATGTGTAGAAAAGCAGGTTTTGATATAGTGTATATGGATGTAGATGAAGGAAAAACAATAGAAGAAATAAGTCAACAGAAGAAAGAGGGTCTTAATACTCACCATATTAGATTAGTAGCAAAAAAAAGAGATATTTCAGGTGATATTAAGATTTCTAAATTAATTTATTTTAAAATGAGAGTGTTACTATTTCCGCTGGTTGTTAAATGTGTTTATATTTATAAATATTCACACAGATTTGCTTTTTTAAGAAAAATATTGCATATTAGTTAGAATATGAAAAGAAAAGTATGTTTTGTCATAACAAATTTTATACACTACAGTCGCAATCTACTAGTTCTCGAAGAATTAAAAAAGAGAAAAGATGTTGATTTACATATCATCGTTGCTGGACCAGCACTACTTTCCAAATATTCCTCGAAGTTTGCTGATATTAAGAAGCTTTTAATTGAAGATGGTTATCTAAAACTGTATGATCTCCACTTTAATTTGGAAGGGAACGTTAGTATTGTTAAAGCAAAAACTGCAGGCTTAGGTATAATTGAATTTACTACTCTATTTAATCAAATTAAACCTGATGTGGTCGTTGTAAGGGGTGATAGGTTTGAGGTTTTATCTGCTGCTGTTGCGGCATCTTATATGTCTATACCCATAGCTCATATAGAGGGCGGAGATATTTCTGGCTCAATAGACGAAAGTGTTAGACATGCAATCACAAAACTTTCTCATATACATTTTACAACAAATACACCAGCAAAAGAGAGAGTATTAAAGATGGGTGAAAATAAATCATATGTTTTTAATTTTGGTAGTCCAGATATTGAGGTTGTGAGTAAATTATCGAGTCGTTCGACAAAAATAGACTTAAATAAAACAGGTAGTGGGGCCATGTTTGACCTAAATAAAGGTTATTTAATGGTAATGTATCATCCAGATATTTTAGATGTAAAAAATATTCATAAGAATACTCAAATAATATTAAAGGCGATTCACGAGTTAAATATTCCCACATTGTGGTTTTGGCCAAATGTTGACGCTGGAGCTGAGGATATATCTCAAGAATTGAGGACCTTTAAAGATGAAGTTGTCGGACATAAAATTAGATTCATGAGGTATTTAGGCCCAAAGGAATTTATTTGGTTACTTAAGAATAGTCTTTGCTTGGTTGGTAACTCATCTGCTGGTATAAAGGAATCTTCGTTTGTTGGCTTACCGGTGGTAAATATTGGTAATAGGCAAAATAATAGACTCCAATCGAATAATGTTAAAAATGTTTTACATGATTCCGTTCAAATTAAAAGAGCTATACAAGATCAGATTAGTGTTGGAAAATATACACCGTCAAACATGTATTTCGCAAAAGATACGAGTAAAAATATAGCAAATATAATCGCTACAATTAAACTATATACACAGAAGACCTTTGTTGATTAATAATTCTAAATACAATAGGATATAAGGTAATGAACAATAAAACTCAAAAATCACACATACCTAATAAAAGAGAGAATCTAGATCCAATCGGTAATCTTGTTTCAAAAGACAATATTTTTATCATTGCTGAAATTGGAAAGAATTTTATTCAAACTAAAGAGTCCCATGGAAAAGATGTGTATTTAAAGAATGCAAAAAAACTCATAGACGAGGCTGTAAAAGCTGGTGCACATGCAGTAAAGTTTCAGACGCATGAAGTGGAAGATGAACAAGTTGATATAAAAATAACTTCACCACATTTTAAGGGAAGTGATAGGTATGCGTGGGTAAAAAGAAATACCGAAGAAGCGCCAATTAGTTTTTTTAAAGAGTTAAAAGAATATTCTGATAAAAAAGGAATTATCTTTTTTTCCACACCAATGTCGCGTATGGCGGCGGTTAAACTTGAAAAAATCGGCGTCCCTTTTTGGAAAATAGGATCTGGGGATATACAAGACTATCTACTTTTAGATTTCCTAATTAGTACAAAAAAAACAATTATAATTTCGACAGGAATGGTTAGTCATAATGAATTAGATGAAGTAGTTGAATATATTACTAAAAAAAAGTGTCCCCTCGTTATTTTATATTGTATAAGTGAGTATCCTTGTCCACCTAAGTCTTTTAATTTGTCTACAATTGAATATTTTAAAAAAAAATATCCTAAGGCAATCATCGGCTTCTCTGATCATTCGGTGGGGAGCAATGTAATTCCATTAGCTGCAATAAAAGTTGGTGCTCAAGTTATTGAGAAGCATTTTTCTCTATCAAGAAAAATGTGGGGATCTGATCATAAAGCCTCTATTACTCCAGCTGAGATGAAATCACTTGCCAGTTCAATAAAGAGTAAGAGATATAATAAAATTAATATTAAACCATTTTATGGGAAAATAGATAAGGAGTTGGCTGGTTCTAAAAATAAATATAGACCATATTTCAATAAGACCTTAGTTGCAGCAAGAGATTTAGTGGCGGGAACTATCCTTACTAAGGATATGTTGTATGCAATGAGACCAAGAATGTATTTAGATGGTATACCTTCAAATTTTTTTCACCATGTTGTTGGAAAAAAGATAAAAATTGATATAAAAAAATATCAGCCAGTTTCAAAAAAACATATAACTATTAAAAAATGAAAAAATATAATATATTAGGTGTAATCACTGCAAGAGGCGGTTCAAAAGGTATTCCAGGAAAAAATATTAAAAAATTGGGAAATAAGCCACTTGTTTACTATACTATTGCAGTTGCTAGTAAAAGTAAGTTAATAAACCACTTGATTGTATCGACTGATAGTGTAGAAATTGCTAATGTTTGTATAGGGTTTGGAGCTAATGTTCCATTTATGAGGCCATCTGAGTTGGCGGGCGATTCGGTCCAGCATTTACCTGTAATACAACACGCTATAGCTACTTATGAGGCACTTAATAGTTTGATTATTGATTATGTGGTTATTTTACAACCAACCTCTCCGTTTAGAACAGTAGAAGATATTGATGAAACACTTAATAAACTAATAATGACAAAAGCAGACAGTGCTGTAACAATAGTCGAGGTTCCAAGTAATGCCCATCCAATTAAAATAAAAAAGATCGAAGGAGGCTTTGTTAAGGATTATTCTGTGTTGGAAGTGGAAGGAATCAGGAGACAGGATTTACCTGTCGCGTATAGAAGAAGTGCTGCAGTTTATTCTATGAGAAGAGATTTAATTATGAAAGAGAATAAACTTTATGGAGAAAAGATAGTTGGTTATATTGTTCCACCTGAAAGATCCATAGATATTGATTATCCTGTTGACTGGGTACAAGCGGAATACATGCTTGCTGAATTGAATAAAAAAGGTTTTAAATTTTAAAATATATGAGATTACGAATTTTGAATACTATAGGAGAGATTTTTGATAATGATGCAAAAAAGATATTAGAAAAACTAGGTAAAGTTGACTATTTAAATATTACTCAAGCAGAATTGATGGAAAATATTAAAAAATACGATATCATTCTTTGTGGACTAGGTTTAAATTTTACATCAAACGTTTTAGGTGGAGTTGATAAATTAAAAATTATTGCAACGGCAACTACAGGTCTTGATCATATCGATTTAAAAAAAGCTGAAGAAAAAAAGATAAAGATAGTCAGTCTGAAAGAAGAAGTTGATTTTTTGAATACAATTACTGGTACAGCTGAACTTGCTCTAGGTTTAATGATTTTGTTGGCGCGAAATATACCAGCCTCACATTTGTCAGTTTTAAAAGGTGAGTGGAATAGAGAAAATTTCAAAGGCCACTCACTTTTTGGCAAGACACTAGGTATTGTAGGACTTGGCCGTCTCGGAAAGATGATGGCTACTTACGGTAGTGCTTTGGGTATGAAAGTCGTATATGTCGATCCATATGTAGATAATTTAAACTGGCGAAAGATTGATTTTGATGAGCTACTGAAAATTAGTGATTATATTTCTATTCACACCCATTTGAATAATGAAACAGAAAATATGTTTAATATAGATTCAATTCGTCTGATGAAGAGGAACGCTTGTATAATAAATACTTCTAGGGGGAAGATAGTTGATGAAAAAGACATTATACATTCTCTACAGAATAATATTATTGATGGATATGCAACTGATGTCATCGATGGAGAGATTCTTTTTGAAAAAAATAACTGCAGTGATCATGTCTTGGTCAAATACGCTCAGTCAAATTCTAGGGTAATTATTACTCCACATATTGGAGGTATGACTTACGAATCTAGAAGAGATACAGATATTTTCCTCGCCCAAAAACTCTTTAATATGTTTAAATAATATGATATCATCACAAGATTATGAACAACACAATCAATAAAATATTTAAATACGCTATTATTACTGGACTCGCTATTATTCCTTTTATTCCATTGTATGTTGAGAACTCTATGTTCTTTCCTTTTATATCAGGAAAAGGCTTTGCTTTTAGAATAATTATTGAGGTTATTTTTGCACTTTGGTTGATTTTGATTTTAAGAGAAAAGGGAACGACGCTCGTGGATACTGATAAGAGTGTTATTCCAAGGGTAAACTTGTTAACTATTGCAGTGACAATTCTTACCATCATCGCTCTAGTAGCGGATCTAGTTGGTTTGAGTCCACTCCGCAGCATCTGGTCCAATTTTGAGCGAATGGAAGGATGGATAACAATAGTTCATCTATGGGGATATTATATGATTCTATCTTCTGTAATGACCACAAGAGAGAATTGGAGAATGTTTTTTAATGTTGTGTTGTTTGGAGGGTTTATCACTGCTGTTTATGGCCTATACCAGTTTTTCGGTTGGGCTGAGACACATCAAGGTAGTCGAGTAGATGCTTCACTAGGAAACTCTGCTTATATGGCAGCATATATGCTTATAAACGCATTTATCGCTGGTTTTATGGCAGTTAGTTACTATTCCAAGAAGCATCACCTGGTATGGACGTATTCTGTTTTGTTTGCATTCTTTTCATTTATAATGTTCCAGACTGCAACAAGAGGTACTATCCTAGGTTGGATCGCCGCTATTTTAGTTTCTTGTTCTATCTATTTGGTATTTGGCAAAAAGGGTACCGGACAGTCAAATATTACAAGATCTATTGCTGGTGGAACGATAGCTTCATTTATTATTTTAGGTGCATTATTTATACAATTTAAAGAATCTGGTTTTATAAAAAATAATGCAGTGCTAGGTCGTTTAGCTACAATCTCAATCAATGATACAAAAACACAGGCTCGAGGTTATATCTGGCCAATGGCAGTAAAATCAATTTTTTCAAATCCAAAGACTGCAGTTATTGGTATTGGACAAGAAAACTTTAACTACATATTTAATTCAAACTATAATCCTGAGATGTGGAGACATGAACAGTGGTTCGATAGAGCTCACAGTGTATACCTAGATTGGCTTGTAGCAGGAGGTTTGCTAGGACTTCTATCATATCTCGCTTTGTATTTGATCTCTCTAGTTTATATTTATAAAAGTGATATAAGTATTGCACAAAAATCAATTTTGATTGGTCTATTGGTTGGATATGCCATTCACAATGTATTCGTATTCGACAATCAAACAAGTTATGTGATGTTTATAACTTTTTTGGCATTTGTACATTCACTTAAATTTGGAAAAACTCCATTTATTTTCAAGAATTTTCATATGCACCAGTCAGAAGATGATATTACAATCCGTGATTATGTTTACGTGCCAGTTATAGTTATAGCAGCAGTTTCTTGTTTGTACTTTATAAATGTTAGACCAATTCGGGCAAATAGAGGATTAATAAACGCTCTAAGTCAGTGTCAAAATGTCCAGACTATAACAACCGCTCCATTTGTAAAAGTCTTATCTCTTGGTCAAACTGTAGCAAGTCAGGAAACAGTTGAGCAACTTATAAGTTGTACTGCGAGAGTTATCACTAGTCCTCAAGCAACAGAGAAGGCTAAGGTTGAATTTTATAATTTAGTAAAAGCTGAGGTGGATAACCAGATCAAACGAACTCCAAATGACGCTAGAATATATATAATTGCCGGTGGTTTATTTAGTCTAATTCAAGATCATAAATCAGCTACTCCACTACTAGAAAAAGCAAATACTTTATCACCAAATAAACAAACCATAATATTTGAGCTAGCTTCTAACTACCTAACTATCGGTAAGAAGCAAGAAGCCGTCGATCTTATGGAGAAAGCATATTTATCAGCAAAGGATAATGATACCGCAAAGGTTGGATACGCAGCTACACTTATTGCAGTAGGTCAAGAATCTAAAGCGCTCGATGTGTTTAAAGGTGAAATGGATATCTTTAATGACCCTAAAATTATTAATGCTTATATATATGTAAAGCAGTATGGAAAAGCTATAGAAATATATAAAAAATTAATCAAGGCTGGTAACCAACCACAAGAAATATATTCTGCACTTGCTTATGCTTATATTTTGAATGGTCAAAACGCTCTTGCTATCCAGACAGTGCGAACTATTGGAGAATTGTTCCCAGTTCCAAAGGCACAAGTAGATTCATTGATCCAACAGATAACTGAAGGGAAGTTTAAGACTCAATAATATAACCTCTTCCGGGAAGATTTTTTAGTATGTCTTTCTTGCCGTCTATATTTATCTTTTTTCTGAGGCTTAGAATATGAGCTTCTACAGTATTGGAAAATGGATCTCCATCTGAATTCCAGACACACTCCATTATTATTCCTCTAGATAAAACCTTACCCTTATTCTTCATCAGGTATTCAAGCAGATTGTATGTTTTGCGAGTAAGATATATTTGTTTATTACCTCTACATACTGTTCTCCTGTGTGTATCGATCACCAAATCATCTACCCTTAAAATAGAATCTTCCAAAGCGTGTGGTCTACGCGCTAGAGCGAATATCCTAGCCCTAAGCTCTTCGATAGCAAATGGTTTGGTCATATAATCATCTGCACCTTTGTCTAGTGCCAAGATCTTTTTTCTGAGGATGTTATGAATCGTCAAGAATATAATAGGTGTATTTATACCCTCTGACCTTATCTCTTCGCAGACTGTAATACCGTCCTTGATAGGTAGTGAATTATCCATGACTATAACATCATAATTGTTTGTTCTAGCAAGAAAAGACCCATCAGAGCCATTATCTGCAATATCAATAATAAAGACATCTTCACCTAAGTTATTCTTGATAAAATCAGATATCTCGATATCATCCTCTATAAGCAAAATTTTCATACAAGGATTATAGGATAATTATAGAATTACGCTAATATTTTTTGTGGAAATCTATGATAAAAATTTTATCAGAATTTTATCACACTTATGGTATAATATTGGCTTATAATATATATGTCACAAATTCTGTCTACGATAGGTAACAATCTGCAAGGTATAATTGAACAAGGTGGTTATATTCTTATTTTTATAATTACAATCTTGGAAGGATTGCCGATAATTGGTCAATTCGTACCAGGTCACACTACAGTTCTTATTGCTGGTTTTTTGGTCAAACTTGATATATTTAAACTTTCCATAATCATTCCAGTTATAGTTGTGAGTGCAATGATTGGTGATGCTATAGGATATTTTCTAGGCAAAAAATACGGTTTTGCTTTTTTTACAAAATTTGGCTCTATTTTTTTTATCAAACCAGAACATATTGAAAGGGCAACAAACTTGGTCAAGGAACATCCAGCCAAGACCATCATTCTGGGAAGATTTAGTCCCATCACTCGCCCATTATCTCCTTTTATTGTTGGTGCAAGTGGAACACATAGCAAGTTTTTTTGGTTATATGATTTCATAGCTGTGATACTCTGGGCTTTACCATCTCTAGCAGTGGGTTATATATTTGGAGCGAGTTACCATGTGGTGGCCCCTATTATGGGAAAGTATATTTTTATCGCTATATTAATAGGTATAATCATCATTTGGGGTTATCGCTTTATAAACAAAAAATTTCATATTTTTGCAAAGTATGAATTGATAACACTAGGCTTAAACCTCGCGGGACTTTATTTATTTTTCAAAACAATTCAGGATGCGATTACAGACAAAGTGTCACTACTCGAATTAGACTTATATGTAAATAAATTTTTTATAGAAAATAGTATAGATTGGCTTATTGCATTTATGAAAATAGTTACAGACGTGATCAGTCCAACAGCAATTGCTATTCTCGGTATTATCTCTATTGTCTATTATATATACAAAAAGAATTATTATAATACACTAACAATATCACTATCTTTTTTTGGTGGATATTTGATTACATATACACTCAAGAATATGGTAGAAAGGATCCGCCCAGAAAGTCAGTTTTTAGTAGAAACTGGTTATAGCTTTCCAAGTGGTCATGCAAGTATAGCTACAATTTTCTTTGTTTTGTTAATTTATCTTTTTATAATTAAAATTAAATCATTAGTGCTAAGAGAAATACTAATCGCCGGTTCTGTTATTTTAATTATTCTAACTTCATTTAGCCGAGTTTATCTAGGTGTGCACTGGCTATCAGATATCCTTGCTGGTATAGGCTTGGGGTTGTTTTGGACAACAGCGATGATACTTTTTGTGAAGTATATTACTTGGGTTTATGAGAATTTAAAAGGGAAGTTGAATTAGATCTATTTAACTAAAACTTTTCC
>CAYSPX010000003.1:24712-38993 GCA_964433125.1 uncultured Candidatus Saccharibacteria bacterium | reverse complement strand
TCTTTCTTGAATGGGAATCCTAGATATTCTAGAAATGCTAGTGTCTCTGCTTTGTTCTTTGATGTTGTAACTAGTGTCATTCCGAATCCGAAAACGTCCTTTAGGTCCTCGTCTGCAGTCTCAGGAAAAATAGTGTGTTCCTTGATACCTAGAGTATAGTTACCCATTTGGTCTACAGCTGTCTTTGAAATTCCTCGGAAGTCCTTTGTTCGTGGAAGTGCAATGTGAACTAGTTTGTCTACAAAGTCTGCCATTCTCTTTCCTCTTAGTGTGATCTGGTATCCTACTAGATCTCCTGATCGAACTTTGAATGAAGCAATTGATTTCTTACTTGTTCGTGGAGCTGGCTTCTGTCCTGTAATCTTTGCTAGACGATCAGCGATAAGTTCTACCTTTTTCTTATCCTTCACTGAACCTGTTCCACTACTTATAACAATCTTTGAAAGAGTTGGAGCTTGCATAACATTCTTATAGCCAAACTTATCCTTCATAGCTTTGTATGATTCTTTATTTAATTCAAATGTAGATTTTGCTGTATGTTTATGTGTTGTCATATATTTTCTATTATTACTCGATTATTTCTTTAGAGCAACGTTAGAAACATTTATAGAACCGTTCACCTCTATAACTTGTCCCTTTTGACCTTGTCTTCTTGCCTTTTGATTTTTCTTATACATATTTACTCCAGAAACAATAACTCTTCCCTCTTTTGGCATAGCCTTAAGAACCTTTCCAGTTTTACCCTTATCTTTTCCTGTTAAAACTATTACATTGTCGTCTTTTTTTATTTTCATATATTTTGGTTTATCTTCGATATAAGTTTTCCCTTAAAGCTATACAATTTCGGGCGCTTTAGAAGCGATAGTCTGGAATCCCTTTTCTGAAAGTTCTCGAGGAATAGGTCCGAATATACGTCCAGCAATTGGTTCCTTCTTTCCCTTTTCTAAAATAATAACAGCATTTTCATCAAAACGGATATATGACCCATCCTTTCTTCTATATGCTTTTACCTGTCGAACAACCACGCCCTGTAGAACATCTTTCTTCTTTATAGCCTTTCGAGGTTCTGCCTTCTGAACAGATAGAATTACAAGATCACCGATTTCAGCATATCTTTTCTTTGAACTTCCAAGAACCTTAAAGATACGGCCGATCTTTGCTCCGCAATTGTCTGTTATTTTTACTATTGAACGTGGTTGAATCATATATTTATAGTTATGCTATTACCTTAAAAGACTTGTCCTTTGACATTGGTCGGCATGACTCGATCGTCACTTTGTCCCCTATTTTCTTTGTGTTTCCAGCATCATGAACCTTGTACTTCTTGTGAGAAGTTACATATTTCTGATACTTTTCGTTTTTAACAAATCGTCCAACACGAACAACAATAGTGTCTTTCATTTTATCAGAAACCACTATACCAGAAAGAGTTTTTCTACGAACATCTGCGACGATGTCGTTCTTTATTGTATTTTTTTGTTCTGGTTTGTTTTTCATATCGTTTATTTTGTGTTCTTTCTAATACTTAACTCTGTCATTATTCTAGCGATTTCTTTCTTTGTTGTGTGGCCTAGCTTTACGTTTTTTGTCTTACTTCCAGTTGAATCAAATCTGAATGCTCGCAAAACTTCTCGCTTTTCTGCAATCAATTTTGTTAATTCCTGTGGAGTTTTATTTTTAAATTCTTTCATATACAAATATTTAGTATTACATCATGTTTCGACTAACCACCTTAGTCTTTACTGAAATCTTTGTTCCAGCAGATCTTAGGGCTTCTTGAGCTACTTTATCAGTAACACCGTCGATTTCAAAAAGAATACGACCAGCCTTGACTGGAGCTACGAATCCCATAGGCTCTCCCTTACCCTTTCCTAGCTTAACTTCTGGAGGCTTTTGTGTAAAGGGTCTATCAGGAAACACACGAACCCATATCTTTCCAGACTTTGTAGCATACTTAGCAATAGCCTTTCGAGCTGCCTCAATCTCATTTGATGAAAGTCTTCCGTAAGCTAAAGCCTTTAGTCCGTATGATCCAAAAGAAATCTTTACACCACGTGTATCAACAGCAGTAGCAAGTTTCTTTGCATTTTGTCGGCCTGTGTGCCACTTTCTGAATTTTACTTTTTTAGGGAATAACATGTTATTATTTTATATTTTTAAGATCCTTCTCAAAGATCTGTCCCTTATAAATCCAAACCTTAATACCGATATCACCGTATGTCATGTGAGCCTTTTCACGAGCAAAGTCGATATCTGCACGTAGTGTCTGAAGTGGAATCTGACCTTTCTTTAGGTCTTCTCTTCGTGCCATTTCTGCACCACCAAGTCTTCCAGAAAGTTTTATCTTTGCTCCTTTAACTTCTTTAGCTGCAATAACTTTTTCTAGTGTCTGCTTTAGAACTCTTCGGAAAGGTAGACGCTTTTCTAGACCTTCAGCAACCATCATAGCCACAATAGCAGCATTTGCTTCTGGTACTCTAACTTCCTCAATATCAAGCTTTAGTTCCTGACCAGATAGATCAACACCTTTCTTCTTTAGTAGAGCAAGGATCTTGTCTCTAAGTTTTGTCATACCGTCTCCACTTCTTCCAATTATCATACCAGGACGTGAACTTCTGATGATTATCTTAATAGCCTTCTGGTTTCTTTCAATCTGAATATCAGATAGATAAAAAGATCTGAGTTCTTTTGTAAGAAAAGCGCGAACAAGCAAGTCAGCCTTTAAGGCGTTACGATAACTCTTATCACGAGCAATCCAGCGACTTTTCCAATCGCGTATAACTCCTAGTCTGTGTGAAAATGGGTGTACTGAATGTGACATATATTTATTTCTTATCTGTTTTAACAGCTGTTTTAATTGCCTTTGCTTTCTTGACCGGCTTAGCTTCAAGAACTAGTCTAACATGACTGTTTCTCTTGTTGATTGGGTAAGAATTACCTCTAGCTCTTGGCATTCTTCTTTTCATTGTAACACCTACATCAACTCTAAGCTCCTTTATCATTAAACCTTCTTTTTCAATATTAAAATTATTCTTTGCGTTTGCAACAGCAGACATTATAAGTCCATAAAGTGGATCTGCTGCTTTTTTACTCAAAAAATTCAGAGTATTTAGGGCATTCTCTACTGATTTACCACGCACCAAGTTTGCTACACTTCGAACTTTTCGTGGTGACTGTCTATAATTTGTTAGTGATGCGGTAATCATAAATATTAATTATTATTTTTTAGCAGGAGCTGCTACAGCTTCCTTTGCAGATTTTGCAGCATTGATCTCAGCTTCCTTAGCCTTTAGCTCAAGCTCCTTCTGCATTTTACCTCCGTGTCTGATAAACTTACGAGTTGGAGAAAATTCACCAAGTCTGTGTCCTACCATTTCTTCTGTAACAAGCACATCTACATGCACTCGTCCGTTATATACTCCAAAAATAAAACCAACCATTTCAGGAGAAATCTGACTTCGGCGATACCAAGTCTTAATAACCCCAGTCTCTACTGGTTTCTTTCCAGCGATCTTTTTTAAGAGTCGCTCTTCTACATATGGTCCTTTTTTTAGTGATCGTGACATTGGTTTTTTATACTAATCAAAATATGACATTAAGTCAAGAATTTAGCCGTTTTTCTCAACGTTCTTATTCTTGCCCACTCGACGACGTGATACAACGAATACATTTGAATACTTCTTTGGAGTTCGAGTCTTCTGGCCTTTTCCAGCTGGCTTACCCCATCGAGTCTTCAGTCTTCGGAGTCCTCGACCTGTTCTCTGTTCTCCTCCTCCGTATGGGTGATCCACAGGATTTTGAGCAGAACCTCGAACTGTTGGACGTATACCAAGCCATCGTGTTCGGCCTGCTTTACCGATATTTACAAGGCGGTTTTCATCATTTGAAACTGTACCAACTGTTGCCCATGCATTATCATGAACCTTTCTAACCTCTGTTGAAGGAAGCTTGATGTGAGTGTATCCAGCATCGTTTGCAATAACTTGAGCAAAAGAACCTGCTGAACGAACTAGCTTTGATCCACCCTGTGGTTTTATTTCAATATTGTAAACAAAAGTACCTACAGGAATTTTTCTTAGAGGAAGTCTATTTCCAGTTTCAACTGCTGCTGTCTCAGAAACAATGAATGTATCTCCAACCTTCATACTCTTTGGCACTAGAACATATCTCTTTTCACCGTCAGCGTAGTTTACTAGAGCAATAAACCCAGTTCTGAATGGATCGTACTCGATAGTAGTAATCTTTGCGGGGATGTCCTTTTTGTTATATGAAAAGTCTACCATTCGGTAAAGCTTCTTGTGTCCACCACCCTTGTGACGAACTGTAATGCGACCGAATGCGTTTCTACCCATATCTCTCTTCATACCCTTTGTAAGGGCCTTGTGAGGCTCTGAGGCTGTAATATAGTCACGATATGTAATCGTGGTCATATGTCTTCTTGATGGTGTGTTTGGGTTATAACTTTTCATATTTTTATTTATGCAATATTTATCTTATCTCCTTTTTTAAGATAAACAAGAGCTTTTTTGACAGCAGATTGTGTACCTCTTTTTCCTCTAACAACTACGTTTCGTGCTGGAAGGTTAATAATACTAACCTTTGTAGGAGTTACCTTATAAAGTGTCTTGATATCATTTGCAATAGTATGCTTTGTAGAATTTTTACTTACTTCAAAAGTATAAACATTGAGTGATTCACTCATTATTCCAGCCTTTTCTGTAATTCTTGGTCTAAGTATTGTTGTCATATATTTATTTAAAAGATTTTAATGACTCTTCAGGATTGGTAATGACAAGATACTTGTGATTTAGAAGTGATACAGGGTTGATGTTTCTTAATTCTTCAACCTCAAGATTACCAAAGTTCTTGAAACTCTTTGTTAAAGTAGGAGTCTTTTTATCTACTGCAAGAATAGCTACATTTCTTGGCTTTGTTGCAAACTTCTCAAATCCTTTAACCTTTGAAAAAGCCATAATGGTATCTTTTGCTTCACTTGCCTTTGGAACCTTAAATGAAAGTGAGTCGATAAAAAGAATTTCACCGTCCTTAAACTTTTTGGAAAGAATAGTATAAAGAGCCTTTGTTTTTGCTTTCTTATTTACTTTTCTATCGTAGTTCTTATCTGCACGTGGTCCGTGAGCAATACCTCCTCCTACCCAGATAGGTGATCTTGTAGAACCGTGACGAGCTCGTCCTGTACCCTTCTGTTGCCAAGGCTTCTTACCTCCTCCACTTACTTCACCTCGAGTCTTTGTGTTTGCAATAGAGTGTCGAGCAGATGATGTCATAGAAACCACAACCTGGTGAACCAAGTCAGCATTCCAAGCTAGACCAAATACCGCCTCCGGTAATTTTACCTTTCCAGTTTCCTTTCCTTTTTGATTGTATACAGTTTGTTCCATAGTAGTATTTTAATGAATTGAGACTAGCCCTTTATTTCGACAAGTGTCCCTCTTCTTCCGGGTACAGCTCCTCCAATATAGATAGTATTAGATGGTAAGTCAATATGTACTATCTTTAGATTTTTAACAGTGATTCGATCACCACCCATTCTACCTGCCATTCTCATCTTCTTTGGAACCTTATTTCTAAGTCCTCCTCCGATAGAACCTGGCTCTCGCTCAGAGTGCTTTTGACCGTGAGATCTAGGTCCTCCTCCGAATCCATGTCTCTTAACTACACCCTGGAATCCCTTACCCTTCGAAATAGAACTGATTTCAACTATATCACCTAGAGCAAACTGAGAAAGATCCATTGAATCTCCAACTTTTGAAGTTGCATCGTTCTCTAGTCTTATTTCTCTCTTTGATTCTAGTTTTGCTTTTTTTGAACTAACTTGTACAGCCTTATATCCATCCTTCTTATCTGTTTTGATCTGAGTAACTGTTATAGGTGAAGCTTCAACCATTGTTGCAGGATGAACAACCCCATCTTTATCAAAGACTTGAGTCATACTTAGCTTTCTTCCTAGAATAAATTTTTTGCTGAATTTCATGGCAGTATTTTATACGGTATTACATCATTTTCACATCGATGTTTACACCAGATGGAAGACTAAGGTTAGTAAGCGCTTCAATAATCTTTTGATTTGGATTGAGGATATCGATCAATCTCTTGTGAACTCTCATTTCAAACTGCTCTCGAGCATTTTTGAAAACGAAAGAGGCACGGTTTACAGTGTATTTCTTTATCTCTGTAGGTAGTGGAATAGGTCCAAAAAACTGAACATCGTAACGAATCGCTGTATCCATGATCTGCTTCAAAGATGCATCAAGAATCTTGTGTTCGTAAGCACGAACTCGTATTCGAAGTTTTGTAACCTCACCCTCTACACCAGATTTCTTTGATGCAGTTGATTTTGATACTTTCTTTTCTTTAGCGATTGTTGCCATATTAGTTTAGTAATTATTAATTGATATTATTATGCAACGATCTTTGTTACAACTCCTGCACCTACAGTCTTTCCTCCCTCTCGGATAGCGAATCTCATCTTATCCTCTAGAGCAACTGGTGCTACTAGCTTAACCTTGAATGTAACTGTATCTCCAGGCATAACCATTTCTACACCATCTGCTAGTGTTACTTCTCCTGTAACGTCAGTTGTTCTGATATAGAACTGAGGCTTGTATCCTGTAAAGAATGGTGTGTGTCGTCCTCCCTCTTCTTTCTTTAGGATGTATACTTCTGATTCGAAGTCTGTATGTGGCTTAACAGAGCCAGTCTTAGCAAGAACCATACCTCTAGTAACATCATCCTTACCTGTACCTCGTAGTAGAAGTCCAGCGTTATCCCCAGCAATTCCCTCCTTTAGAGATTTGTTGAACATTTCGATACCAGTAATAGTAGTCTTTGAAGTATCCTTGAAACCGATAACTTCAACTTCTTCTCCTACCTTAATCATACCTCTTTCAATACGTCCTGTTACTACAGTTCCTCGTCCTTCGATAGAGAAAATGTCCTCAATAGGCATAAGGAATGGCTTGTCTACTTCTCGAACTGGCATAGGAATATAAGTATCAAGAGCCTTCATAAGGTCTTTGATCTTAGCAACCCAAACAGCATCACCCTCAAGAGCCTTTAGAGCAGAACCTCGGATAACTGGAGCTCCCTTTCCGTCAAAACCGTTCTTTGTTAGAAGTTCTCGAACTTCTTCTTCAACTAGATCAAGTAGGTCAGCTTCTGCAACCATATCGCACTTGTTAAGGAAAACAACGATTTGTGGAACACCAACCTGCTTTGCAAGAAGAATATGCTCTCTTGTCTGTGGCATAACTCCGTCTAGAGCAGATACTACTAGAATAGCACCGTCCATCTGGGCAGCACCTGTAATCATGTTCTTGATATAGTCAGCGTGACCTGGAGCGTCAATGTGAGCATAGTGTCTTGCGTCTGATTCGTACTCTACGTGTGCAAGAGAAATAGTAACTACCTTTGTAGCATCTCGAACTGTTCCTCCCTTTGCAATATCAGCGTATGCCTTTAGTTGAGCCAATCCATCCTTTGCCTGTACAGCTAGAATAGAAGTAGTAAGAGTTGTCTTACCGTGGTCAACGTGACCGATAGTACCTACGTTTACATGGGGCTTTGAACGATTAAAATCTGCTGTTGCCATAAATTATATATAAAAAATAATGTTAATAAATAACCTACATAATACCTAATGCATACTATAGAGTAGCAAACTCACACCAACGCAAAAACGCGTACTCGCTATAGTAGCATGATGAGTGTTTCAAAGTCAAATCCTAAGCAGGCTATTTATACTTTCCCAACAAAGATTGAAATTTAATTTTGAATAATTCATAAAAAGTAACAAAATATGACATTAGACTTACTGACGAGGTTTTGCTATTGATCCAGTTTACCGGTAATTCTTTAATTTTTAAATTATGTTCTTGCGCTATCACAATCAGCTCTATATCAAACCCCCACCTGTCTATTGTTTGCCTGCTAAAAACAATTTTTGATGCATTTCTGGTAAATAACTTAAAACCTCTTTGTGTATCATATATACCTGGTGTTGCGATGTGGCGTATTAATATTTTTGCAATTTTTCCAAATAGTCTTCGATATGAATGATTGTCGTCTTCTTTGGTTAAATTAGAAATCTCAATTGAACCAATAATAATATCCATACCTGATGGAATATACTTTATAAAAGAGTCCAGAGTTTTTATATCTACCGAACCATCTGCATCCATAAATAATCTCAGGTCTCCTGACGCTTCAGCCATTCCCTCTCTTACAGAGTAGCCTTTACCCATATTCTTGCCATTTTCAATAAGTACTATATTATCAAAAAGATTCCCACACTTATTTATCACATCAATAGTATTATCTAGAGAACCATCATCAATTACTATAACTTCGTACTGAAACTTTTTATCTTTAAAATATTCATGTATCTTTTCTAGTGTTGAGGAAATCCTGTGACCCTCATTATAGGCTGGAATTACTATTGATATGAGAATATCTTTATACATAAAATATGTTTAATTAACGCCAGCTTGATAGCCACATTCTAGAACCGATTTCTTGATCAGTTAAAAATGTACCGTAGGTCAATGGACTAAAGTATATAAAAAGTACTATAGAGAGGCTTACGATAACGATAGATACAATGAGCTTTGCATTATTTGTCTTAATTTTATCAATAATAAAACCAATACCTATAATACTGAAAACTAAAGCAGCCTCATAGTGATATAGAAACATCACTCTACCGATAAAAGCGTAAGGGATAAAATTTACAAAGAAACCTATTAATATAAATAATGATATTTTATTTTTTCTATCAAATATAGTTGAATACAACAATACCAACATCATTGATATTGTACCTAGAACATAAATCAGGATATTTCCTAATAAATAGATGTATCTATGTGTTTCTGTATCCTGCCAATAAAATACTGGACGGATCATAAGTGGCCAAGTGTACCACATACTTCCATACTGATGAGTTGCGGTTAAATATTTATTTGATGTGTACATCGTTTTATTTAACTCTATGAATCTACCAACTATCGATTCCCCATCTATGGGTGTAAAGGAAAAATGTAGAGCGAAAGCAGAAGCATAAATAATGATACCAATAAATATATAAGTCCCTGCAAAACTAGTAATTTTTCTAATGTCTCTGGTCCGGATTATTTCATATAAGATTATTAATAATGGATATGCAAGTCCTGTCCACTTTATACTAAATGCACAAGCAGACAGTATTGCAGAATATAAAATAAACGAACGCTTATTTTCATCTTTAATATAGAATAAATACATTAATATTGACGAGAATCCAAAAAACAAAAGTGTGCTATCAAACAATATATACCTTGACTGGACAATCAATGAATTTTCAAAACACATGAGAATACCGACTACAAATGAGGCTATAACGGATATACCCAACCTTCTACAAATAAAATAGACAATGAGGGGCAATAATATACCTGCAATTAAAGGTAAAATTCTAAGGTAAATAATTTCACCACTTATACCGTTACCTATTAAACTAAAGTCGATATTTTCATAACTAATTCCTACCACCCTACCGATATAGTGGCTCATAAGTTTTGCTAGTGGTGGATGTATGTCAAAGTAACTTCTCGACTGAGAATATGAACTTATAAAATCACCCATATATACCTCGTCAAAAACAACTTCTCTAGGTTCACCAAAAAATAGCAAGTGAGTTAGGAGACTCATTGCTATTATAATGGCTGGAAATTTCATCTGTATATTATACACGATTTTATCGTGTAATATATTTATCTAAATAGAGATAGGAACCAGTCGAATAGATAAAATACATTGGCCTCTTTACCCGATGTTGCATTGGTTACATCGAAGTTACATGTAACAGTCACCACTTGTGAACCAACGATTCCTGCTTTGTCTCTAACATTTACTTGCGCTGAGTACTTACCTGGACCATAGAATGATAGGTTTGCTGGGTCCATAGTGTATGGCGGTGTTCCACCTGATGCATAAGTTTTTGAGAAATTTGCATTTACTGTATAAGGAAGACTTGCTCCTGCTGGTATCACAACTGCGGTGTCATATGGACAAACCGCTGTGAACCCACTTGCTGTAACCGGTGCTGGAGCAGGTGCTACAGGTGCAGGTGCTGAAACTGTTGTATTTATAGTTGATGGCGGAGGTGTGGGAGCAGTAACTGTATTTGATACAGATGTAGTCGATTTTACAACATTAAAGTTACAACTAGCTTTAGTTGAATGTCCGGCACTATCTCTAACTGTGATTGATAGCTGGTAAGATCCTGGAGAATAGAATGATAGGTTTGCTGGGTCAGGATAATATGGTGCAGTACCTCCGGATGCATATGAACTATTTAGATTTGCATTTACAACAACCACGTTTTTATCAGAAGGAATCGTTACATTTGTATTATATGGACAACTTGCAGTCAGAGCAGTAGCAGTCACTGGCACTATTGTCACAGGTGTTATAGGAGTAACTGGTTGTGTAATAGTAGTACTTACTGGAGGTGGTGTTGGAGTAACTGATTCTTTTACTATATTAAAGTTACAAGTAGCTATTGATTTTTGTCCTGTAGAACTAAGTGCGTTTAGATTGATTGTGTATTTTCCTGGTGATGAGAATGATAGGTTTGCTGGGTCTACTGAGTATAATGAATTTGGTTTTGCCCAGACAGTAAGGTTATTTTGATTTGCAGGAATTATAACATTTACATCGTACGGACACGGTGTCGAAACGTTTTGTGTGCTTGGTATTGTAGTCTGGGTTTCTACTGGAGGGGTTACTGTTTTAATAATTGGATCAATTATTGTATCCAAAGTTTTTGTCACTGTAAAATCACAAACAATTGACGAACCTCGTCCTGTAGCATCCCTCACTATCACCTGAGATGTTAACTTTCCAGCCCCATTGAATATAAGACTTGCGGGATCTGCTGAATACTCTGGAACTCCCCCAGTAGCAAAGACTTTGTTTTTATCATAATTAACTGTAAGTGATGACTGACCAACTGGGATATTTACATTTGTATTATATGGACAAGCTGTTGCCTTGAATGTTTGAGCAGATAGTGTAGAGAAACTTCCCTGCATATTCTTTATAAGACCTAGATCTTTTTCAGGAGAAAATAGAGGAGCGTTCAAAGTCGTAAGATCACCATCTACTATTGCTGGTGCGGGTGGCTTTACAACAACTTCTGGCACTTTGACAACTTCTTTAATTTCTTCTGGCTTGATCACATCAACCACCACTTCACTATCTGGCTTCTTGGGTAGACCCTTTGGACCAACAAGTAGAAGTGTGTATGGCTTACCATCAACTTTTATTTCTATTTTATTTAAACCTTCATACGCTTTAACACCCTCGATCACTTTTTCTTCTCCTCCATAATCAACCAAAAAGTTTGCTGGATTGATTTTTGTTCCAAGAGAGTTTGTGTAGTATTTTAGGGTATAACTTGATTGAACTCCAAATGGATGGAAGTAGTTCTCACCTGGTATCACTTTCATTGGTTTAATATCTTCAACCAATCCTATTATTTTAGAATTTGGAATAGGATTCTTGACTATGTGGTCACCGAGTGATCTTCCGAAAACATTTACAGCATATGGATGAGTACCCTTTCCATCATATAAATCCTGATTTGTAACATTTATAACTGGAATCATGAAATCTGGAGATTGGTATGTAGGATATACTATAAAATCCTTTCCTTGTAGATTATAGTTTTTTACCAAGATTCTAGCATTTTGTCTAAGTATTCTGGCAAAATTATCTGGACCTACTTGAATATACTCAGCTAGGTCTTTTCTAATCTCATCGCTATTTCCCAACTTTCTCATGAAGTCATCCCTGTCTGCAAAGAATGTGGTCATAACGATATGCTTTCCACTATCTGAAAACTTAACAGAATCTAGTATCATTGACTCTGCTGGAGTGTCTATATGACAATGACAGTCTTGATCTCCAATCAATGAAACGAAATCATAATCATTATCCAACTTACTATTCTTTAACTCACTAGTTGCTCCAGGAACGAAACCAAAAGTGAAACCTGAAATCTCCATATTTGTAATCTTGGTCGAAAGTGAACCTATTCCTACATAACCAAAGATACTCGAGTTTGACTCCTTTTCTGTTTCTATCAACTTCACATTATTGAAATAGACATCACGACCGTAGTAACTACCAATACCTCCGTGAGATGCATAGAAATCATCTACACGGTATGAAGAGCCGAAGAAGTGACCTAGCCATAGTGAACCAGCACGTCGAAAGCTGTTTCCTGTTGCAAAACCGACATATGCTGTAGAGATATTTCCTCTAAAACTTCCTGGGGTTTCATTACTTCCGATACTACTACCCGATCTTGGACTTCCTTGAATTTTAGGGAAAGTTTTACCTAAATAGTCGTTACTTCCATCTGGATCAATAAAGTATGAGTGTGACTTTATCCAACCCTCAACTCTGTTATTGTTTATACTTATAAAAGCAGATCTAGACCATAGTCCAAAACTCTGCAGAAGTTTCTCATAATCTGCACCTCCGCCCTGTCCTATCATCAGGTTATTTTTAATTTCACCTGTATCTACATAAGTTTCTACTCCGATTGCAGCTTCGCCGTAATTTACAATAGAATTATTTTCAAAAATTCCATGTGACATGTGTAAAGTAGTAGACCACCGTAGCATAGGATCACCAGTGTTATTTATAACATTACCTGCAATATAGTAAGCCTGCTCAAGATGATGTGCGTGTAGTGAGTATCTACCGATCTGGTTGTCAGGCAGCTTAAGCACCTCTCCATCGTGATCAAGTGTAACTGAAGCAACAGGAGAAGAGCGTGTTCGACCCATTTTTTCTATATATACATTTGTAAAATCTAGTTTTGTATTTCCTGTAAACAATATATGTCCGTGGACTGGTGAACTAGATGTAAATATTACGTTTTGGCCAGCATATACCACTGAACTCTTGTATGAATAAGTAAGATCACTGTCTATAGTAATAGTATTACCATTTTTTATAGCTAATATTTTCTTGATTTCAGTTCTTGGAACATATGAACCACCCACCTTTTCTGAATCAGCTAGGATAATATTTTGACCAAGTTTCCAATCTGAAACGTTATCAGCAACAGTTATGGTTCTTGATCCAGCATTTGCACTAACTATCTTTGAGTTTGTTGCTCTAGTAGATCTTCCAGCAATCTTTACATTGGAATCCAAAGCAACAAGTCCAAGACCGTACTGAGATGGATCTCTATTTGTCTCTAATTTTCCATTAAAAACCACCTTATGTAGCACACTATCCTCTGGAGTAATAGTTAAGTTACTACTTGGATATGTTTGGAAGTTCTCTACTTCAAAATTTACATCTGACTTATTGTCGAAAATAAAAGATCCTGCTACTCCAAGTGTCTTAACCTTTGCATCGCCTTTCATTGTAACTGTTATACCCTTAGGGATAAGTACAACGTCATTATCAGTCGGCAAACTACCTCCCCATGTTGCTCTATCTCCCCAATTACCATTCTGTGTGGCTGTTATAGTAGGACAATCCGCAAAATCAACAAACGACTCTACGGCACCAATATGGTGAGATACCTGTATAGGACTATATTTTTTGGTTAAGGATTGGCAGTTTATTCTATTTAAAAAACTAGTAACTACTGATGCCTTCATACCGTCTGAAGTGTAGCGAGTAATATTATCGAATGTATTCAAAATACTGTTAGAGTTAATAAATACCAAGGATAAAACAAAAGATATTAATGCAATAGTTATTAATTTATTTTTCATCATGTAATTATATGATACTTTAACTAGTATTGAAACTATTATTTATCCCCTTAAACGAAAAATATCCACAAGAGTGGATATTTTTCGTTTATAATGTTTGAATTTCTGTTTATAACTATTTCCTTGTCTCCACAATAGCTGCTTCAACGTTCTTTGGTACTACTTCGTAGTGATCAAATTCCATTGTTGCACTTCCCTGACCTGAAGTCATAGATCTTAGCTGTGTTGTGTATCCGAACATTTCAGATAAAGGCACCATAGCGTGTAGAACCTTTGCTTGACCTCTTTCTGTCATTTCTTCAATAGTTCCTCGCTTTGATGAAATACTTCCTGTAACGTCTCCCATGAACTTATCTGGGAATAGGATTTCTACCTTCATGATAGGCTCTAGGATAACTGGTCGAGCTCGCTTTGCTGCTTCCTGGAATGCTTGTGATCCTGCGATCTTGTAAGCGATTTCAGATGAGTCCACGTCGTGG
>CAYSPX010000003.1:20399-24702 GCA_964433125.1 uncultured Candidatus Saccharibacteria bacterium | reverse complement strand
CCGAATGTAAGTTCACAACTAACGTTTACCATTCGGAATCCTGCTACAACTCCTCGGTCCATAGCTTCATGAACTCCCTTTTCTACAGCTGGAATGAATTCGTTTGGAATAACACCTCCCTTGATAGAGTCGATGAATTCAAAATCATCATACCTACTAACGTTCTTTGGAATCTTTTCTCCCTCAACAAGCTTCTCCATAGGCTTAATGTTGATCTTTACGTGACCGTATTGACCCTTACCTCCAGACTGCTTAACATACTTGTGTTCAGCTTCAGCTGTACCCATAATAGTTTCTCGATACGCCACCTGAGGCTTACCAACATTTGCTTCCACTCCGAATTCTCGCTTCATACGATCAACCATGATGTCTAGGTGTAGTTCTCCCATACCTGAAATGATAGTTTCTCCAGTCTCACTGTTTGATGAAATCTTGAATGTTGGATCTTCGTTTCCAAGTTTTCGTAGAGCCATACCCATTTTCTCTTGATCAGCCTTTGTCTTTGGTTCAATTCTTAGAGAAACCACTGGTTCAACGAACTTGATCTTTTCTAGGATAATTGGCTTGTTTTCATCGCAGAAAGTATGAGATGTAAGAGCATCCTTTAGACCCACAGCTGCAGCAATTTCTCCAGCAAAGACTTTCTTTACTTCTTCTCGCTTATCAGCTTGTAGTCGTACGATACGTCCTAGTCTCTCCTTCTTTCCTGTTGAAGAGTTATATAGGTATGTTCCTGCTTCGATAGTTCCAGAATACACTCGGAAGAATGTAAGCTGTCCTACGAATGGGTCGTTTTGTAGTTTGAAAGCTAGAGCTGTAAATGGTTCTGCATCTGAAGCACTTCGGAAGATTTCTTCTCCTGTGTTTGGATCGATTCCCTTTACTGGCTTTAGATCTGTAGGAGCTGGTAGATAGTCGACAACCGCATCTAGAACTAGCTGAACTCCAACGTTCTTTAGAGCTGAACCTGTAAATACTGGGAACATTTTGTTATCAATAACAAGTTTTCGGATCTCTGTCTTTAGTACATCCACTGGAATTTCCTTTCCATCTAGATACTGTTGCATAAGTACATCGTTATGCTCTACAGCCTTTTCTACTAGCTCTGCATGATATTTCTTTGCATCTTCTAGAAGGTTTTCTGGAATTTCTTTTTCAATAACGTTTATTCCCTTTTCTCCATCAAAGAAATAAGCTTTCATTTTCAAAAGATCCACAACTCCCTCGTGATCCCCTTCTGTTCCTATTGGAATTTGGAATCTTACTGCCTTTTTATTTAGTCTTTCTAGAATAGATGCGTATGATTTCTCAAAACTTGCACCTGTTCGGTCCATTTTATTTATAAAGCAAAGTCGAGGCACGTTACTTTCGTCAGCATATCTCCAGTTTGTCTCTGACTGTGGTTCTACCCCAGCTACTCCATCAAAAACCACTACAGCACCGTCTAGCACTCGAAGAGAACGCTTTACTTCTACTGTAAAGTCGATGTGCCCTGGAGTGTCGATAACATTAAAACGAACCTTCTTTGAAAAATCAGTCTTCGGCATGTATGAAGGATTCCAGAAACAAGTAATAGCGGCGGCAGTAATAGTAATACCTCGCTCTCTTTCCTGTTCCATCCAGTCTGTAGTTGTTTCTCCATCGTGCACTTCACCGATCTTGTGAATTTCTCCAGTGTAGAACAAAATACGCTCTGAAGTAGTAGTCTTACCGGCGTCGATGTGGGCAATGATACCGAAGTTACGAATTTTCTCTAATGGGTAGTCTCTTTGCATAAATTAATATGATTTTAGTTATATAATAAAAGATCTATTTTAAACAAACCGAAATTACCAAGCGAAGTGAGCGAATGCTTTGTTTGCCTCTGCCATCTTGTGAGTACTTTCTCGCTTCTTTACTGCTTCTCCTTCATTCTTTGAAGCTGCAATGATCTCGTCTGCTAGTTTTTCTGCCATTGGCTTACCCTTTTTACCTCGTGCAGCTAGAACAATCCACTTCATAGAAAGAGCTCTCTGTCTCTCTGGTCGAACTTCTCTTGGAACTTGGTAGTTTGCACCTCCCACTCGTCTTGATCGCACTTCCATAGCTGGCATAGTGTTCTTTAGAGCTGTTTCAAAAACTTCTAGAGGAGTTTCGTTCTTTGTCTTTTCTTTTATTACTTCAAAACAATCATAAACCACCTTTCGTGCTGTAGCCTTCTTTCCTGAATCCATAACATAGTTTATAAGCTTTGAAACCTTTACTGAATCAAAAGTAGGCTCTGGCTTTAATATATGTTTATTTTTTAGTCTTCTTCGCATTGTATTTTTAGATTAAATTAATATAAATAGTCGGCCAGATTACGCTTTTGCTGCCTTTGGCTTCTTGTTTCCGTATTGACTTCGACCCTTTCGGCGTTTCTCTACTCCTGTAGCATCAAGAACTCCTCGTACTACTGTATATCGTAGACCTACATCCTTTACTCGTCCCCCTCGTAGAAGTACTACTGAGTGCTCTTGTAGGTTGTGTCCTTCTCCTGGGATGTAAGCTGTAACTTCTAGACCGTTTGAAAGTCTTACTCGGGCAATCTTTCGAATAGCTGAGTTAGGCTTCCTTGGAGTCTTTGTAGTAACTTTTATACATACTCCTCTCTTAAATGGAGATGGGAAAAAACTCGGTCGGTTTTCAATACTATTGAAACTTCGAGTTAGAGCTACTGACTTTGTCTTTCTAATAAATTTCTTTCGGTTCTTTCGAACAAGCTGATTGATTGTTGGCATTCTAAAATTTTGGTCAGGGACCTTATGGCACTTAATAATTACCCAAATGTGGCAGAGTTGATTGTTTTCACCTAGTGGTTACTCACCTCTGACGTTTTTGGACGTGGGGTTACTCTATCACAAAAGGAGGAAAAGGCAAATTATTTAAAAAGCAAACCCCTCATCTCGCGACAGGGGTGCTGTTTTGGGGTGAGGGGTGGTTGAAATTGATCCAATAAAATCCATCTATTATGGTCGAATACCTTTAAGGGTCTCGTCTAGCAATACTTCAACTCGTCTGTCATCGATATTAGCTAGTTTAACTCTAAATTTTATATATAGGTACATACGGAGCTCGTCCCGACTTACACTGCAACGCTCAAGTACATTTTCCAGAATATCTATTTTCATTTCCTGGAAAAGTCCTTCACCTGATTCAAAACTATCTCTTAAGCGAATTGCCTCTAAAAATTTCTGATGTGAATACTCAACGCCTTCATCAAGTTTTTTTGAGCGGGTTCCAAATTTAGATTTAAGAGTTTTGAGTTCCTCATGAATTACTGAATTATCCATAAATCCTTTCATTAGATGACTTGATTATCACCATATTTTCTACTAAAATAGATATCATAAATATAAATAATAGTCAATATACTCGTAATGGTTCAATACCTTTCCATCACTAAGGCTTTCTTATAACTATCTCAAACTATTTAACCTACCCTCCACCCCTCTCCCTACCAGCGCCTTCATCTGTGTAATCGCAGTCTCATTTAATTTTCTCAATCTCTCCCCTTGCGACAAATTCATTCTTATAAACTCAGCATTTATACTTTCCATATTTGCCAAAACCAGAAGTTGCTCAATAGTGGCATAGTCACGAATACTCCCATCTTTCCCAACATTCTCATCTCTCCACTGCTTAGCAGTCTTCCCAAACATTGCTACATTCAAAATATCCGCTTCATCTGCATAAATAAAACTTTCCTGATCTTTTGATATTAAATGCGGGACTATGTGTTCTTTTATAGCGTCTGTATGAATTCTATAGTTTAGTTTTGTTAATACACGATTTATATTCCAATCCAAAGAAAGTCGACGATTTTCATCTTCTTTGAGACGCTGGAATTCTTTGATTAAGTAAAGTTTAAATTCTGGACTCAACCAAGAACCAAATTCAAACGCAATATCCCTATGCGCATATGTACCACCATATCTACCAGAACTTGTCGTCATACCAACAGCACCGGTTAGATTAATCCACTTTTCCGGGTTCAATACAAAAGAATTAACTCCAGCCTGATTTCTAAACTGGCCGAATTCGACCAGTTAAAAATTAGGATTATGTATAATCTCCCAAGAACCAATAAAATCCATGGTAAATCTAGTTCTTAACCAATTTTTTATAACATCAGCCGGAAACTCTGAATTTTTACTTTTTGCCATATCCGTAAGACAAATATAATCATTATTATCTTTAGCAGTCCTAATTTTCACCTCAATATCTTTTATTTTTATTATTTTAGACATATTTTATTTTAATTAACACAAACACACCATTAGAA
>CAYSPX010000003.1:0-20299 GCA_964433125.1 uncultured Candidatus Saccharibacteria bacterium | reverse complement strand
ATTTTTATTATTTTAGACATATTTTATTTTAATTAACACAAACACACCATTAGAAAATGGTATTAATAATTCACTAGGTGGGTACGTCCTTTTATAGGCTCTAGTTGAACAATTATATCAAAATAATAAAATCGAATCTACAAATTAACCCCCGTAATCACCTTAAAAAGAAATGGCACAACAGGCTCTACGAATCTCCAGAAAAATAAGACGAGTAATAAGAAAAAGAAAATTGAGTATTTTTCGATTACTTCTCTGACATGAAGCATGTTTGGTGGTAGGATAGCAAAAAGGATCTTTGATCCATCGAGTGGTGGAAGTGGAATCATATTAAATATGGCTAACATTAAGTTTATGATTACTATATATACTGAAATATTAATAAATGTCACTGTCACTGTTCCGGCAAAGAAGCGTATTATAAGTCCAAACAAAATAACGATAAATAAGTTTGAAGCAGGTCCTGCAATAGAGATAATCAACTCCCCCCACTTTTTATTTGATACATTGTATGGATTCCACTGTACTGGCTTTGCCCAACCAAAAGTAAAACCCGCTAATGTTGTTATAAGTGGCACAATAAAAGAACCAAAAAACTCTAGGTGTCTCAAAGGGTTTAGAGTTAGTCTTCCCTGCAACCTCGGTGTCGGATCACCCAGAATCTCAGCAGTGTAACCATGTGATATCTCATGGATAACAACTGACATCACTAGTATGAAAATTTGAAATATTATAGTAATTTCTGACATATTGTATTAATTGGACTTGCTTAATATATTTATTATGATAGCATACTATCACTATGGCTAAAGTATGTGCAATAACAAAAAGAGGTTCAATGGTTGCTGGCGGATATTCAAACGCTACTCGAGCAACTCAGTTTAACCCTACAGGAATGGTTCGAAAGTACCCAAATCTTCAAAAGAAGAAAATTTACGTACCAGAACTAAAGAAAAGTTTTAACATTACTATTTCAACAAGAGGTCTCAAGACTATACAGAAGCGAGGAGCATTTATTACACTAAAGAAAGCAGGGATTATATAGACTCAAACAGTTTCCAGGAAAATCCATCAGTTACCCAACTGGTGGATTTTTCTTTCGTTGTAAAAGTATATTTAGGTTTTATTTTTTCTACTAGTTCATCTGATTTTTTACTATCTATGCCACTGTGATAAAACTCTAGGAGATTTTGATCCGTTAGTGAATTCAGACTTTTTGAAATGTATTTTTGAATCGTTTTGGATAGATTACCTATTAGAAATAGCTGAGTCTTATTATATTCAAAAATCAATCCCAGCTCAGGTAGGCTTGTTTTATTATATTTAAAATCACTATTTGGGAATATAACAATAACGTCCACACCATCTAGATTAAATCTGTCTCCCCTCTCAACTTCTCGCACATGTATTTTTTTATGTGAAATTTGTGTGTTTAATTTTGATAAGACAGTACTTGTTGAAATATATTTAGATTTAATTATTTCGTTTACTTCATATCTATCAAGCACATCTATGAGTCCACCTATTTGTGCGGGTACTGCACTTGGTATGAAAATATAATCAATTTTTCTAGAATAAAATGGCATGACCTTTGTCATCTCTCTAATCACTTCTGAATTTTGCCCAGCACCTACTAGTATTGTCTTGTTCTCCGGAGTACGTATAAAAACAGACCGTCCCCTATTTAAACTAAAAAAGTGCACTTCGAGTAAAGGTTTTCTATATTCCCATTTATGAATATATAAACCCAACCAAAAAGCTAATCCGATTGTAATAATAGAGCTAATGATAATTGTCTTTTTCATGTTAAAATACTTTTATGAATAAATTTAATGAACTAAAATTTAATATCGGTGAATTGAAAGGAATATCAAGCAAGACAATTGAGGAGCATATCAAACTATATAGTGGATATGTAAAGAATCTAAACGAAACTCTCGAAGGAAAACAAGATATCCGACGACTTGGATTTGAATACAATGGAATGAGAAATCATGAGGTGTATTTCAAAAGTCTAGAAGGTGGATCTAAGGAACTTCCTGCTGATTGTAGTTTACGATCACAGATTGAGTCTGATTTTGGATCTTTTGATGTTTGGCTCACAAACTTCAAAGCTATTGCACTAACAAGAGGTATCGGCTGGGCAATGCTTTACTATGACAGAACAGAAAAGAGACTTGTAAGCACATGGGTTGAGGAACAACACATAGGTCAATTACAGGACTGCGCACTCATCCTCGCTCTAGATATGTGGGAACATTCTTATGTTGCAGACTATGCACCATCAGGAAAAAAGAACTATGTGGAAGATTTCTTTTTGAATATAAATTGGGAAAATGTTCTAGGAAATTTTGTAAGTACTACGAAATAGATAGAATACATAGCAATAACAATCCAAAATGAAAACTTTGGTAATTCAATAGTAGCAAATGGTATATTTGCAAACTTTTCTACTATAAATAATTCGTACGACAGAAAAGCTTGTGATATCCAGCCAAAGAATAATGATATATTGGTGGATACAAATCCAAACAATCCAGTTAGAGTTACAAACAACATAGTTGCGGGAATGATTGGTAATATGAGAATATTTGTAATAACACTAATAGTTGATAGTTGTCCCATCATATAGAGTAGATATGGTGAAACAAAAATCTGAGTGGCTATAGTTGTAGCGACCAATGCTCTCAAACCGAGAATCTCTGTAATAAACCCGAGTTTTTTCTCTAGTGGTGCAGATAGAAGTATCAAACCAAGTGTCGCTAGGAATGAGAGTTGGAACGATGGATCATATACCAAGATAAGTGGATTTTCGATCAACATTAACATGGCAGCGACAAATAAAGCTCGACCAACATCATAATCTCTTCGAAGAAATGTTGCCATGAGTGCAATGATTGCCATGATACAAGAACGAACTACGGTCGCTCCACCACCAACAAGTATTCCAAACAGTAATATTCCGAGACCGCCCAAAACTATACCAATATTTCTGGGAAGAAATGAGAGTATCCTGCGAATAGATTCTGCGACAATTGTAATATTGTAGCCAGACAGAACTACGATATGTATAAGTCCAACTCTTCTGAAATCATCAATCAACTCTTTTCCTAAAGCACTTTTGTCCCCCACTACAAGCCCGCCTGCAAGCGCAGAGTGTGGTTCACCCATAACTCTCTTAAGATTTGAAAGGAAATTACTTTTCAATAGAAAAAGATTCCTAGATATAAAGTTTGCTTGATTTGTACTTGTATCAAGCAGCCTAATATCCGGTTTCTTCATCTCAAAATAAACATCGTCTTTCAAAAGATAACCAACGTAGTCAAACACTCTACCGCCATTACTTTTAAAATTAAAAGGTTCGAGTAACTTTCCCTTTAATATCAAATGTTGGCCATACTCATAATCAGTATATCTGTCAGTAGTAACCTTAATAGATATATCTAAAGCAGCATTATTAATTTTACTAGTCTTAATAATAAAAACCTTAGAAAAGTCCTTTGTAAGTGGCTCACTTGAGACGATTCCTTCTACTTCTACGACTTGCTTGGCATATTCCCCCACGAGCTCATGTCTACTATTTTGAAAGACAAACCACGCCCTGATCATAACAATCAAAACCAAAGTACAAACAATAATTATGTTAATCTTTCTATGATTTGCTTTCACATACAAATCCTAGCAGACACCGATAAAATCCAAATAAAATTTTGATAAAATCTTAATAAAATTTTTATCAGAATTTTATCCTCGATAGGAAACAGGACCCTATTTACCAAACTCTTCAATAATTTCCTTTTCTTGTGAAGGTGAAGTTGCCTTTTTAAACTTTACTCCAGCCTTTCCTTTTACACGAGATTCACAAACTGCCCATGTTTTATCTATATAAATTTTTCCATCTACTCTACTAACATATGAGTATGCAGCTGCTTTGGAATGACTTTTCTTTGCACTTTTATTTTCCTTTTTTTCTTCTACATGGCTTAAGTCTAAAATGTTTTTTATTGAGTAATTCTCGATAGAGCCATTATATAAATGACTTGGTTTACCATCTGCAAAACTCGTTGCAATAATGTCACATCTCTCATTACCCACGATTCCTGAGTGACCTCCGACATAGTTCCAAGTCACATCTTTACCCTCCCCAGCATCCACAAGCTTTTCCCATAAGTCACGGTTTGATACCTCATCCTTGGTCTTTGTAAGCCAACCATTTCGTATCCATCCCTTTACCCATTTTGTAATGCCGTTGATTACATAAGAAGAATCAGTGTTTAAAGTCACAACACTGCCCTTTGTAACAGAAGATAGTCCAGCAATAGCGGCCATAAGTTCCATGCGGTTGTTTGTAGTATTATCTTCTCTACCACCTAGTTCTCTCACAGAGTTATTTTCTACCACAACAGATCCCCAGCCCCCTCTACCAGGATTACCTCGTGATGCACCGTCTGTGAAGATTGTTGTTTTATTCATTTGGTCTATTATAATACATTTAAAATAAAAAAGAGCCTGGCGGACCAGGACTCTCCTACGAAACTAAAAGGTCGATCACCACTAGACTAGGAAATCGACATTCCGAGATTCCTTAAAGCAATTAAATGAGAAATTGCTTTGACCAACATATCACCAGTTACAGGTCTCCCACTTTCAGATAAAACCTTCAACAGGGGCCGCAGATCTTCTGTAGCATCCATAGGTAGAGTAAATTGAGGTCTGACTCCACTAAAAAAATTATAGGCCTCAATAAGAACCTCTTCGGGGTATTCTAGGCCTTTAGCAAATAACACAATCTGCTCCCTCGAAATACGTTGATGACCATTTTCAATCTTTGAAACAGATTTATTACCGTACCTCTTTTTGGGCATAATGATCTTTCCGATCTCCCTTTGCCCTTTATTAACGTGCAGTCTTAAATACTTTAAGTAATCTCCAAGACTAGTAAATAGGTTATAGTTTTTCACATGATTCTTTTTAATTGTTTGATCGACAAGAGCAAAGTTGAATTAACAACTACCAAACTTAGTCTGGATTTTGATTAACCATACTAATTAATAAGAGAATAGTCAAACCTTCATCGGATCAATAAACTTCTTATAAACCAAGATTGCTTTTTCTGCTTTATCTTTTTCTTCACCTCCCTTCTCATAACTTTCAACAATTTCAGAAAAGCCACATATTAGAGCGTTGCATATTAATCGCTCTCTAGAAAGTTTATTACCTGATTTTTCTTCATAAGCAGAAACTATGTATTCAAAATAATCTGGATAGTCTCGAATATACCTCGAAAATTCTTTGGTAACATCACCAAATTCGGCATCTCCAAAATCTATGACGCCTGAAATCTTTTTATCTTTTATTAATATATTCTCATGATGTGGATCATTATGAATAAACTGAAAAATGGTGTTGGTATTTGTAGTATTAAATATTTTTCTAGCTTTTTGAACCAATACTCTAAAATCAATAGGTAGGGTTTCGTCTACACTTAATCTATTGTATTGCTCCACAACTTCAGGATGTACTTCTGTAGATTCATCTATTTTTAAATGACTTTCAATTGCCATTTCTTTATTAAAGACCTTACCTATTTCAGCGTGAAAATATCCAATTTCTTTGCAGAGACTTATTTTATCATTCTCAGAAAACTTCACCCAAACATCCTTCATCATATCCCCATCAATATACTTATAACCATACATATTAAGATTCTCTGAAATAAAAATTACTTCTGGAATATGTGTAAATATACTTGAATTATTAAGTTTTTTTATTAATTGAGCTTCTACGATGAGATTATTTTGTTCATAAGTCTCTTTGTCTACCCTTTCTTGTTTAACTATATACCTTCCACCATCTTCAGTCTCAACATAATATGCATTATTACAAGCGCCTTTTCCCTTTAAAATAAAAATAGCGACTTCCTTATTTAAAAGATTGGCAATTTTACTTCTGAGTTCTATTTCCTCTATATTGTTCATATTTGTATTATACCACCTCCTCTATCCTCAACCTCAACTCCGCTCTCCCCCTAAACATCGACTTCTCCATCGTCGCTACGAGGTCTATCAAATCACCCACTTTCAAACTCTCCCCGTCTTTATTTTTAAATGTCTTTGAATCCATAAAAAATCCCATAGCATTTACTAGACTTCCATTTTCTTTTTTAAAAGCAAGCTCCAAATGATTCTTTTCTTTTCCAAATTCTTTTATGCCTTCTATCTTTATATTTTTAAAAATAAATAATGGCTTTTTATTCCCTGTCCCAAAAGGTGCTAGCTTTTCCACCTCCCCATAACTTTTCCAACTAACATCTTCAAGTCTCAACTCCATATCTATATATTTTGCTTCAGTCACAACATCACTTTGGGCTAGTTTTTTAAATCCTTCATTCAGAAAGTCATCTAGATGGTGTATTTTTTCATTTGAAACCGAAAATCCTCCGGAAGCAAAGTGTCCACCGTACTGCATCATACTTCCCTCTGGAGACAAACGCATAATATCTACAACACTTACTGTTCCTCCAGATCTACAAGAACCTTTTATTATTCCATCTCCATCACGTCCCCACAGAAAAGCGGGTTTTCCATATTCCTCTGCAAGACTGTTTGCCACCAAACCAAGTAGTGACGGTCTCCAATCTGGATTCCCTGCCACGATAACATCACGAGGATCGTCTTTATGTCTTTCGCTGATAAGTTTTTTAATTTCCTTTACCAGAGTTGCAACCTTCGTCTTCCTCTCTGTATTTATTTTATCTAAATGTTCTACGTACTCATGTGCTTCATTATCATCATCAGTTGCAAGTAGTCGAAAGGCATCCATAGGCACACCCATACGAGAAGCCGCATTTATACGAGGTGTGATCATAAAGCCTATATCATCTTCTGTAAGATATTTTTGATTTATCTTTAAATGATTCAGGAGACGTACTAGCCCCTTTCTTGGACTCATCTTGAGCACTCTCATACCAAAGTGAGCCAGCGCCCTATTTTCCCCCACTAGCGGCACCATATCAGAAAGTGTTGCAAGTCCCACCATATCAAGCAGCCATTTTTCATGTCCTTCTTTCAAATCAAAGCGCTTAACTTTCAAAATAGCTTGAATTAATTTAAAACCAACTCCAGAACCGCAAAGAATCTTTTCAGGATACTCGCATCCCTTTTGCTTATGATCAATTATTGCAAAAGCTGGTGGAACTTCTTCATGTGGTTCATGGTGATCAGTGATGATAACATCTATACCATTATCGGCAGCGAGCTTCACTGCATCGATATCAGAAATTCCGCAATCAAGCGTGATGAGTAGGTCTATTTTTTCTTTTATAAAACCATCCACCGCATCAGTATTTAAACCAAACCCTTCATCGTGTCTATGTGGAATATAGTTTGTAAAATTTTTGAAACCAATTTTTTTAAAAAAGTCATGAAAAATAACTCCTGCAGGAATTCCGTCAGCATCATAATCACTATAAATAACTATTTTTTCACCAGCATCGATAGCTTTCACCATCCGCTTTGCTGCCTTTTCCGCATCTTTTAATAAAAAAGGATCAAGGATGTGTGTATCATAGTTGGGATTTAGAAAATCATTTTTCTCCTCTGCGGTCTTGATACCACGGTGAAAAAGAAGATTGTCTATGAAGTCCCCGTTTGTTCTTTTGCGGATTTGGTATTTGGACATATATTAATTTTGATTATATCACATACGCCAAAGTAATTTCTTGACATGACCACTAAATAGTTATATTTTATGTTATGGAGCTCATCTTATGAAGACGAGACGTAATTTTGAGATCGTAAGCTCAAGTCTAGTCGCTTAGAGATAATTTCAAAAAGCTAACAGAACAAGGTTACTATGGAAAAATGGAATGAAGTTCCTGCTGGTGTAATAAATGCTGCCACCCAACGAATTTGGGTAGCTTTGGGAGATCAAGCAGGTAAAATCTCAACCCGTATCAACACTGACCCACGCTTCGTGGATAGTATCGCTAGGTTCATGATTCATGGCGAAAATGAGCCTTATACATCACAAGAATTTGCCCGACTAATAATGGACAACAACTTCTTTGGTGTCGAGGAAGCAATGCGGTACTTTGGAATCAATCCCACAAGCAAACAGATTGCAGATCTTACTGAAGTTCCCTTTAATATAAGGACACTTTTGTCTTGCAGGAACACACACAACCTAGTCGCCGTCTTTCCACTTTCAATTTTAAACATCTTAAGTATTGCCACAAAGAGAAACTTGCCTTTGTTTAAAGGACAAGATAAGGCATGGTTTAAAAAAGAATTATTTGCAACAGAGAAAGGTGAAATGCGTTGGTTATTAGTTCGTAGAACTTCAGTACCCAAATCTGAACACAAAACTTGGGAGCAAGCGTGGTGCCACATTGGAGAAAATGAGGAGATTCCGACTGCTCGAATAGTGGTATATACAGCAATCGGTCACTTTCTAGCATCTGGTGAACGCTTATTTGGAAAAATCGAACTTCGTTGTCTAGAGCATTGTGCCGTAACTGGAGGGAGAATTTATGTTGGAGTATTCGACGAGCTTGGACTCGATATAGACAGTGTCTCTGATGGCGAATCGGACGATTCATTAGGACTGGCTGGCTGCCAAGAAGCAAAACCTACTGACCTTTGAAACATAAGTTCATGAAGTTGGCTTGATAAGCACAAGACTCCTCGCGTTTTTCGCTAGGAGTCTTAAATTTTAAATAAGAAAAATTAATTAGTATGGTAAAATACATATATGAAACACGACACAAACTGCATCTTTTGCAAAATAGTAAACAAAGAAATTCCAGCCCATATCGTGTATGAAGATGAAATTTTCTTAGCTTTTCTTGATATAAACCCACAGTCTCCTGGCCACACACAAGTCATCCCCAAGAAACACTATCGATGGGTATGGGATGTTCCCAATACTAGTGAATATTTTGAAATTGCAAAAAAGATAGCTCTGGCACAAAGAAAAGCCTTTAATACTGACTTTGTTCTAAGTCGCATAGTTGGTGATGAAGTTCATCATGCACATATATGGGTTTTTCCGAATAGAGATGTTGTGGGAGATAAGAAAGATTTTGTAAAAAATAAAGAGAAAATAATATCTAGCCTATAGACGATAATTATTATGGATTTCTCATATTTACAAGTGCAGCTTGTATTCTAGCCAAATCAAGTGAAGTTACTGTTCCTGTTCTATCAGGATCAAAAGCTGAACCTACTGCAACATTTGTACCCATTCTAGAATTGGTTTCTGCGGTTATTCCATTATATATATTATTATAATATATAGTTGTCTGAATATTTAACAAAGCCAAACGATCTGCAGAAGCAATTTTAAGATCTACATTAAAATCAAGATTGGGATTACAATTTGAACTACAAACAGAATTCAAAACAAGAGTTGCTAATGATGAAATAATGGCACTATCACTTTTACCAGAAACAAAATTACCAGTATTATCCATATAAACTGAATCTCCTGTGTTTACACTCAAGGGTCCTGTCATACTATAAGATGTTCCATCTGCAGAAATATTACAAGAAACGTCTTGTCCCCCATTTGTTGCTTTTATATGTTTCATTGCTGATTGAATATTTGGATTTTGTAGAATTGTATTTGAAGTACTCAATGTTGAACATGTACTACTTGTTACAGCAATTCCAGTCGTATTATACCTTCCATCCATATTAGAAGCCTCCACTTCCGCTGAAGTCGCTATTCCCTTCAAGTCGGCCTTGATAGCGGTGTCAGACGCCCTTACTCGAGTAGTGTTTAACGAAGCTAAAACAATAGAAGAAAGTAAACTTATTGTAGAAATAACTACTAGTAGTTCTATAAGTGTGAATCCCTTATTATTTATACTTTTTATCATAAGTCATTTAAAATACTAATATTATTGTGGTATAGTTACAGACTTAACTGATGAATAATCAGAATATAGTGTACCTTTTATTATTCTCATTCTAAAATAATATGTCGTACCAGATGTATATCCACCAGTAATAGAAGCCTCGAAGTTATAAGTTGTACCTGATGCATTTACTGTACGACTATCTGCTACAGTAAATGGTCCATTTGCATTTGTAGATCTCTCTAATTCATAAGTAATACTTGGTGCTGGAACATTAGTAGTGTCAATAAAAGTCCATTTGATTCCATTATTATTAAAAGCCACTACGTTAAAAGTTGATGGTACTACTACTGAGCCTGCGTTCAAATTACTACTTGTACTATCAACACTCGCTAAGTTTGGTGTTGTACGTAGTGGTGCACTTATAGTATATGTCTTACCATCTGCTGGTATACTACAAGTAACCTCCTTCCCTCCATTATTAGCAACTATATGCTTCATTGCGTCTTGTATCTTTGGATTCTGAAGAATTGTTCCTGCTGTATTTAAAGTTGAACATGAACTACTTGTAACCGCTTGATTGGTAGTATTATACTTATACCCAAGTGTTGCGTATTCTATCTCAGCAGAAGTTGCTATCCCCTTTAAATCAGCTTTGATAGCAGTATCAGCTGCCTTTACTCTAGTTGTATTTAGAGAAGCCATAACGATAGATGAAAGTAAACCGATAATAGAAATAACTACTAGTAACTCGATGAGAGTAAATCCTTTTTTATAATTGATATTTATCATGCCTATATTATAAACCCTTTAAAGATTCAATGCCAGGTAAAGTCCCCTTTGCAAGGAAGTCTAGCATCGCTCCTCCACCAGTCGAGACGAAAGTAAATGAATCTTCGAGTTTAAGTTCAGCAATTGTAGCGAGTGTATCACCTCCACCCACAACAGTTTTTACACCTTTTTTTGTCGCATCCGCAAGTATTTCTGATAATTGCAAAGTCCCCGACTTATAACCTTGTTCATACGCGCCTAAAGGACCATTCCAAAGAATAAACCGAGCATTATCAATCTCTTTTCTTAGTAATTCAATTGTCTCAAGTCCTGCATCCATTATTGCAGTGCCTTTTAAAATATGATCGGTGGGTAGAAGTATTTTGGGATTATTTATAAAATTACTAAGATCCAATTCCTTTTCAGATACTAGAGAATCACCTACATCCATACCTTTTGCTTTATAGAAATCATTTGCTAAGGCACCACCAACAAAAACCTTATCCACAGATGGTAGAAACTTTTCTACAAGTGGGAGTTTTGTATCAAACTTCGCTCCGCCGAGGATAAAAAGAAATGGATGTTCAGGATTAAAGGCCAAACTTAAATGCTTGATTTCATTCTCAAACTGTAGACCTGCATAACTATCTATAAACTCAGTTATCGCACAAACAGAGGCATGTTCACGATGTGATACAGAAAAAGCTTCATTTACATATATATCCCCTAACGAAGCCAATTCCTTTGCAAATTTTTTATCATTCTTCTTCTCTCCTTCATGCTCCCTCAAGTTTTCAAGCAAAATAATTCTACTACCTTGATCCTTGTGACTTGTGAGAACTTTTTTATAATTCTTTTCAAAAAGACAATCTATGCCGATCTTTTGTAAATGTTTTGCAACTGGCTCTAGTGTAGGATTATCCTTGGTTTCTATATGACTCATTAAAATCAAAGTAGCACCCTTTTCATATAGATAGTTAATAAGTGGCAAAGCCTTGCGAATACGAAAATCATCCACAACGTGCCCGTTTTCTATAGGTACATTCAAATCAAGGCGCACGAGGACCCTTACGCCATCCAGATTTTCTACTTCTTTAATATTTTTCATACTATTTAATTGAATCAGCGACCTTAAGTAATTCCGCAAAACCATCAGAGTTTACACTTTCCCTACCCACTAGCAGTCCGTCTACCTGACCCTTCACAAAAATATCTAGAGCATTTCTAAAATTGACTGAACCACCATACAAAACTGGTGTAGAAATAGCTTGATCGTGTCCATAAATATCAGATAGCACCTTTCTAACAAATATTGTCATTTCATAAATATTCTCAGGACTCATAGCTTCTTTTGCACCGATAGCCCATACGGGTTCATACGCAAGTATTAGCTTGGAGATATTCTTTTTTGATACTTTATTTAATGAATTTTTGATCTGTTCCTTAAGAAAATCCAAATGCGTGCCATTTTCACTTCTTTCCTTTTCTCCAACACATAAAATAGTATTCATTCCTGCCTCCAAGAGCACGTTCACCTTTTTTGATATCAATTCATCTGTTTCACCCTTTGCTCGCCTTTCAGAATGACCTACTATCACGTAGCTTACTCCTAAATCCCTTAACATAAATGGACTTATCTCTCCTGTATATGATCCTTGGGCCTCGAAATAAGAATCTTGGGCACCGATAGCAACAGAAGATTCTTTTTTGGATTTAATAAGTGGTGATATATAGACAAATGGTGGACAAGCGACGACAGTAACTGACGTTAGTTTGTCTGAAATTTTCTTTGCAGATTTATAAAGCCTCTTGGCATCTTCTAGTGTAACAGGGTTCATCTTCCAATTACCGACAATGATTCTTTTTTTCATAGGAACATTATATCATACAGCACGTACACTTTTTACTTTATCTCTTGCCATGAAAGTATAGAGTACTGATTTGAGGTAAGTGGGAAACTTGGTGGCGGAGCGTACAGCAAGTTACCATCATAAATAATTTCTCGAGTTTGAAATCCAGAAGTTATACTACTACCACTTCCCCAAGCAAATCCGTACTGCTTGTTAGTTCCTATCATTCCATATAGTGTTATCTTTGTTTGAAGATATGAAGCACCACAAGAACTTGAATAGAAATATCTCCCCGCCCGCCCATTTTGAGCGATTAGAGCGGCATCTATTCTAATCACCTCATCACCATCAACATCATTATATAGACCTGTAGTTATATCACCTTGAGCTATAAGTGCTATAGCATCTTGTCCATCGTAATTTGTATATAATAAATCATTATTAACTATAATATCTTTTCTAGTGTTTGTACTGTCAGGAAATTTTCCAGCAGCAATTGTGACGCGAGCAGTATTGATCTTACCGTCTACCCAAACATGATCTTCGGCAAAAATTATCCCATTTGCAGGTAAAGGATAATTTCCTAATAATGTTTGAGAGTTGTTTGGTGTATTTATACTCCACGTACCCCAATCTGTTTCATTTGCTGAATTGGTGCAATTATTGGGTGCAGATCTTAATGAATTTACTCTGTAGATATCAAAAGTATCGTTAACCTTGAGTATAATATGATATCCCTGACCGCCGGATGCAGCAAAATATCTACCACCCGAAATTGCATTGGCTTTCATAGAGGATAGATCGGTTGTAATTCCAGCAAAATCGACAACCGTTACGGGAAATTGTCTTCCCGCCATAAATACATCTGGTCTAGATGGTACTGCTGTAGGTGGAGTTGGATCATCAGTTCCAGAAGTTGTATATACGCCATGTCTAGTACCACCTGCATATGGATCAGTGAAAGTTGATAATGCACTTGTTATAACATTGTGCGCAATTCCATCAAAGTGAATACCACCATTTGAGTGTATAGGTCCAAAAACTTCTGTACCAACTCCGAAGTTCATAAAACTATTTGCAACCACTGCATATTTAGCAAACGAAGGTATAGCAAGAGAAACTTCGATTGTTCTAGAAACTGCAGGATCAGACACCACTGTTCCTTTTGATTTAATCTTAATAAGCGTAGAGCCGGTTAGTGGAGGTGTTATCGTTAATGCATACTGTCCTATAACATTCCCATCCTTATCCTCGAAATTATGCAAAAATGGACCGTTTGTCGTGGTAGCATTTCCATCCTTATAGTCGTCAGAATCATGAGCTAGATGCCATCGATAGTAATCAATTCCTGCTTCTGCGATCTGCATTGCCTGCTCTTTTGAAGCAAGTTGTCGTGTAGCCTTTAACATAGTCCCTCCCCAATTTACAAGTGCAGATGTCACAATTATAGCAATCACACCAAAGACCAAAACATTTACAAGAATAAAACCACTTTGCTTGTGTTTATTTATTTCATTTTGATACAAAAATATTTTCATTTTTTATAAATTATCTTTTAAATTGCGTAAATTAACTTGAGATGTATAGGTTCTCACATTTGGAGATTTATTTGGATCTGCATCAATAAGCAGATTGATTTTTACTAAATGAACATTGGTCAATGTAACAGGTTGTGTGAGTGGTGTTGATGTTCCAGCATAATTACTATCAAAGTATTCAAATAATGGTGAGCTTGTTGCGTTTTTAATATTACTAGCAAGCGTAATAAAAACTTCATTAGCAGAAGAGTAAACTGGTGGATTGCCGGTCGGTTTAATATAACCCTTTTTAAGAGTTGAGGTTGCAATATAGTATCTGACCTTATCTTTAACACCATCACCATCAACATCACTATAAAATGCAATTGTATTTGTTGCTGCTGTAGTTATCGCAAAAGATCCATCGATACCCGGAGAAGCTCCGCGTAATTCTTTTACCATTACTCGCAGTATATTTCGCGCATCAAAAGCACTTGAAAGTGAGTCTTGTGCGTATTTATTATTATTTAAAACATTTACTTGAAATGAACTAATAGCTAGTACGATGATACCAAATATACCAACCACTACCACTATTTCAGCCAAAGTAAATCCTTTATTTTTATTATTTTTTTTCATTTGACTAGGGTGTTAGTATTATCTCTTTTTCTTGCCAATTACTATCTATAACGACATTAAGTGTACTTGTTGAGTACCCTGTCTTACCCACATCAAGACTATATGTACCTGCTTCAAGACCTGAAAACACCACCTGCCCTGGAGGAGTACATGATGATGTAACAGTAAAGGAAGTATCAGAAATATTTGGAGTCGAGGTGGTACTTGCTGTACTTAAATATATCTTATATCTGGCAAATCTATCACCATTATGTACACTAGCTAAGGGTGAATTGGGGCTTGTGTAATATGTACCAGAAGTACCATCAGGTCCTTTATATTCCCAAGTGGATGTAGCAGAACTTGTAGCATTTGTTGCAAATTGAAACTTAACACTATCTATACCACTCAAGACAGGCTGATCAGATGGACTCCATACTAGACTATAGAAATTACTTTCTGAACCAGTATCAATTGTAGATGATTCAAGCATACCATTAACATTATAAACACCGAAAGCATTTTTAAGTTTTAATTCGCCATCAGGACTAGAAGTATCTACCCTAGTATCGTCTGCAAAATACTTTGTATTGTCAGTAAAATCTAATTGATTAGCTCCACCAGACCAATCTGTTTGATTGATAAACCCTCGTCCAGTGATAAAGCTTTCATCATAAGATGAATTTTTTGTTAATCTTACATAAGCATTTGTAAGTGGTAGTTGTGTAGTTGAATCCTTTACCGTAACAAGTAGACTTCTAGGATTCTTTGGTGCAACAATAATTGATACACTTTGTGTAGAGTCTGGTTCGATACTTATAGCATTCAGTGGATTTATTCCTATAATATCATACGTAGCATCTAATCCTGTTAGGATATATGAATCCCACTCCATAACAGAGTTTGTATATACTCCAGAACCATTTGTAGAAATATTTTGATTAAACTTTGATATATCAACACCAATACTCTTTGAGCCAGTGATATTTAAGTCCATGTTTGCTACAGCTGAACATTCTGGAGTAACACTAAGTAGTTCTAGACTTGATATTTTATCAATAGAAAAGCTAATCTGCGTTATTTGTTGAATAATTACACTTGCATCTCCTTTGGTAGGAGTTGGGTTACCTACAGCACCAGGTGTATATGTTCGTTCTGTAGAGTATCCGCTCTTTGATACTGTTATTTGATATGCGTCTGTACCAGGTGGTACATCTACAATCTGAAGTAGTCCATCCAAATCTGTTACATCGTCTATTACTATATCTGGATTTGCTTGTGTGTTTACAATATGCACGTTTGCACCAGAAACTGGCACACCATTTGCATCAAACACTCTCACGAGTAGGGCACCGTTTGTCGAAGCAGTTTCTAAATTTTTAGGTGCGACAGTTGTACTTAGTTTTACCGATGTAAAGTTTTTACAACTAGAACAGGATACTTCTACGTCCACCGCTTTATTATCCGCTGGTGATAAATCATTTTTAGTACTACTCCCTATCTGTCCATCAAATGGTAGGTCAATATTTCTGATTGTAGTTGTTATGGTGAAAGGTATATTGCTACGAGTTATATTTTGTACATGTGGAATCTTTCCATTTGGAATACCATTTGGAATACCGACGTCAGAATAAGAAAGATTACGGATAATTTCAAATTGCTCGTTTGCCAAATTTAATGCAACTATTTTATATTGATTTTGATTGATTAAGAGAAACAGACTCACATATGCTTGGTATGAAGCAGTCGCTATAATCAAAAAGACAGCAACTCCAACTATCGTTTCCACAAGAGTAAATCCTCTGTTAGTTTTAAGAAAATTGTTTTTTATAAAGTGAAGCATGTATATTAGATAACATTTACAAGTGAGTACATCGGTGAAATCATAGCAACCGCAAAGAAGCCAACTGCAGCACCTATTATCACCATAAGAAATGGTTCAATGATTGTAGACATATCCTTGGTCTTTTGATCCACATCTTCCTCATAGAAAACAGCTACTCCTAGGAGCATTTCTCCTATCTTACCAGTCTCCTCACCCACACTCATCATTTCTCCCAAGAAAAGTGGGTAGTATTTTTCATTCTCTGTAAATATCTTTGAAATTGGATCACCCTTTTGTATTGCTTCGCCAGCTTTAGACAAAATATCTTTATAATATACATTCTGTATGACTTCAGCTGTTATTCTGATAGATTCCACAACATCCACTCCAGAGTTTAGAAGCGACGACAACGTACGAGCAGTTCTAGCAGAATTTACTTCTTTTATAATATTACCTATAACTGGAATCTTCAAAATCGCATAATGTATGACTCTTTTACCACTTATTTTCTTTGACCACATCACCAGACCTCCAACCACTACACAAGTTATGAGAAAAACTAGTAACCCCTGCTCCCTCAAGGTATTACTTACAAAAAGAACGAATTGAGTCGAAGCTGGCAACTCTATCTTTAACTCTGTAAAAGTTTTCATCAACGTAGGTACGATATATGTAAGCATCAAAATAGTAACTATAACCATTGCAAACAAAATCACACAAGGATACATCATCGCACCCTTTACTCTTCTTTGTAGAGCAAAAGATTTGTCCATCTGAATTCCAACTATTTTTAGTGATTCTGACAATGAACCACTTTGCTCACCGGCAGAAACCATGGAGATAAAAAGTGGTGAAAACATATTTTTATATAAAGCCATAGATTGACTTAGTGTCTTACCTTCACTAATATTTTTTTGCAAATCCGCCAAAATCTTCTTTAGCTCTTTATTTTTGGTTTGTCTTTCCATTACAGAAAGTGCTCTAGATACAGCTAAACCAGCACTTATCATAGAACCAAGATTTCTAGCAAAGTTGATTTTATCCTGTGCTTTTATTGAATGTAGAAAAGGTAAAGTGATGGATATATTTTTCAAAGAAAAACCTGTGCCTGATCTTTCTTCAACACTTATTACCTCGTCTCCTGCTTCTTTCAAAATTTTATATAGTTCATAGCGATCATTTGCATCTCTATTACCTTTATATATTTCACCTGTAGATTTTTTTGCTTTATATGTAAAATGTGACATAAATTATATAAAATTATTCTGAAATAACTCTCAAAACTTCCTCTATCGTAGTATTTCCTTGAACTGCATTAAATATACCGTCCTCAATCATTGTAAGCATTCCCTCTTTCTTTGCTAATGTCTCTATTTCAGTATTTGTTGAACCTTTAATAATAAGGTCTTTGATTCCCTGTGACACCTTTAAAACTTCGTGTATACCTACTCGACTCTTATAACCGTCATCATCCTTTCCTGGAACTGGTTTCCAAAATGGTATTTTATCCCAAGTATCATTAGCTTTAACTATTTTTTCTTCTTTAAGTGCAAGTAGTACCCTATCTAGATCTACAGACTTACCGAGAGACGCTAGTTCAGGTTTTGATAGAAAATACTTTTCCTTTTTATCAGAAAGTCTACGGACAAGTCTCTGTGCAATAATTATATTTATAGTTGAAACAAGTAGGAAAGCTTCGATCTTCATATCCAAAAGTCTAGGAACTGCACCCGCAGCACTGTTCGTATGAAGTGTAGATAGCACTAAGTGACCTGTAAGTGCAGCATTTACCGCTAGTGAAGCTGTCTCATTGTCTCGAATCTCCCCCACCATTATGATATCAGGATCTTGTCGCACGAGAGTTCGCAGTCCAGCTGAAAATGTAAAACCGATCTCTGGCTTGACCTGACTTTGATTGATTCTTTTCATCTGATACTCCACCGGGTCTTCAATTGTAGATATATTTACATCTGGCTGGTTTAGAATATCCAAAATGGTATATAGAGTTGTAGTTTTTCCGGAACCAGTAGGTCCAGTAGTAAGGATCATACCTGTAGTTAGCTTGGTAGCATTGTGAATTCTCTCAAGTCCTTCCCCGTGAAAACCTAAATACTCTAGGGTAAAACCGGAAACATTTTCTCGCAAAAGACGCATAACGGTCTTTTCACCATAGTATGTAGGTAAAATAGACACACGAAAGCTTACTTTTTCATTATTCATCTCAATCTTGAATCGTCCATCTTGAGGAAGTCTCTTTTCATCTAGTTTAAGATTTGAAAGCACTTTTATACGAGCTGTAATAGATGATTCAGCGTTTTTGGGTAAAACCATAGCATCATGTAGAAGACCGTCTATACGGTAACGTACGAGCAACTGATCATCCATAGGTTCGATATGTATATCTGAAGCGTCTTGGAGAATAGCGTGTTTTAGTAAGGTATCTACTATACGTACCACCGGCAAATCCTCTGCAATCTTCTTCAGATCCGCTTCTGTAGCTCCCTTTCCTGTTTCTTCTGCAATTGTCTTTAGTGCAGCTGACTCCTTTTGGATAATATCTCCGAACTCAGCCTTGAGACTTTTCTGATATTGGACTATTACGTTCTTTATAGACTCAACATCTGTAAGTCGAGCAAGAATTTTTAAATTTACTTTTTTCTTAATAAAATCAATAGCGGACAAATCATCCACATCAAGCATAGCGACTTCCAGAGTTCCCTCGTCCTTTTTAAAAGCTACGATATTGTGAGTACGAGCTACTGGCTCAGGTATAAGTGAAAGTGTTTCAAATGGAATCTTTCTACTTTTAAGATCTACGAATGGTATACCGAGCACATAAGCTTCCATTCTTCGAAGATTATCCTCGGTAATCTTGCCTGTACTAACAAGAATCTCACCGATACGCACCCCCTTTTTATCTGCTTCCTTTTGAGCAATATCAAGGTCAGCCTTTGACACTAGATTGGAATCTAGAATAAATTTATTTAACTGTGAATCTTCGATGAACATAATTTATATAAACGTTACATAAATTATACCATAAGAAATATAGTTAAAAGAAAAGATATCCCTATACTTCCATATCCAATTCCAAAAAGAATGTTGAGCCTTTACCTTCTCCTAGAGACTCAGCCCAAATGCGTCCCTTGTGAGACATCATGATCTGTCGTGCTAGATATAGACCAAGACCAGTACCATAGATATTTTGTTTATTTGCTCTATCAGAACGAACAAACTTTTCAAAAAGTTTTGGCATAACTTCTGGAGCGATACCCATACCTGTATCCTTTATGGTAAAGAGTATCTTTCTATCACGAATATTTCTAACTATTCTCACAACAATAGAACCTGATGGTGTGTACTTTAGAGCATTGTCGATGAGATTAGTTATAACCTGCTTTATTTTTTCTTTATCAGCGTGGACTATAAAACGAGCATTGGATGAATCACCTATAGCCTCGATATATCCATTATCGTCTAGAACTTGTCCCATAAATGAGAACTTCAACCCCTTTTTATCAATACTTGGCTTCAATTCATCTATTACCTGACTTACAACAGCTCTAAAATCAACAATTTCAAAGTTATATTTCAAAGTTCCAAGCTCAATACGAGATATGTTTAGATAATCATTGATAATATTGGCTAAAGTGTTGGACGAATCAAAGATTCTCTTCACCGCCTTCTTGATCTCGTCATTCATACTACCGAGTTCTCCCTCTAGAATGAGTGATGTATACCCTTTCATGGCAGTAAGTGGAGCTCGTAACTGGTGTGTAGCAAAAGAAACGAATTCCGACTTCTGTTTATCTAGCTCTACCAAGCGATTGTTGGCAACAGTAAGATCAGCGGCAAGGGC
>CAYSPX010000002.1:15171-41529 GCA_964433125.1 uncultured Candidatus Saccharibacteria bacterium | reverse complement strand
ACTTCCACTTTTTCTTCTACCTCTGTTTTTTGTTCTACTACCACCTCCTCAACTTTTTCCTCTATCACATTATCAGCAACTTCTTCAACTTTTTTTACTTCTGCATTTGCAGTTTCCTCGATTTTTACTTCGACTTTTTCCTCAACCTTTTCTTCCTTTTTTTCATCTATAGTTTCAGTAGTAGTCTCAGACTGATCTTTATTTATATTTTCTGAATTTGTTGTTTCTGTTTTAGTATCTTCAACTGGCTCAGAAAAGCTAGAGCTAAAACTAGAGCTGAAAGTTGTACTCATAACTATTTGAGGATATGTTCTAGGTCCGATAAGTACCTCACTTATCTTATTCTTATCAAACGGAGTTATAACTTTATCTCGATCTATATCAAATGCTGATTCAAAACCTTCATCAGTATTTATTTTATTCATTCTAGCGTCGATTGCTGACATGATATCAGTATATGCGTTCTCGAACGATTGATCTGAAGTTGTATGAATTTGTAACATTACGAGTGCCTCGTGGGATGCAGTTTTACCATCACTGTTGAAGTCAAAGTTCTCGTCACAGTGTGGTGCAACATTTACAAGTGGAGCACAGGTATGATCTCGTAACATTTGTACAAGGCCGGAGAGGATTTCTGATTCCGTCTTATGAATAATAACTGGCTTTGGAGTTGTATCTATTATGATAGGACCAGTGTCTGAAGGGTTTCGTCTAGGAGTATGTACAACGACTGGAGGATATACTCTTGAGCCGATAAGCACTTCACTTATTTTGTTTTTATCAAACGGAGTAATAACGTTATCTCTATCAACATCAAATGCTGATTCAAAACCTTCATCAGTATTTATTTTATTCATTCGAGCATCGATTGCCGACATGATATCCTTGTATGCATTGTCGAAGTTTTCATCATTTGTTGTTAAAATTTGCAACATAATCAGTACTTCGTGTGAAGCTGTTTTTCCGTCACTGTTGAAGTCAAAGTTTGCGTCACAATGTGGTGCAACATTTACAAGTACAGCACAAGTATGATCTCGTAACATCTGTACAAGTCCAGCTAGTATCTCTGGATTAGTTTTATGTATGATAACTGGCTTCGGCACAGTATCAATAATTATAGGACCAGTGTCTGATGGATTTCGTCGAGGAGTACTAGAAAATGATCTCACAGTAGAAACTTGAGAATTTGTTGCCTCATCTGAAGATCCGTTTGAAGTAAGAGCTGCGCAACCGTAAATCTTATTCAACTCAGCACGAGTAAGTGGACCCACGAAACCTGTTCCGTACTTTACAATTTTGTGTTTAACCTGGAAGTTTTTCACAGCTAGGTACACATTAAAATCAAATACCGTTGGAGTAGTATTTAGTAGTTTTTCTATTTTTAAAACCTCAACAAGATTATCAATATCCTTACCACTAGAACCAAATACTAGGTTAGTATTGAAGGTATAACAAAGAAAATCTGTTGTTGTTCCAGAAGATGACTCAGTATTTGATTGAGCCTTGGTATTTAAAGGTAAAATTAGAAACGACAACACTAAAAAAGCACTTATATATTGTTTTATTGACATATTTGATTAATTGAGTTAGTTACTGCAAACCTATTTGATAATTTAAAGCTGATAAAATAGTAACATACTTACGTAAAAAAAGCAAGTATTTGACACTAATCCCCTATTTCGAGGAAATGAGTATTTTTGTTGGTGACCCCACAGGGAATCGAACCCTGGTTCTCACATTGAAAACGTGATGTCCTAGCCGTTAGACGATGGGGCCATATATGAACTTTTTAAATACTAACATATTTTGATAAAATGGCAAAAAGTTGTTATTATTTTAATATTAGTAGCTTAACTTAAAAACATGAAAGGATTCATTGAATTTATAAGAACTCAGGGTGTTGTAGGGCTTGCTGTGGGCTTTATATTGGGTAAAGCAGTATCTGACGTGGTGGCTTCTATCGTAACTGACCTTATAAACCCTATTATCGGCATAGCACTGGGTAAATTTGGCGATCTTTCTGCACTTTCATTGCATATCCTATCAGCCGAAATTACTTATGGAAAATTTATCAGTATTCTCATAAACTTCACCATTATTGCGTTTGTAGTATATTTTGGAGTAAAGAAACTAGGATTGGATAAATTGGATAAGCCAAAGGTATAGTCTCTGGTCATATTTTTAAAATAGAAAAACCGGCTCGGAAGCCGGCTTTTTGCTTTACTCATTTGATCTGAGATCCAATGAGATTTTTGAAGTGTTCGTTATTAACAAGAAGATCTTCGTAACTTCCCTCCCCGACAATTTCGCCCTTGTCGAGAACAATAATTCGATTTGCACGTCTTACAGTGCCAAGTCGATGAGCTATAATGATACCTGTGCGTCCTTCTAACGCACTGTTCATCGCGGTAAAGACCTGCGCCTCAGTCTCATAATCAAGCGCACTAGTCGCTTCGTCAAAGATCACAACACTTGGGTCGCGGGCGAGCACACGTGCAATCGAGATTCGTTGGCATTGCCCACCTGAGAGTTGTACACCATTTTCACCAACTACAGTGTTAATCCCCTTTTCACCCAACCGATCATAGAACTCATGGATGCATGCGGACTCAAGAATAGCGTCGAGTCTAGTATTATCGATTTCTCGATCAACACCATACAAAACATTATCCTTTACACTTGAATCCCATAACATGGTTTGCTGAGAAACAATACCTATTCGACGGCGCCATGAATTGATATGAATAGTGTTGAGCGGTAAGTCATCAATAGAAATCTCTCCACGTTGAGGAATATAACCCCGAAGGATTAGGGAGACTATAGTACTTTTTCCACTACCAGAATGCCCAACAAAGGCAACGGTTTCTCCTCGACGGATATGAAATGACACATTCTTCAGTACGGGTGTCCCAGCACTTTCATAAGAAAACGTCACATTATCGAACTTTATATCTCCTTTAGGATTTACAAGTTCAATCGAATCTGCAATATCAGAACACTCAGGCTTTTGCTCAACTAACTCCTTCAATCGAAGGACATTGATACTGTGTCGCATTACCTGACGTTGCAGTTGCCCAATAGTGTTGATGCTACCGAAAACAACACTTATAAGTGACATGACAACAGCCACGTCACCAACAGTAATATCGCCATTTCTCACCAGAGCGAAAACAAGGAAGAAAATACATCCCATCATTAAGTTTTCAAATGGTAGATTTCTTGAGTATCCGATGACGATATTATACTTCGACCAGATCTTGGATCCTACTTTTTGAACAGATTCCTTGCTATCCCTGTAATCAGCAAAAGTTTTTGATTGCATTGCCATCACAACCACAAGCTTGAGGTGCTTAACTATCTCCCAATACTTTGTCTCAACATCTGACTCAAGTTTTCTCGCCCTCCGAAAATCATCGGCGAAGTAATTATTTAACTTTACACTCACCACTGAGAAGAGACAGATGGATACAAGTACGACAGAAGCCACCATCCAGTTAATACTATATAGCAATGCAATTGATATAATAATTCTCAGTGTCGTCGGTATTATATTAGAATATAAGACAGTTGTTAGTTCGGCTACTGCAGCAGAACCCTTCTGCAACGTGTCCATCTTGAAGCCAGTATTCTCACGAGTAGCTTGACCAGGAGAAAACTTTAGTAATTTATCGAGGGTGTATAACTCTACAGTAAGGTCCAGATTATAGGCAATGTTTCTGATGTGATAAGTTGCCTCATTCACAGAAAACACAGTTTTTAAAATGGAAATTACAAATATAGTCGCAACAACCACTGTAAGTGTCATTGAGGTATTGGTACCGACAGCAACATCAATTCCCTTACCCACTATGTAGGATAGACTGATTGAGAGCAACTGGCTGATTGCGATTAGAATCACAAATACCGTATATCGCCCACGTAGCTTACTTGTGACGTTCCACATATAAGCATGAGCCTCAAATATGAGCGCTTTCTTACTTTTTTTGTCTTTCATATGTCAAGAAACTATCTTGTTTGTTTTATTTCTCTTTTTATATAATAACACAAAAAACAATATAAATCAAGCTATCTTTATATTTTTCACTTTTTCTGATAAAGTATTTTAGTACTTAAATCAGTTCGGGCGGTTAGCTCATTTGGTAGAGCGCGTCATTGACGTTGATGAGGTGATAGGTTCGAGCCCTATACCGCCCACATGATAACACTTGGAATTGAAACAAGCTGTGACGAAACAGCATTATGTCTTCTAGAAATGCAAGATTCAAAATATCGAATCTTGGGAAATATCGTACACTCTCAAATCGAACTACACAGAGAGTATGGAGGTGTATTTCCAATGCTTGCCAAGAGAGAACATATCAAGAACCTACCTATTTTATATGAAAAGATAATTAAAGATTCAGGAATAAGTGAAGATCAAATAGATAAAATTGCTGTGACTCAAGGACCAGGTTTAGAACCAGCGCTTTGGACTGGGATTATTTTTGCAAAAGAATTGGCTAAGAAACTTGATATACCAGTAATTCCCATAAATCATATGGAGGGTCATATCGTTTCCACCTTAATCAATCATGACAGTCTAGACAATATAAAAGTATTCACAGAATTAAAATCTGTTCAATTCCCCGCTCTTGCCTTACTTATAAGTGGCGGACATACGGAAATTGTAAAAATTGAAAGTTTTGGTAAATATACAATTCTTGGAAGTACCGTTGATGATGCTATTGGAGAAGCTTTTGATAAAGTCGCTCGCATGCTAGACCTACCATATCCAGGTGGACCAGAAATTTCAAAATTAGCTGAACAGGCACGTTTAGAAAATATTAAAAATGAAATCAAACTCCCTCGGCCAATGATTCATTCAAAGGATCTAAAGTTTTCTTTTTCAGGACTCAAAACATCTGTACTCTATACACTAAAGAAAATCACAGAGAACGGCGAAGTTACACTAGAGCAAAAAAAGGACATATCCAGAGAGTTTGAGGATGCAGTTACAGATGTTTTAATATTAAAGACAAAATCAGTTCTCGATGAAATTGAGGTTAAGACTCTTATTATCGGAGGTGGTGTTATTGCCAACAAGCACATACGAGAGGCGTTTGAGGAAGTTACAAATCAGTACAATATTCCACTCTACTTACCAGCAACAGGTCTTACAGGTGACAATGCGCTAATGATAGCTTTGGCAGGCACAATAAAACCCCCAGTTTTAAGTGAGGGTCCTATTGTTGATTTTAGAGCAGATGGAAATCTTTCTCTATAATCTATATTATTCTTTTACTAACCGAGCGATTAGTATCCGAACAACCACTTTATAAATCCCCAAACCTTTCCAAAGATAGATGATGTTCCAACAGCTGCCTTAAGTGGCGCGTCTGCTGAACCTATTTCTGTAGATGTACCTACTGTACCATCTGGGTTTGTAGTTCCAATAACACCGTCTGTCTGACCAGTTTTGTATGCTTCAATGAATGCCAACTGCTCAGCTGTAAGCTTTATAGGAGTCTTACAAACTAGCTCGTTGATTTTATTCTTTGTAGTGTAGAAAACCTGACCAGATGGAATTGTAGCTCCCCATGGTGCCATAGTTTCTTCAACATACTTTGCCTGGAATGCGTTTACAGCATCAAGAGTCTTTTGATCAAAGATTCCGTTGATGTCTACGTTTAGACCTTCACTGTTCTTTAGGAAAATCTGTAGCTTTGTAACATCAGTCTTATCATTCTCAACACCAAATCTCATGTATGAGTTAAGGTATGGACAATCAGAAGTGTTAATAGCAGTTAAGATAGGAAGAGTAGTTGCAACAACTGGAGTTGTTCTGTTTCTACTTCTACCTCCACGACTTCCTGATGAAGAATCTGGATTCTTTTCTGGTTCTGGAGTTGAAGGAGTTTCAGCCTTAGTGTCATCACCACCATTTGTAGTGTTTGATGAACTTGGAGCTGTATCATCACCTCCGTTTGTAGTTGATGAACCATTTGTAACGTCATCGCCACCGTTTGTTGTTGACGAACCGTTTGTAACATCATCACCTCCGTTTGAAGTATTTGAAGGTGCTACATCATCACCACCATTTGTAGTATTTGATGCTACTACATCATCGCCACCGTTTGTGGTATTTGATGCAGATGTATCATCACCTCCGTTTGTTGTTGATGATTGACTTGCAACCGCAACATCATCACCTCCATTTGCTTGAGCTTTTACCATATTTGGAATTGCTATAATAACAGCAACTAGCATTAGGGCAAAAACTACTGAATTTGTATAATTTTTCATTTTTTTATTAATAATTAATTTCTTTTGTAACTTAGTCACCCTATCATATCTTGTAATAAATGTCAATAGGTTTTATATAAAATTAGGCCCCCACGTCGTGGGGGCCTTGAGGGGTAGAAACTCTTAGGTATTCTACCGCTTATTTGTCATCGTCACCATTACTGGTGATGATTTCGATGTCAGGTCCGCTGTAGACGGATGCCAGCATCGCACTGGGCTTCCGCTCGAGGCGGTAAAACCGCTTCGCACCACTGGGTGCCTCGACAAACGAGGAGCCAGTGGTGACATTGGCGATGTGGGTAGACCAACTTCCACCCAACGCCGAATTCGTCTTGACGTTGTAGAGGAGACCTCCACCACCTTCGACCGTTAGGGTGCTGTTGGCACCCGTTCGGACGATAGAGAGTCGCGCCGGAGCAAAGGCAACCGTCGAAACCTTGGCGGTCACGACGACAGCCTCGTCCTTGAGGAGTTTGGCGGTGAGCGAGAACGGGAGGTTTTTGAACCCCACGAACCCACTGGGATCGGTGATGTTCACCACTGTGGATGAACCGAACCGGAACCAAATGTCATAGGCCACGGCAGACGGCAGTTGTCCAGAATTGTAGACGGTGTCGTCGCCTTTCTTGACGAGCGCCCCGTTTTCAACAACAGAATTCATCTTTCCGTCCGCGCCAAACGCCACACCGACGAAGTTTGGCCCGAAAGCCAATTCCGCCTGCGTTGACGAATCGCGCCCGACAGCAAACTCCCCTCCGGTCACCATGGCGGTGTCGGAAACGACCTGAATGCGGTACTTGCTGACGGGAAACGTTCCCGCCACGTGCAACACCAACCGGTGTCCACGCTCGTTCGGAAACAGTCCCGGTGTTTCGCCCAGCCAGCTTCCGAAGCTGGTCGTCAGGGGGTCATACCCCTTGAGACCGAATTCGGGCACCTGATACCAAGCAGCCGGATTCGCGTTTCGGTCAGTGGAGACAACTCCACCAGCCATCCCCGCCATCGCATTTGCGCGCGATGCCGTGAGGTTGGGCGAAGCAGAGCTCGCAAGGGAGCTCCAGATGAGCCCCTCCTTCTTATTCACGAGGTCAAACCCCGCCGCTTGCGTCGCCGTCCATCCGATAAACAAGGCCATAATGGCCCCAATCATTTGCTTCATATTGTTAACTCCGCTCTCCTTCAAAAGTTTGAAAATACTATAAGCAACACGCCCATAATACAAATAGTCTAATCCAGACTACTCCCAAACCCAATCAAAGAGCTATTCATTAGCACCCTATCATGTTTGATATATTTTGTCAATAGCCATATACACATCCTTAAATTTCATTGTAATGCTATAATGTTCACATGATTTTGCTTTATGCTCTTTTTGCTGGTATTCTCCCTGCCCTACTCTGGCTTTGGTTTTGGCTACGAGAGGACAATCTCCACCCAGAACCACGATCTCTTGTCGCAGCTTCTTTTATCGGAGGTATGATAGTCGTTATTGTCGCTGCGGTTTTGGAAAAATACATACATGATGTAGTAATAGATGAAACTTTTAGATATATAACTTGGGCAGCTATCGAGGAAATTTGTAAATTTATTGCAGTGGCCATTATCGCTTTTCCATCCAAGAACATGGATGAGCCGATAGACGCAATGATATATTGTATCACTGTAGCGCTTGGTTTTGCCGCTTTAGAAAATACCCTTTTTATACTTTCCCCTCTTCACTCTGGAGATATTGCAAAAGGAATTGTTACAGGAAATATGAGATTTATCGGTGCTACACTTGTACACACAGTTTGTTCAGCTATGATTGGTTTTATGATCGGTATTTCCTTTTACAAGAATACTTTTATAAAAACAATATCGCTTATCACAGGAGTTATCCTCGCTATCGTATTGCATGCTGGCTTTAATTTGTCTATAATTAATGAAACAGTTACGAATACAATAAAAGTTTTTAGTTTGGTATGGGTCGCAGTCGTGATCCTGATTGTCTTATTTGAAGAAATAAAAGGAGTAAATGAAAAAGCAGCACAAAATTAATTTATTAATAAATCCAAGTACTTTAAAATACAAACATGTCAAAAGAAAAGAAATCATTTTTTGAAAGAATCACAGGCACAGTCCGCATGGACGATGAAATGGACACCAAAGAAAAGGATGATTCCAAAAACCTAGTCACTTGGGAGGAAGAGGAGGAAAAAGAAGGTGAACTTACTGTGGATGTATACCAAACCTCAGATATGATAGTTATCAAAGCAATGATTGCCGGGGTTCGTCCAGAAGATTTGGATATTTCTATTACTCGAGACATGGTTACTGTAAAAGGAAAACGAGAGGAGGAAAAGACTGCGAAGGATGATGATTACTTCCTACGAGAATTATACTGGGGTTCTTTCTCGAGAACCATTACTCTTCCAGAGGAGATAGACGTCGATGAAGCTGAAGCTATTGAAAAGCACGGTTTACTTATATTAAAACTGCCAAAACTAGACAAAAAACGCCAGTCAAAGCTGAAGGTGAAGATGATATAGTTTCGCTGAGGTAAGACAAGAACAAAATTAACATAAAATATTAGCTATTGACATTTATATGTTAATGGTGTATATTGTATACAAGTCGCTCGGTGACTCTTGTGAGCCACCACCGCTGTTACTTTCAAAACCGTGTGTGTTAGTAACAGTGGAGGGGACATTTTACTCGGGACGTGCAAGCGTTCCCGAGTTTTTTTATTTAATATTTTATGTTTTCAAATTTATATGATAAAATCTTATTGCGGTTGTAGTAAACAGCTTCGGGTGGAAAAATGTGTGTGGGTGGGATTGAACAAAACCACTCCGAAGCGGGGCTCTCACGTGTGTGCGAGCCCTTTTTTTATTCACCTATTTTATGGAACTGTTCAACTTCACCTGCGTTTCTTTGGTGCCAAGGACCAGGATCGAACTGGTGACCCTTCCCTCTTCAGGGGAATGCTCTACCAACTGAGCTACCTTGGCGTTGGTACAAAACTAATTTAAAAACAATATTGGTGCTTTCCTAATTTAACAAATCTCTAACATTCTCAGTATAACTCTGCAAAGGACTAACTTCACCTGTATCAGCAGATTTACTTCCACCAAGTTCTCCTGATAATGCATTTATGAGTGGTTGGATAAAATAAATCGAACCCACAGAAAGACCTATAATAATCACCCAGTAGAAAATCTTTATTGCTGTTCCAAACCTAGTATAACGTCGAATTGACTTAAGGATTTCATTATTTTCCTCAGCCATTTTATATGTTCTTTCAAGCAAAGATCTCTCTTCTGGATTCATGTTTATGAGTATAGCAGAAATTTTATAAAAAACCAGTATTATTTTGTGCCCTCGGCCGGAATCGAACCGACATCAGGCCCTTAGGACGGGTCCGTTCTATCCATTGAACTACAAGGGCAGTACAATGAATATAACACAAAAAGCTATGAGAGTGCACTTGCCAACTCTGCCTCATCAAATCCCACCATTATCTTTCCCTCTATATCAATAACTGGAACTCCCAACTGTCCACTCTTCTCTACCATGATCTTGCGCTGCTCTAGATCTGAAGCAACGTTGTACTCAGTATAGTTTACTCCGTGAGACTTAAAGTAATCCTTTGCTAAACCACAATAATGACAAGTCGGTGTTGAATATATTATTACATTTTTCATATGCTCATATTCTAACATAACTAACGGAACAAATGGAATAGTTTATACCAAAAGCTAGGTGTTGAAGTTGATACAGGAGTGGGAGTCGTTGTCCCTTCATTGATTATCACCGCCACCTGTTCTCCATCCTTCACTGCTCTAAACTTAGTACGTATCTCATCTTCTATCCCCTGCTCTGTTTTTAAATATTCTATAGAAGAATTTAGAGTTTTTTCTCTCTCTGCTAATTTATTCAACTCATTTCTTTCCCTTTCAAGATTTTCATAACTTATCTGAGATTTTTTATATACACCCCAAACCCCACGCAGTAACATTACAAAAATTATCGCTAATAAAAGTAAAACTATTGGAGAATATAGTGTTTTTTTGATTTTTTTCTTTTGTTGAAAGTCGTACATTTTATCTATTGAAATATTTTACTATATAGTATACTATATTTAACTATGTTATTTCATCAAAACACAAAGAAGGTATTACGAGTTGCAATGTTTATTGTTGGTGTACTTATTATTATAAGTATGGTGGTGTCTTTCCTACCGATGTTATAGACACTAGTCTGATCGCATCATTTTTATAAATACCTCTTGTGGGATAGTTACATTTCCTCTTCCCAGTTCCTTCATTTTCTTTTTACCTTCTTTCTGCTTCTCCCAAAGTTTCATCTTTCGTGTTCTGTCTCCTCCATACATATGCTGAGTTACGTTTTTTTGCATACCTGTAAGGGTTTCTGAAGCAATGATTCTTCCTTGTGCTTTACCTTGTATCTTTACTGTAAACATTTGTCTTGGAAGAACCTTGTGTAGTTTTTCAACCGAAGCTTTTGCTTCTTCTTCCAGTCTTTTTCTAGAAACAACTCTTGTAAAAGCAACTACAGGTTCATCAGCTACTAGAATATCTAGTCTCGCCACATCAGCCTCTCTCATTTCTGCAATTTCGTATGAAATACTTGCATAACCAGATGAAACACTTTTTATTTCATCAAAAAAGTTACGCATAAGTTCACGTAGAGGCATGATAAGTGTAACGGAATTTCTAGTATCTCCAAAATTATCTGTAGAAGAAACCTCTCCCTCATGATTGTATACACTTTGCATTATCCCTCCCAAATATTCAGGTGGTGTAATTATTTTCATCTTTACAAGTGGTTCAAATACTTTCACAACCTCATGATCATCAGGGAAAAGTGCTGGGGAGTAAATCGTAACCATTTTTTTATTCTTCAGTTCAACATTGTACGTAATACTTGGAATAGTAACCACAAGGTTCAAACTAAATTCTCGACGAAGTCTCTCTGTAATTATTTCAAGATGTAGCATACCTAGGAATCCACATCTAAATCCTCTTCCGAGAGTTGAACTTTCTTCTTCGTGGGTAAAAGACGAATCAGACAGTCTTAGTCGACCAAGCGCCATTCTTAATTCATTAAAATTATCCTGACTTTCTGGATATATAGATGCCCAAACTACAGGTCGAGGAGTCATGTAGCCGTGCAAAGGTGGTGTAGTGTCTTTTATACTCGCCACAGTATCTCCCACAGAAGCGATACCGGGTTGCTTAATACCTGTCACTATATAACCGATTTCACCGACACCAAGTGATTCTACTGGTGTATCATCTGGCGCAAATATTCCCACCTCAAGTGACTGAAACTTTTCATCTGAAATTTTAAAGACCAACTGATCATGTCTTTTAACAGAACCATTCATAACACGAACATAAACTATCACTCCTTTATGATTTGAATATTGAAAATCAAAGACCAATGAACGAAATTCATTTGTATTGTTATCTTCTGGAACCTTGGGTGCTGGTACTCTTTTTATTATTTCATCTAGCAAATCAGTAACACCCTCGCCTGTCTTTCCTGAGACCTTTAAGACGTCTTTTTCTTCGCATTTCAAAAGCTCGCAGACTTCATGCATAACATCTGATATACGAGCGAGCGGTGAATCAATCTTTGAAATAACCGGAATAATCTTGAGCCCTGATTCCTGCGCCATTCCAAGGGTTGTAAGTGTTTGTGCTTGAACACCTTGCGTAGCGTCTACGAGGAGTATAGAGCCTTCCACAGCCTTTAGTGCACGTGATACTTCATATGAAAAGTCGATATGTCCAGGGGTGTCTATAAGGTTAAAAATATGATCCTTCCATTTCATACGCACTGGCTGCATCTTGATAGTTATACCTCTTTCTCTCTCAAGCTCCATACTATCTAGTACTTGCTCCTGCATTTTTCTTTTTTCTATAGTATTTGTAAGCTCGAGCATACGATCTGCTAAAGTTGACTTACCATGGTCAATGTGGGCTATTATCGAGAAGTTTCTTATTTGCTTGGGATTCATATTACTTGACTCTATCATATTATCGTTTATACTTAAAGTATTAGTGGCTTAGGCCTCCGAGATTACCCCGAAAGGGGTTTTCGTTTATTTAGTTAATAAATTACACACGATCTTTAAAGTTTCAGCGAAATCAGTCTCATCTACAGTTCCAACTTTTCTCAATAATCTTTTTGAACTGATAGTTCTTATTTGAGTGGTAAGAACTGATCTAAAATCTTCACCCACCTTAACCTTATAATAAAATTGAGAATTACTTCTTATGGTTGATGTCATGGGCAAACACCATACCATGTCTGTATTAAAAACTTTTATAATAAGAATTGGTCTCTCGAAAAAGTGACCTTTGCCGTTTGATTCAACACCAATATTCAATCCTAGTGAGCCCCACCATACCTCTCTTTCATGAAAAAATAAATCACGACTGATAACTTTTTTGTCAATTTCTTTTTTAATTTTATTCCAATAGTCTAAATCTTTTTCCATTTAACAATTATCCCAATCACAAAACACAAAAACAATAGCAAAAAATACAAAAATTTTATCAAAATTTCATAACTCTGTGGATAACCCAGACGTAATCGTCTGGAGCAATGGTCGTATGACCATAAACTGTTATTAATTATATATCACCTACAACGTTCCTTGATCTGGCACAACCACATTTGTCTTCCAGAACTTATGGTGTAGTGTCTGCCAAACCTCCTTTAATTCTTTATTATTTAAAATAATTAAAATCACAATTCCAACTACTATACCAACTATACCAGCAAAGAATCCTTGGAAAAATACTCCCCACGCTTTTGTAAGTGGAAAAAATATATTAAAAAATCTAAGGGAAATAAAAGTCACATAACCCATAATTACTGATGCCGAGAAGCTTTGAAAAAGACTGTTTACGACAGGTTTTGTAAACCCAGGATAATCCTTTTCAAAAGAATACCAATGTAAAACTGTATTGAGTATTACCCCAATCGAATATGCCAATGCAAGAACAAGTACACTTGTACCCTTTTGATCTGAAACTTTAAACAAGTCTTCGAGGAAATACATAAAAGAAGGGTATGCAAAAAATAACTTAGTAAATAGATATCCGAGTAAAGCTATTAGAAACGCTGATGCAATATTAATCATTAAAGGTTTTCTAGTTTTTCCTTCAGCATAGTATGCCCTCACAAAAAGTAATATGAGACTCTGCCCAACAACTGAGACGATAAAGATGGCTAGTGTTGCAGCGGTAAGTCTAGTGTCTGCCCAATCAAACTCACCAGCACCATATATTGTTCTTACAATCTGCGCTCGAAGTACTATGAAAAGTACAGTGATCGGTATAGACCAGAATATAATATGTCTTGCTGAATTTATCATCTGCTCAAGAAACTCCTTTTTATTCTTTTCTACAAAAAATCTAGAGAGTGTCGGAAATATTGCCGAAGAGTAACTTACTCCGATTATAGAAAGTGGCACTGATTGAAGATTGAACGCAAGACTAAATACTGAAATAGTTCCACCGGTCATAAAGGAAGCTAGGGAGATCAAGAAAAAAGAAGCGAGCTGGTTTGATGACAATGTTAATGTTCTTGGAAGAGAGATGAATATAACTTTTTTTATATCATTCCAATTTATATCTAAAGTTATTCTCGGGAATTTACCTTTTTGTATTATAAAAGGAATCTGTATAGACATATGTAAAAACGCACCAAATACAACCCCCCATATCAATCCATTTAATCCTAGAGTTGGGTACAAAAAGATTATTCCAGTTATTATTCCAACGTTATAAAGAATAGGGCTGAGAGCGTATACTAAAAAGCGTCTATGCATCTGTGTAATACTAGATAGAAAGTTTGATATACCAAGAAATATTGGTGATAGTAGAAGTATTCTTGTAGCAAAAATTAATTCAGATAAAGAAGGATCATTTACAAACCCCGGCAACAAAATACTTATAAGTTGTGGAACAAATAGGTAGACAATTGCACTTATCAAAATTATAGAAAAAAAGAATACTGAAAATATATTATCTACAAACTTCTTACCATTATCAGTATCTTTATTAAATCTTTCGAGAAAGAATGGTACTAGAACGGAAGCTGAAACAATTGAGGCCACCGAAACGAAGATAAGATCTGGTATACGAAAAGCCGAATAATATATATCGAGAGTATGATCAGCACCAAAATTGTAGGCTAGTAGTTTGTCACGTACTAGAGCCAATATTTGAGATAGTAGAGCAAAGAAACCAAGCAGATAAGCTGCTTCATGTAAGCCCCCAATTTCTTTACCCATCATTTTAAAAAGATTTTTTACCATAAAACTATCGTTCTGAAATATACCACAGAATTACTAGGATCTTGTCTTTGCTTTATCTTTTATTGGGGGACTAGCTCTTTTTTCTGGTTTACTATCTATAGGTGGCTTAGCATCAGCAAACGGTGATCTGCCTTTTAGGAGATTGGATAAAATCAACTTTATCTCTGCATTGTCTGGATTTGTCTCAAGTAATGTTTCAAACTGAATAATAGCATCTGGCATATTATTTATTCTTGCATATGATAGGCCTAGGAAATATCTAGCATTGGCATATTGATTATCAAGTTTTATTGCAGTGTTCAGTGAATCTATAGCAGCCTGATAGTTTTTATCATTGTAATGCAAGAATCCTAGTTGAAAAAATATTAGTGGATTGTTTGGATTGATTTGACTTGCAACTTGTACTGACACTATCGCATCTTTTATTTTATTTTGACTAACTTGTATTTGAGAAAGTAAATAAATTGCATCCAAATAATTTGGTTTTAATTGTAATGAAGCACCGATATACCTCTCAGCCTCAGCAACTTTACCAGAGAGAGCCTCAACTCTAGCGAGATTTAGATAAGTTGATGGGTCAAATGGAGTATATTTTGAAGCCTCTAAATATGCTGATTTTGTTGTTTCATAGTATTCACCTGGGATCTTTAGATTCATAGCCATAGAACTCACTCTAGCTGATGCTAAATGGTTATAGTGATTTGTAGGATCGATACCAATAGCTTCCTTGGTGTATTTCAATGCGTCCTGCAAATAACTAAGTATATTTTTAACAGATTCTTGTTCACCTGTTTTGTCAATATTTCCAGATTGAGCCTGAAGTGATTGTGCTAGGTTGGTTATTTTTTGAATATTTACCTCAGACAGTGCAAGTAAATATGTATCATTTCTATCTATAAATAATGCTTTCTTAAATGATTTTTCTGCAGGTGCGAAGTCTTCAGCTTTGTGTGTGTTTAAATAGCTTATACCATTGTAGAAATAAGTAAGTGATACAGCCTTTTTAATGAAGGTGGCTAACCACAATGTCATAACCACTATCACTAGTAACATAAAAAGTGGTCTCAGCTTGAACAATTTTGATGCATCATGATTGACTTCAATCATAGAGAACCTGCCCTCTTTTATTAACACTGAAACAAACAATCCAGTCAAAATAAATGTAAAGAATAATGTAACATGAGATGGAAGATATATAATACTTATAATCCACAAGAAAGCAGAACCAAAAAATGTAGTTGCAACAAAACATCTAGATGTGTCTGAGTGAGTACTTCTCAATGCTTTATATCCAGTATAGAAAAAGAAAATTACAAATAATGACCAAAGTATTAGTCCGAGTGTACCTTGAGTGACTACAAAAGTATAAAACATGCTATAACCACTATTAAACTCCATATTCCACAAATCAGACTGATTTATTATTATAGGCTTATATTTTAGATATTGTGCACCAAACCTATTTGGACCAGCACCAAACAATGGAGATTCTTTTATCGTCTGTGATGCTATATCAAGTGTAAATTGCCAAGGTAATATCGCTTCAACATTATTTACTTTAAATTTATTGATTGCAGGAAGTGAAAGTCTGTCACCAGCTGTAATACCAACACAAGAAATAATAAGAATGATCACAGCCATTACCGGAACTCTCTTTATAAGCGCACCAAATCCATTTTTTTCATTTTTATTGATATAGAATTCAAATACAGATATTAAAGCAAAAATAATAGCGAGCGATATCCAAGTAGTTGTTAGATTTACTATAAATACAAAGAAAGTAGATATAAGTATAAGTATATATAATAATATTTTATAAAACTTTTTTGGAGTACTAAATCTAAGCGATAGATATGAGACCACTAAAATCAAACCAGAAAATATAGATAAATCATTCCATTTTCCAAGCATCGTTGAGACTGGTGAATGCAGGAATCCTAGTGTGAGCATGTCTGCCCCAGTAAAAAGTCTAACTATATGAAACAGAGCGATAATTCCAAATGAGGTGAAGATCGCTCCAAATATGTATTTGATTTTCTCTAGGTCCTTCTGTGTCAAAAAAGCGATAATTAGAGATGAGGTTAGCATAATAAGTAGGAAGCTAGCTGTACCTATTTCAAATCCTTGTCCAAAAAGTGACCTAGATATATTTGAACTAAATATTGTAGAAATAATAATTGACGTAGCTATTCCACATCCTATAACAAATAATGGATGACCTGGTATTGTCGTATTTTTATTTTTAAGAGTAGAAATAATATAAAGAAAAACTGAGAGTAGTACTCCGATAGTAATAATGGACGTTTTTACCATATCTAAAGGAACATAAACGGTTGGAATGAAAGCGAGCGGCGCGATTATTATGGTGGCTAATAATACAATAAAAGAAGATTTTTCAAATTTATTTTGCATTGAACAATTATAACAGACAAAAAACTTCCTGTTAAGGAAGTTTTTTGATGTAACATATCGATAAGCCGAGTTCTGTATCTATAACACATTTATTATAGACGACAATCATTTATCTGGGATTTATTTTGCAATAAACCTCAAGCGGCACTCCGTCTAGTTTGACCCAGACGGCACGGCCTTGCAATCAGGTAAGGATTTTGCCGTTGCACCCTGTATGTTGCCATACAGACTAATCCTAACGGATCTGATCATCGTTTCCAATGACCACGTCTCTGTTCGCACCTCGCACCTTACGGTGGACGGGGGTTACCCGCTACCATTCTCCTACATCTTGCGACATAGGGATTGCTCGGACTTTCCTCTATTTACAAGATTCCTCTTGCAGTAGCGATTGTCTGATATGTGGGAATACTATAACATATTTCTTCTACTATGGCTATTTACTCCCCTCCCCCAACATTTGTCGCTGCCGGAGCTGGCTCTGCCTTCTTTGTTTTTCCATGAGAATGTGAGTCCACCTCATAACTTGTATTCTGTGCCTCAAAGAAATTTACGAGCTCATACACATCTGTAGCTGTACTCATCCACTTCGCTGGGTTTGTTACGTTGTAGAATTTTGGGAAGCCAAGCTCTTCGAGACGACGATCTGCTACGTACTTTACATACTGATTTACATAATCCGCATTGAGTCCAAGTATTCCATTTGGGAAAAGATCTTTATTATAGTCAACTTCTTTATTTACTCCTTCTATAATAATATTTCTGATCTCGTCTGCAAACTCTGCAGTAAGAAGGTCTTGGTTTTCTTCTAATATGTTATGTATAAGGTTGATACCAAACTTTAGGTGTAGACTTTCATCTCGGAGTACCCAGTTGATCATAGAACCAAAGTTTCTAAGTTGCTTTCTCTGACGGAATGATAGTACCACCATAAATCCTGAATAGAACCAAATACCTTCCATCACGATGTTTGTGGCAACAAGGTTTCTGATAAAATCCTTTTTACCTTCTACAGTTTCTACATCCAAAGAAGTCTCAGTCATGCGACGCATGTATTTGTTGATATAATCTTCTTTTGCTTTCATCGAAGGCACGTTGAGATGATGGTTGAATACCTTTTCTCTATCGAAAGGAAATGTTTCGAGTACATATTCAAAAGCTACACAGTGGTTCGCTTCTTCCCACATTTGCTTTGCCAAATATAAATGGCATTCTGGTGACTTGAGATATGGATATATTCCTAGAGCTATAGAACGGTTTACTATGAGTTCTGCTGGGTTAAAGAATGCCATCAAGAACTCCACAGCATGTCTCTCATCCTCTGTCATATTTTTCCAATCATCTAGATCTTCCTTTAGAGTGATCTCGTGTGGAAACCAAGTATTACGAACGGCTTGGTTGTATAAATCATATGCCCATCTATATTTGATTGGATGTAAACTTGTATCTTCTGGTGCAGCTTTTCCGATTAACATATTTGATTTTATTAATTAGTGAATAATTTTAGAACACTATCTCTACTGACAACTATCGCACAAGGCTAATTCAGCTGGATCTACTGGGCAAACCTTTGGTTTTGTTTTTATTTGAATATTTGGATTATTTCCAAGCTTAGCCATTATCTCTTCTTTGGAAAGTGGCATATCCTTTGAAATAACTGGAGCTGGCATAACAGGTGCTTCAGTCATGAGTGGAATCATACTTGGTTGAATAGTAGCTGCTTCATGAATCACTTCTCTTATCGTATCTCTCTCATAGACCGTGGTTGTAACTTTTGCAATCTCTACTACCGGCATGACTATTGGACTTTCTATGGGTTGTTGAATATTGACCGTGGTGTCATCGATTTTTCTTGCTGAAGCTACGTTAGCAAAACCAATCTTACCCATTTTTTCTGCTTTGTTCACCTTTGTCGTACTCTGCTCAGCAGTATGTCTAGGCTTCATGTGTAGGTAATATGTAGACTTGAGACCCTTCTTCCAAGCAGTAGTGTATATAGCCATTGTCTCATCTATATCTCGAGTTTCAAGATACATATTTCGAGATAAAGCTTGATCTACCCACTTCTGTGCACGTGCCGCAACTTCAACGTATGCAAGTGCTGATGTTGTAAATGCAGTTTTGTAAACATCCTTTATGTGCTGTGGAATTCCTGGAATGTTGGCAATGTCTCCTTGATTTTCAATGATAGCTTCTCGAACCTTTTCCCAGATTCCCATATTCTTTAAATCTTTAACGAGGTTATGGTTGATATCCATATATTTTCCTGAAATCTTATTTCTAGAAAATACTTGTGCGAAGCGTGCATCAATACCAGGTGTCGTACCTACAACCAAACCTATGTTTGCATTTGGAGCAACGGCCATAAGTGTCGCATTTCTCATTCCCTTTTTAACTTTTTCTCTTAAAATATTCCAATTTAATCCTCTGTGTTTACTCTGACTATCCACAGTTACATCGATACCTCGAGAATCTCCAACCTTCTTCAGTGTATCTATTGGAACCTTACCCTTTGACCATTCTGATCCAGCGAAGTGCATATATGAACCTCTTTCTTGAGCGAGGTTTGCACTTTCATCTATAGCCATATAACTAACGAATTCAAATATTCTGTCGGCAAAATCATAAGCATGTTCACTGTCATATGACATACCAAGTTGTTCTATAGTGTCAGCAAATCCCATCACACCAAGACCCATAGCTCGGTTTTCTCTATCTGACTTTGTGGCTTCTGGAATAGGGAGAACGTTGATATCGATAAGGTTATCTAGCTGTCTCACTGCAAGACGTACACTCTCCTCAAGTCTTCCCCAATGAACTTCTTTGTTTTTAATGTGAGCGGCTAGGTTTAGTGATGCTAGGTTACAAACAGCAACATTGTCTTTGTCCTGTGGCAGACAAATCTCTGTGCACAAGTTGGACATGTGAATAGTACCAGTGTTGTTGTTTAAAGCGCGATTGTTAATAGTATCTTTCCAAACAAGCCAAGGATGTGATGTGGACTGTAGAGAAGTAAGTATCTGACGATACTGTTCCTTTGCTGGAACCTTTTTAAACATTACCATTTCACCCTTTTCTGCTTTCTCTATATAGTAAGCATATCTCTTACTAAACTCTTCTCCGTATAATTCATTTAAATCGCCTGCTTCTGCTGGATCAAACATATACCAATCCTCACCAGACTCTACACGCTTCATAAACTCATCAGAGAGGTATGCAGCTGTGTTTGCTGTGCGCATACGTAGATAATCATCTCCAGCATTGTGTTTCCAATCTAAGAACTCTGGGAAATCATAGTGCCAATTTTCCATATAGAAACAGAGTGCGCCAACCTTTTTCCCGCCTCGCTGGACAGCACGAATTGAGGTATCAATAATCTTTGCAAAAGGAGTCGGACCACTTGATGAACCACCAAAAGATGACTTTAGAGGAGAACCTGTTGCACGAAGCTTTGTTATAGATGCACCAATACCTCCTGAACCCTTTGATAGAAGAAGAACATCTGAAACAGACTTAGCAATGTGTCCCATATCGTCGTGAATCTCCATAAGGTAACAATTAGAAAGTGCAGGTCTTGTAGTTCCAGCACCGAGATTACATGAACCTCCAGCTATGTACTGGTGGCGAGACATTTTGTCATAGAACTTCTTTGCGTATTCTGTAGGATTCTTTTCATTATATGAAAGTCCCATAGCAACTCTCATAAAAAAATACTGAGGTGTTTCAATTGGCTGTCGCTTATCATTTTTCATAAAGTATCTGTTTATAAGTCCATCTAGACCAGCATAGACAAAAAGCTCATCTCTATCAGTATCCAAATAGTCAGCCAATTCATCTAACTTAAACTTATTCTGCATATCTGGGTGTAAACGATTTCCATCAACACCAGACTTAATATAATCCAAAAATGCATCTCTATGTTTCTTCTTTAGATCAGTAGGATCTTCTTTATTGTACTCACCTATCACTCTACGATATACAGTCTTGAGCAAGAGTCTTGTGGCAACCTTATCGTACTGAATGTCTTCTTTGATGTTTTGTACTGCAGCATTTATCGTAGCGTGATCTAGTTCATCAGAAGTAATACCGTTATACAGAGTAAGATAAGTCTCTGTAGCGATCTGCGTAACCATAGCAATAGGATCTACCAAACCAGCACAAGCACGTTCTATAGAACGATTTACTCGATCAGCATTATGGAGTTCACGTGTACCGTCATTCTTTGTTATATATATGCTCATATTTGGTAAAATATTTTTTAATTAGTAGTGGGAATATTTTACCTTTTTAGAGAATTAAAAAGAAGGGGGATAACTCATTTTTTTACCAAGGAGAAACAAAAATAAAGAAATGTAAATACTATTTTTCAGAAAAATTTAAAACATTTCCCACCTCTATGTTATTTTCGTCAACAAAACCCGCATTAAACTCTAGTGCGTATAGAGAATCCTCTGGTGGGAAGAAAACGTCTGGATATGAGTCAGGTGATACGTTTTCTGCAACATAAATAATCTCTTTTTGCTCATTTAGCCACAAAATATCGATACTAAATTTCATATTTTCCATCCAAAAACCATATTTGTCTGGCTTATCAAATACAAACAACATACCGGTGTCTTTTTTGAGAGATTCATGATTACTCAAGCCTTTTTCCCTTTTGTCATCAGTATCAGCAACTTCTAGCTCTATAGTCTTATTATTTATATTTAAAATAAATAAACCATCAGTATATTCTTTTTGTACTTCTGGATTAGCTTTTGGATCGACATTTGCAAAATACAAAACAGATGCAGAAATTGCAACGGATAATATAGCTAGAATAACTATGTTTGTATTACTCATTTGATTTTATGATTCTAATAATTCTTCTATACTCTTTTCACCAAATCCACCTATTTGTAGATTCCACAGTTTGGCATATTTACCATTTTTAGCTATTAATTCATTGTGACTACCCTCCTCCACAATTCCATCTTTACCAAGAACTATGATGCGATCCATTTTCTTAATTGTTGAAAGTCTGTGTGCAATAATAATCGTAGTCTTATTTTCCATAAGAGTATGTAATGCATCTTGTATCAATGCTTCAGAATGTGAGTCTAGACTTGAAGTTGCTTCATCTAGTATGAGAATTGGTGCATTCTTAAGTATTGCACGAGCTATAGCAACTCTTTGTCTTTCTCCACCTGAGAGTTTGACACCTCTTTCACCAACTAGAGTCTCATATTTTTGTGAAAACTCATTTATAAAAATATCACAATGAGCAAGTTTCGAAGCCCTAAGCACCGCTTCGTCATTTGTATCCCTTTTTCCATAACGTATATTTTCCAATAAACTCCTATGAAAAAGTGCTGTATCCTGTGGCACCAGACTTATATTCTCACGAAGACTATCAACAGTAACATTCTTTATGTTCTGATTATCAATAAGTATTTCACCACTTTGAATATCATGTAGTCTCAAAAGTAGCTTTACTAGTGTACTTTTACCAGCACCAGATGAACCAATAAAAGCCACTTTCTCACCTGGTTTTATAGACAGACTAAGGTTACTAAACACGGGTTTATTTTGTCCAAAAGTAAAATCGACATTCTTAAATTCAATTGCACCATTTGAAACAACTAGAGGTTTTGCGTATGGAATATCTTTTATTTCATGTGGAAGTTTTAGAATTTCAACCATTTCACGAGCATCTGCGGTAGCCTCGTAAAGGTCGCGGACAATACGCCCAAACCCCCACAAGCTGCCATTGATAGTTAATATATATGCTTGCGCAAGTACAAAGGTACCGATAGTTATTAGACCTACCTGCCAATACTTTATGGCATAATAAAATATAAAGAATTCAATAGCATATACTAGCAACGACTGGACTGAATCGATAGACCAACCAATACTCCATTTCTTAATATAAATTCTTGCAAAATCATTATTTACAGTGCCAAAATTCTTTGATTCATTATTTGACCCAGTAAAAAGTTGCACTGCTCCGTGATTTGAAAGCGTATCGGACATTACTGCAGATACACGTGAATCAATTTTTGCCCCTTCTATGTCATATTTCAATTTAAATCTATTAAAAACAAAAGATATTGTAAGGAAAACAACAACCCAAATACTAATACCGAGAGCTATTCTTTTATCAATAAAACTCAATACAAAAATCGTACCTCCTACTTTTAAAATAAGTGGAACTATATCTACCAGTATTCTGTCAGTGAGTCTTTCAAACGCTCGAGTGGATCTATTTATTTTTTGTACCAAGGATCCAGTAAAAGTGTTCGAGAAAAAACTATGTGAGTGTTTGATAATATAATCAAAACAAGCCTGCCTGTAATTTCTCATTACCAATACCTCAAACTTAGCTAAAAAATACCAAGCTGAACGATAAAACACCCACGACACAACGTTTAGTGTTGCAATAGCAAGGATTATACTAATTAATTCTTGCCCAGTAATAATAGGGTTTGTGCTGGCTTGTATTGTATCAAAAAATCTCTTGTAGAATATAGGTGTAATAATATTCTGCAACATAACCCCGACCACGACTCCAACAAAGATAACTATGATGTATATTATATATTTTCTAGCATGCACCCAATACACACTAAACACATCCCATGTCGTTACCTTTGGATACATACTTTTATTTTCTTTATCCATAATGTTATTTTAATTATTTTTAAGTTATTTTATTTTCCTCTTTTTAAACCATGTATTGGATGCAGACTAGCTGCGATTCCTACTGCCAGGGCTATAATGACGAGATTCTTGATAATATACTGACCTTCTAGTGTCGGAGTGAGGAAACCTTGCCATGTCATTTCGCTCAAGAAGAATAGTGGTAACATGGTCATAATCATATGTGGTACAAGAAGTGCTATAGCCAAACGCTCCAATCTAGGTATAAGAAATGTAATACCGATAATCATTTCATATACAGAAAACAATACAATAAAAACTTCCCAAGTCATGAATGGCAAAGTAGCATTCATAAGATCCATAACCATTGGGTTGGCTGGACTTGTACCGATTATTTTTAGAATTCCAAACCAAAAGAAAACTATAAACAGTGCAAATCTAGATAGGGGCATACTTAAACGACCAAGTGAGTGGATAATTTTAACATCTAACTGTTCTAGTAAATTTTTCATATGCATTATTATAGCATATGCATTTATGATATTATTAACACATGAAAATAGCTTTTGTTGGACCACCCGCAGTAGGAAAAGATGCCGTTTCTAACCACATTGAAGAGAAATATAATTTCACACATATTTCAAGTGGGGACATTGTTCGTGAACATGTAAAAATAAATAACTTAGGTGGACTTGATCGAGAGAATCTCCAAAAGGTTGCCAACAAACTTAGAACTGAAAATGGTGGTGATATTTTGGTTAAGATTGCACTTCAAAAAATAGACAACAACCTCATCCTAAGTGGACTACGTGCAATAGATGAGGTTATGACCTTTAAAAAGCTTGGTGGAGTAGTCATTACAATAACCGCTCCACTAGAAAAAAGGTATGGTTTAGCCAAGTTACGCGGGAGAATAGGTGAAAATATAAGTCTTGAGGAATTTATAAGAATTGAGGAGACTGAAATGACAAGTGCTGATAGAAATAACCAAAATGTATCGGCTGTTGTCTCAATGGCAGATATAGAAATATCAAATGATGGTTCGCTGGAGGAATTATTTAAAAAAGTTGATATTACTATTGAAGATTTAATCAATAAAGATAAATAATTAATGAAAAAAATAGCAGTAGTGAGCGATAAAATGCAAAAAGATTATTCATACGAGCTCACAGAGCAGATGGGTAAAAATTTTGATCCAAACTTCAAGCCAGAATTAACTCCAAAGAAAATGCTAGAACTTGGTGTCTTTGGAGGAATATACATGCGAGATTGTAAAAATGAATTCCCTGCTGATTGGTTTATAAATGCAAAACTTGCTCCAGAGCGTACACACAAACACGATGCAAAATTAAACTATTTTGGTAAAAACGCTAGTCAAAAACTCTCCCTTTGGAAAGAAAAAGGTTGGATTTATAAACATGATCCTCGAGGTTGGTTTCAATGGTATTGTAGATACTATATGGGGCGACGTATACCTGAAGAAGATACTCGACAAATCAAAAGATGGAAAGCTATACGAAGACACATAGCACAAGTTCATCTTAACTGTAGAGCAAATGATGAGTTTTGTAGACCCAGACAAAGACAAGCTATACTGCATTGGGCTTACGATAGTAGGAAAATATAATATAAATCACAATTACCACTACTACTAACAAGGACCATAAAAATAGAAAATATTCTAGTCCGTTACGTCCATTGTAATAACCTATAAGTGGTGCAAGTCCTATATATGGCAATGTTCTTAGAAATGATGCTACTGACAATACGGTTGCTCTATGATTTTCAGAAGATTTATTATTAAATATTTCACTTAAAAATGGGTGTAGAATATTGCTTCCAGCGTAAAGCATAAATATAACTAAACAACCCCATATCCCTATATCAAAAATAGATATTAACAGACTAAACACAACACTCAATGAAACACATATTATGACAATTCTTTCATCTATTTTCTCAGCATGTATGTGCATAAAATGTAATATAGCGACTGTTAATAGACTACTTACAGAAATAATCACTGATCCCCAAAATGGAGTAAAATAGAATCTATCTAGCAAAACAAGTCTGAGAAGTCCCCACTCGGTAGTATAAAAAAGACCCTGTACAACAATAACTATACCGACATAAGGCAATAAATTTGGTTTAAGAAAATAAGCAAATCCTGTTTTAATACTGGATAAATATTCCTTTAACTCCACAATAAACTTTTTACTCTTAGTCTGAACACGAGTTTCCTTTATCGACCATATCAAAATACATGAAGCAAAAGACGTGAGACCGCTTACGATCCATGGTAGACGTGGGTGTACAGTATACAACCAAGCACCAATAACAACAGCAAATAGAGTTGTTATGAGTGCAACTTGTGAACCTCTGGTTATTAGTTTTCTCCAATGTTTAGTACCCTCTTCAAAATTTAATTTACTAAAAAATAAGGCCTGATCTGCACCAGACACAAATGATACACCAATCATCATTATGGATTGTCCGATAAGTAGTGTGACGAAATCACTTCCGAATGCTTGAATAAGAAATCCGACTCCAGATAGAACCTGCCCCAATTTTACCAACCTATCTCTACCAAATTTATCCGCCAAGGCTCCAGAAGGCACCTCAGCAATCAAACCAATAGTAAAAGCCAAACCATCAAGTATTCCAATCTGTTGGTCTGTCATAAATAT
>CAYSPX010000002.1:0-15071 GCA_964433125.1 uncultured Candidatus Saccharibacteria bacterium | reverse complement strand
ATTTTTGGCGGAAGGTAGGAGATTTGAACTCCTGATGCCCTTTCGAGCATACCACCTTTCCAAGGTGGCGCACTAGACCGCTATGCGAACCTTCCATATTTTACCAACTTCCACTACTTCCTCCACCGCCCGATGATCCTCCACCAAATCCTCCGAATCCACCCCCACTTCCTCCTCTACCTCCAAATCCACCTATCCAAGGAGTACCACCTCCACGAATTCCAATTTTTGATGCAATATAATCAAAAATTAGACCAAGTATGGTCAGCAATATAGTAAAAATAATACCAGTGTAAAAAAATCCTTGTACAAGTCCTATGCACAGTCCAACTACTGCTCCTATTACTCCACCTTGCCACCAAGACTTGGTACCAGCGAGCATTCCAAAGAGCCAGATGATACCAAATAATATTATATAGGCAAAATCTGCCCAACTTGTTTCCTCTGTTCCAGAAAAATCAGCTTCACTTCTAACTACTGAAATAATAGCTCTGGTACCATCGATTATTCCCTTCTCCATGTTTCCGAGTTTGAACTCTGGTGTTACTATTTTTCTAATTATTCCACTTGATTGCGCATCAGTCAGAACTCCTTCAAGTCCATAACCTACTTCTATTCTAACTTTTCTTTCTGCAGGCGCTATTAGAAACAAAACTCCATTATCTTTCTCCTTGTTTCCAATCTGCCATTCTTCAAAAAGCTTTACTGCGTATGTTTCTATAGTCTCATCTCCGAGTGTTGGCACAGTAACCACGGCTATCTCTAATCCAAGATTTGTAATTTCTTGATTGAGCAAACTTTCATTTTCTGTACTCAAAATTTCTCCGAAATCATTCACAAAACCCTGGGGTTTACCAGGGCTTGTGTAAGCAAAAACAAATGTTGTGCTTATCGTAAATATTATTGTTGCGAGTAGTGCAACTCTTTTCATAATTAGAATTTAACTTCAGGAGCTAGTTCTGTTCCCTTCGCTGCTTCGAAATATGCTCTTTCATCAAATCCAAAGATATTTGCAATCACTGATCCAGGGAATCTCATAACACGAAGATTGTAAGCCTTTATTGTATCGTTATAACGTATTCTTTCTACTGAAATACGGTTTTCAGTTCCCTCATACTGTGACATAAAAGTAGACATTGTTTCAGAAGACTTCAATTGAGGATAATTTTCTGTAATAACCAAGAGTCTTCCGAGAGCGCTTTCTACTTGAGTAGCAGCCTTTGCCTTTTCTTCAACTGTTGTAGCCCCTGAATACTTTGTACGAGCATCTGCAATAGCTGTAAAGACAGCTTGTTCTTGCTTCATAACACCCTTAACAGATTCTACTAAGCCAGGGATAAGATCAAAGCGTCTTTGATATCCGACTTCAACTTGTTTCCACTGAGTATCTGCAGTAACATTTAAAGTAACAAGACTATTATATGTAGAGAATACATATAAAACTATAAGTACGATAACAGCGACAATTCCTATTAATATTTTTTTAGACATAATTATTTTACTAACTAAACTGATAACTATTTCTTTGGGGCAATCTTTGCTTCGTCCTCACCTACTGGACCTACAATGAACTTAAATGACTTAACCATATCCTTGAACTGAGTATCTGTCTGGTCAGTTATGATTGTGTTATTTGAAGCTGCCTTCTGAGCATCAGCCGCAGTTAGACCCTTTGCTGAAGGTGCAGTGTTGATAGCTGAGTATGTGAAGTAATAACATACAGAACCCTTCTGTAGTGAGTACATTCTGTTAAAGAAGTTTCTAGTCTGAACAGTGTTTGATATAGAAATCATACTGAAACTCAAATCTCCTACAACTAGTGTATCTCTCTCTTTGACTGTAGTAACTGGAGGGAATGCACACTTACCTGATATAACTTCAACCTTCACCTGAAGATTACCTATAGTGTTTACCTTTGTAGGGTCAGCTGCGATGTAGAAGTTAACGTTATTAAGTGAGTCTGTCTTTTCCCAAGTTGTAGGGTACTTAATAGAGAAACCAAGTTCCTCATTTTTATATTCTGATAATTTGTTTGAAATTACGACTGTATTACTTATTTTAACTGCATCAGTAGTTGTAGACTTTGAATCTCTATCTACAGCTTTATTTGATGAAGAATCACTATTAAATCTCCAGACTAGGCCACCTAAAATAACAACAACGATAATAAAAATAATTATTTTTTTCATAGGAACCATTGTAGCAGATTTTAGTATTCCATACCAGCTCCCTGTGCATTTCCTACTTTTTCTTCTTTTGCATCTTCTGCTATTGCCACTTCTGTAGTAAGTAGTATTGATGCTGCGGAACAAGCATTTTGGACACCCAAACGAGTCACCTTTACTGGATCTACTATCCCTGAAACTATCATATCAACTATCATTTCATCTTTTAGTGCATCGTATCCAGCATTTCCCTTTCCGTTTTTAACTTTTTCAACAATTACTGATCCATCGTCCTTACCGGCATTCATAGCAATCTGTTTTAATGGAGCTTCGAGTGCCTTTAGTACAATAGTATATCCCAGTTCGAACTCTTTTGAAGGATGCTTTTTATTTACTAGACTTTCTGATACTTTTTGTGCCGCCTTGATAAGAGCTACGCCACCTCCTGCAACTATTCCTTCTTCTATAGCTGCTTTTGTTGCATTTACTGCATCTTCAATCTTTAATTTCAAATACTTCATCTCAGTTTCTGTTGCAGCACCCACACGAATAACAGCGATACCACCTCCGAGCTTTGCAATACGTTCTTCAATCTTTTCTTTATCATATTTTGAATCCATTGCATCTCTTTGTGACTTTAATTGTGCGATCCGATCTTCTATATCACCCTTTTTACCCTTTCCACCAACGATTATACTGTTATCCTTTGTAGAAATAACTCGTCTTGCCTTTCCAAGCATTGAAATATCTGCATTTTCAAAAGTAACTCCGATCTCTTCTGAGATTATCTTTGCGCCAATTGTAACTGCAATGTCTTCGAGTATTGCCTTTTTAGCATCACCATAACCTGGGGCTTTGATAGCAAGAACGTTAAATGTGCCTCGTAGTCTGTTTACTATAAAAGTTGATAGGGCCTCTCCATCCACATCTTCAGCTATAATGATCAAATCCTTTTTACCTGACTGCGCTAGTTTTTCTAAAAGAGGTAGTACTTCCTTTATAGATGAGATTTTTCTATCAGTAACGAGTATTGCAGGATCTGTATACTCAGCTTCCATCCTCTCTGCATTTGTCACCATGTATGGAGATATATAGCCTTTATCAAAAGCAATTCCTTCTGTAACCTCTGATTCCAAACCGATAGTCTGTGATTCCTCTACAGTCACAACACCATCCTTACCTACTTTCTTGATGGTGTCGGCGATTATTGTTCCAAGTTCTAGCGATTCTGCTGAAATATTTGCAACTTGTCTTATCTCTTCATCTGTTTTGATAGGTTTAGAAATAGATCTAAGTGCAGTTATAACATCCTTTGAAGCTGATTCGATGCCAAACTTCACACCCATAGCATTTACACCCATGGTTGTATGCTTCATACCTTCAGAAATAATAGCTTGCATAAGTACAACCGATGTTGTTGTACCGTCTCCTGCTATATCGTTTGTCTTGGTAGCTACCTCCTTAACTATTTCTGCACCCATATTTTCAAACTTGTCCTTCAAACTAATCTCTTTTGCAATTGAGACTCCGTCGTTTGTAATAGTTGGCGCACCATAACCCTTGTCTAGTACAACATTTCTACCTCTTGGTCCTAGAGTTATCTTTACAGCATCAGCAACGACATCAACACCTCGCTTTAGTGATTTTCTTGCGTCTTCATTATATAAAATTCTTTTTGCCATAAATTATTTAATTATTTGATAATAGCCAAAATCTCTGACTCCTTTACTATGTAATATTCAACATTATCAACGAGTACTTTATCTCCCCACTGAAAAAGCACAGTGTCACCTACAGTCACACTCATCGGCACCAGTACTCCATCATCATATCTGCCAGCACCTACAGCTATAACTTCGCCACTTTTACTACCCTTATCATCACTGACAGTAATAGGTATTATGATTCCTGATGCTGTTTTATTTTCTTTAACTGTAGTATTTTCTTTAATTAAAACCTTGTCTCCAAGTGGCACAATCGATGCGGAATTCGTATTTGATTTTGTTTTTTTTATTTCTTTTGTCATGCAGAATTAATTAAATTAATAATATTGTGTGTTTATAGTATATTAATAGAACGACGCACGCAATGTTGCAAACTAATTTTGACTATGCTATAGTTCTATCTCAATGAAGACTATCGCATCCATACTTCCATACATACAAATCGTACTTGCTGTATTACTTATCACAACAGTACTTCTTCAAAGAACTGGCGCCCAGATCGGTGGTGCTTTTGGTGGTAGCGATAACTTTAGTTCTGCTTTTCACACTAGACGTGGATTTGAAAAGACACTCTTCATTTTGACAATAATAATTGCTGTTCTTTTTGCGGTATCTGCTTTGATGAGTCTTGTTTAAGTTTGTTTTTATTGTTTACAATTAATCTACTAATGTCAATTTAAATATGAAAGAATTTCGCTTGAAAGGAAGTGAAAAAGTCCTAAGAACAATTGGTGCTTTTTCAGCTACTGAGAAGGTTGTATTTGGAGTTCTACTATTGATTGCGTTTATAACTGCAATCAATCTAATGTGGAAAGTAAACAATCTTTTTCTTGTACCCGTACCTTCTCATGGTGGCTCTTTTTCTGAGGGTGTTATCGGTCTTCCTAGAACGATCAATCCTGTTCTTGCCTTTACAGATACAGACAAAGATCTGACCAATCTAATATATTCTGGTTTGATGAAATATGAAGACGGCAAACTTGTTCCTGATCTAGCTGAAAGTTATAGTGTATCGAAGGATGGCTTAACTTATAGTTTTAAGTTAAAAAGTAATTTAAGATTTCACGATGGTACTCAGATAACTACAGACGATGTAGAGTTTACTATACAAAAAATACAAGACAGTGATATCAAGAGTCCCAAGCGCGCAGATTGGGCTAGTGTAAGTATTAAAAAAGTAAATGCGAGTGAAATTCAATTTTTACTAAAACAACCATATTCCCCTTTCCTTTCAAATACCATCGTTGGTATTATTCCCAAGAGTCACTGGAAAAATCTTACTACGGAGCAGTTTGTTTTTGATCCTAAAAATCTAGAGCCAGTCGGATCTGGACCGTATTCAATTTCTAATATAATAAAAACAAAGACAGGTGTTCCAAGTATATACAACCTATCTTCATTTAATAAATTTCACAGTGGTGAGCCATATATTTCTAAGGTAGCAATTCATTTTTATCAAAATGAAGACGAGGCTCTGGCTGCATTCAAAATAGGAGAAATAGATAATTTTGCTGGAATTTCACCATTAAAAGCATCAGGGATTTCTTCTACAACCAACGATTATACTTTTATAAACAATCCTCTTCCTAGAATTTTTGGAATATTTTTAAACCAAAACAATTCACCTGTACTTGTTAATAAAGAAGTCAGACAAGCACTAAACCTCGCTGTAGACCGAAATGAGATAATCAAGAAAGTTTTATATAACTATGGCGTCGCTATTGATGGACCATTGCCTGTGATAGTTAGTTCAACAACAAATAGAAATAAAAGTGTAATTAGTACAAATAAAGACATAGCAAAATCAATACTTGCTAAAAGTGGATGGACGATAAACTCTCAAGGTGTTTTAGAAAAAAAGGTAGGTGGAGCAAAACAAACTATCGAAATAACTATTGCAACAGCCGATACTGAGGACCTAAAGCTTGCAGCGGAAATGGTAAAGAAGGATTGGGAAGAAATTGGTGCAAAGGTGACTGTTAGAGTGTTCGAATATGGAGACCTTTCACAAAACATTATTAAAACTAGAAAATATGACGCTCTGCTTTTTGGGGAAATAATCAGTAAGGATTTGGATCTATTTGCATTCTGGCATTCATCACAAAGAAATTCACCTGGACTAAATCTCTCAATGTACGTAAACAGTAAAGTTGATACATTACTTGAAAGCGCGCGAACTACATATGATTCCGACCAAATTGAATCAATCAATAAGTCATTCGAAAAAATAATAAAAGAAGATGTTCCAGCGATTTTTCTTTATTCACCAGATTATATTTATATAATGTCTAATAAAATTAACGGATACAACATCAAATCAATAACAAATAATTCAGAGAGATTCCACGGAATAGACAAATGGTACATAACGACAGATAAGGTTTGGAAAATATTCGTAAAAGATAATAAATAAAATATAATTAAAATAAAATGGAAAACACAAATACAACAAACACAGCGCCGTCTACTCCAGCAGTAGAAAGACCTATTACTACACCCGCACACACGAGCACACATTCTAGACCGCCTATGGCGCGTGGAGCTACTAGAAAGATGTCCTCTCGTTCTCATGGAATGAGACCAAGTCGTCCACCAGATGCCACACAAATGCATAAAAAAGTCGAGGATACTGTTCCCGCTCTAGCAGCAGGTGCAATACGTATTATCCCACTTGGAGGTGTGGAGGAAATTGGTAAAAACATGACGATGGTAGAGTACGGAAACGATATTATAATTATCGATATTGGTTTTCAATTCAAAGACGAAAGTACACCGGGTATAGATTATATCCTCCCAAACACAAAGTATCTTGAAGAAAGGAAGGACAAGATTCGTGCGGTTATCATAACTCACGGACACTTGGATCACATAGGAGGTATACCATATATCATGCCTCGTATTGGTAACCCATCACTATACACTCGAATGCTTACATCAGTAATGATCAAGAAGCGTCAAGAGGAGTTTAGTCATGTTCCACCTCTAGATATCAAGATAGTTGAAAAAGATGAGACTATTACTCTTGGAGCACTTAAAGTTAAATTCTTTGCTGTTACTCACACTATTCCAGATGCAATGGGTATAGTTATACAAACTCCTCATGGCTCAATAGTACACACTGGTGACCTTAAACTAGATCACGTTGATGGAGTTCCTACAGATGAAGAAGTAGCTGAATATGACAGAGTATTTAAAAATGAAAATGTACTCCTACTCATGGCTGATTCTACAAACGTAGAAAATCCAGGATTCTCAATGCCAGAAAAAACTGTTCATAGAAATATTGAAGAGATTATTAAGAATGCAAAAGGACGACTTATTATTGCAACTTTTGCTTCCCTACTTGAGAGAATGTTAAAGATTATTGACTACTCAGAGAAATATGGAAAAAAAGTCGTAGTTGAGGGTAGAAGTATGAAAACAAACATTGAGATTTGTATGAATCTTGGTCTACTTAAACCCAAAAAGGATACACTTATCACTGTAGAACAAATCGACAATTACCCACCAGAGAGAATTGTTGTTCTTGCTACTGGAGCTCAAGGTGATGAATTTGCAGCTATGATGAGAATGTCAAACAAGACTCATAAATATATTAAAATAAACAAAAGAGATACTATCCTACTATCATCCTCAGTTGTTCCTGGAAATGAAAAGTCTGTTCAGAAATTAAAAGATAATCTTTCAAGACAAGGTGCAAGTATTATTCACTATCGTATTGCTGATGTTCACTCTTCAGGACATGCAAATCGTGATGAAACAGCTTGGATACATAAAAAGATTCATCCAAAGTTCTTTATGCCAGTTCACGGTTATCATTACATGTTGCGTGTTCATGGTGAAATTGCTCGCGAAGCAAATGGACTTACCGATGATCAAATAATTATTCCAGACAATGGATCGGTTGTTGAAATTCAAGATGCTGGTTCAAAAATTGTTAAAATAAAAGAAAAAGCTCCATCTGGAATTGTTATGGTTGATGGATTCTCTGTTGGCGATATACAAGACGTAGTTATTCGTGATAGACAAATGCTTGCACAGGATGGTATCTTCATCGTTTTTGCAATTCTAAATGCTCAAACAGGTAAACTTAAAAAATCGCCAGATATTATCTCAAGAGGATTCGTTTATCTACGAGAATCTCAAGAGCTTCTACATCACACTCGAATCATAATTAAAAATACCATTGAAGAATCAACTAAGGGCATGAATCCTATCAATGTTGATTATATTAAAACAAATATAAGTGACAATGTAAGTAAATTCCTATTACAAAAAACTGCCAAGCGACCTATAGTTATCCCGGTATTACTAGCGATATAGTGTATGTTAAAAGCAACGATGATTATGCTATAATTATGAGCATATGAGACATCATCGTAGTATAAAAAAAGCGACCTTACTTTATGGAATAAGTTTGATCGCTTTTTTTTCTGGTCTACATTTGAGTATTCCTGTTTATTTTAACTCTAGTTTCCTTTCAACCTTTACAGACGAAAAGACGATAAGTTTGATTTACCTAACTATTTCTTCTTTGACTATTTTTGGACTATTAATGATGCACAATATACTTGCAAGATTTGGTAACCTCAGGACCTCTATAGCACTGATCACAGTTCAAGCAATAGTTTTCTATGGATTTATCAATGCCACTTCTGATATAGCAACTATTGTGTTTTTTGTATTAGCAATGAGTATTATTAGTCTAATTATCTTTACTATTGATATCTTTATTCAAAAAAGTACTGATATCGGACATACTGGATCAGTGAGAGGTCTTATTATGACAGTATCAAATATCGCTTGGATACTTGGACCCCTTATCGGAGGAATACTTATAGCTAGTGATAATTATAGAAATATTTATATAGCTGGTTTTGTTTTACTCTTCCCCATGCTTTATCTAGTTCACAAAAATTTTAATAATTTTAAGGATTCTAGATACACTACTATCTCAGCACGAGAAGCCATCGTAAGAATACTAAAAGATAGGGATATAAGTAGAATATTTTTAGTTAATATTATCCTACAGTCTTTCTATGCGTGGATGACAGTTTATATTCCAATATATCTTCACAATGTTATTAATTTTAGCTATAGTGAAATCAGTATCATTTTTACTATTATGCTTATACCGTTTGTATTAGTTGATATACCACTTGGTAAACTTGCAGATAAAAAGTGGGGTGAAAAGGAAATGATGGCGCTTGGTTTTGTGATTCTTGGTATTACAACTTGTTCACTAGTATTGTTTGGAATGAATAGCCTACTAATATGGTCAGTAATGCTTTTCTTAACACGTATTGGTGCAGCTACTGCAGAGCTTATGATTGAAACTTATTTTTTCAAGAGGGTTGATGGTAAGGATCCTGAGGTTTTGAGTCTATTTAGAATAACTAGACCGCTTTCATACTTTGTAGCGCCACTTGTAGTGACTGTGTCTCTAGTCTATACAACAGAACAGAATCTTTTTATCGTTTTTGGAATACTATGTTTACTGGCTGTATATCCTGTAATGAAAATTAAAGATACTAATTAATTTAGGTTAATAGAATTTTTGCATTCCCCTTCTAATTCATATATAATTCGTGGGCAATTTAAAAGTTTTATTATTAATTTATTAGAAAATACCAAATACAATATGGCAAAGATAAAATCAGTATTAGCAAGAGAAATCCTAGATTCTAGAGGAAATCCTACAGTTGAAGTTGATATCACACTAAAAGACGGTTCATTTGGCCGTGCAGCAGTTCCAAGTGGAGCTTCTACAGGAAGTCATGAAGCTGTTGAACTACGAGATGGTGGAAAGAGATACATGGGTAAAGGTGTTGAGAAGGCTGTAAAGAACGTAAATACAGTACTTGCAAAAGCACTTGTTGGTAAAGAATTTGACCAGAGATCAATTGATAAAAAAATGATTGAAATCGATGGTACAGCGAATAAAGGAAAACTTGGTGCAAATGCTATTCTTGGTATTTCTATGGCTTTTTCTAGAGCTACAGCGGTGAGTATGAAGACTCCTCTATATAAGTATTTTAATAAAATCTCAAAGACTGGTAACACTATTCAGCTTCCAGTTCCGATGATGAACATTCTAAACGGAGGAAAACATGCTGAGAAATCTATCGACTTCCAGGAGATCATGATCATGCCTGCTGGAGCTAAGTCATTCAAGCAAGCTCTACAGTATGGTGCAGAAGTATTTCACACACTAAAGAAAATTCTTCACGAAAAAGGTCTAGCAACAACAGTTGGAGATGAGGGTGGATTTGCACCTTCACTTTCTTCAAACGAAGAAGCTATCAAGATCGTTTTGGAAGCTATAGAAAAAGCTGGATACAAAGCTGGTAAGGACATCTTCCTTGCTCTAGATGTAGCAGCTACAGAACTTTACAAGGATGGTAAGTATCATTTGGCTTGCGAGAATAGAGTTCTTACAAGCGAGGAAATGGTGAACTTCTATGCTGACTGGTGTGCCAAGTACCCTATCGTTTCTATCGAAGACGGACTTGCTGAGGACGACTGGGAGGGATACAAGATGATGACAGATAAACTTGGAAAGAAGACTCAGATCGTAGGAGATGATCTATTTGTAACAAACATTGATCGACTAAAGATGGGTATCGAAAAGGGTGTTGGAAATTCTATTTTGATCAAACTAAATCAAATCGGAACAGTTTCAGAAACTATCGATGCCGTGAACATGGCAAAGAAAGCAAAGTATACTTCTATTATTTCTCACCGATCTGGAGAAACAGAAGATACAACCATTGCAGACTTCGTAGTTGGAACTGGAACAGGACAGATAAAGACTGGTTCACTTTCACGAACAGACCGAGTAGCAAAGTACAATCAACTTCTAAGACTTGAAGAGTCACTAGGAAAGAAAGCGGTATTCAGAGGAAACAAGGTTTTTAAGACAGAGTAAGTTTTTTACAGAGAAAGAGCCGTAAGTAATGTGTTTGGACACAGAAATTATTTGCTAATAATTTCTTCTGCTATCGCCTCGACAGGCTCTAGGAGGTCCTCACATATTACTTACGGCTCTTTCTAATTACTCTCACCCAACATTATACTGTTGCAGGTGGTGTAGCTGGTGCTACAGGCTGTTTTGGTCCCTTTGCCATATATTTATAATGCACTGGTTGATTAGCTCCTGTGCGATGTATATTATACAGTCGTTTCAAGTGGCTTCCCCTCTTACTCATTAGTTTGACATGACGTCAAAAGCTTGGGTGGCGAAACAAGGAAAAATGGTACTTTTACGGCATGGTGTAATAATGTGACAAATTAGAACATTTTTAAGGGGTTTTGTATATAAAATGAGTCTTTTACTATTGAAATCTGAAGAAATTATGTTGAAGTGAATTTTTTACATAAAAATTAAGTTGTTTAAATCAGCATTTTCATGGCTAATTTTGGAAATAAAATCTTGATAAAGTTATTATACTTTTTCACTTGCTAAGCTATAGTCAAATGAGAAAATACTATAATGCAAAAGGATTTTGATGAATGGAATAAAAAGAAAAAGAAAATAGATTCAAAAGAAAACCGTGTCTACTTTAAAGAAGGTGAGATTTGGTGGCTTCATCTTGGTTTAAATATAGGATATGAAGCTAATGGTAAAAGTGAACAGTACCTCAGACCAATTATTATACTGAAAAAATATAATATGTATTCATTTTTGTCTGTATCTTTAACCACTTCCGACACCATAAATAAATACAGAATCTCGGTTGGCAAAATTTTAAATAAAGAAGCTGTAGCGAATATATCACAGTTAAGATATCTAGATAGTAAAAGATTAGCAAAAAAGATATGTACAATGGACAGAGTACTTTTCTCTGAAATAAAGAAAAAAGCTAGCGAAATAAATTTCCACTAACTCTTTTCTAAATTTACCTTACTCTTTTAGAGAGTTCGGCGAGCCCGAAGGCCATAATTACTCTATTTTATAATGCTCGTCCTCGACTTGGGTCGAATAGGGCTTACGCCCCACGAGCACGTTAATAATATAACAAATAGCAGAATCTAATGCAAATATTTTTTAAGTTTATAAGTATTTCCATGTTTTAACATACCTAAATAAGATTGGATGATTTCTTGTTTTTTACTTTTCATTATCATATTCCTTATCATTCTCTTCTTAGTCGCTGTTCTAAGTACTCGATGGTTAGAAAAATGCACCCATCCAAGAAAATCCACACCTGAGGAAAGAGTTTTTATAAAAATCTTATCTGGGTGAAGATTTAATAGTAGTTTTGATTGTAAAAACACATGAATCTCTTTTAAAATATCAAGAAGATACTTTTTATCTGTACTCATAATGACAAAATCATCTGCATACCTAATATAATGCCTTACTCTTAATTCATGCTTCATAAATTGATCGAATTCATTCATATAAACATTAACCAGAAGCTGTGAGGTTAGATTACCGAGTGGCATTCCCTTTCCAATACCTGTACTTTTAAAACTTTGAATAACTCTTTCTAGAAGCCAGATAACATCTTCATCCTTAATATACTTTTTAACTATAACAACAAGAATATTTTGATCAATAGATGCAAAAAACTTTCTAATATCGCATTTCAAAACCCAGCTGGTTTTTGTATTATTTTTACTTACTATATTTGAAAAATCCTTAAATCTCTTCAATGCTCGATGAGTTCCTCGAAACTTCCTACAAGAATATGAATCATAGATAAAAGTTTGATCAAAAAGTGGATAGAGTTGTCTATAGATTGCGTGATGCAAAAGCCTGTCTCGAACACTCGCTTTGTGGATATTTCTTGGTTTTGGATCAGAAATATTAAAAGCGTAGTATCCGCCATGTTTATAAGTTTTACTTTTTAGATCCAGATGTAATGCAAAAATATTATCAGATAACTGATACTGGAATTCTTGCACATCTTTTTTAGCTCGTTTCCCCTTCAGGAATTCTTTCCAAGCTTCAAGCAAGTTTTCTACAGAAATGATATTGTAATACATATGATAAATCAAAATTTTACCATAAAAAGCCCCCCCCCAACGGCTCATTCCAGTTGTCTTAAAACTAAAAGATGCTTATCTAGTCTGGCAAGAATATCTTACACATTTCCCCAAAGCTAATCGTTTCACTATCGGCTCAAAAATTGACATTCTCTTTCTTGAAGCAATAGAGTACATATTCTTAGCAAGCTATACACATACCGTCGAAAAACAAGTTCTACTAAATAAAGGGATTTCTAAAGTAGATCTTATCAAACTTTTATTACAGCTCTCTTGGGAAATAAAAGCTCTTGATAATAAGAAATATGCAGTCTTAGCAGAAAAGTTCTCAGAGATTGGTAAAATGTTGGGGGGATGGAAGAAACAACTAATAAACAAAACTCCTGAGAATATATCCCAGGAGAAACAGTAATAGTGGCGAACAGCAAGGAAGCGATAGTTGGCATTCCAATCATTGTCGAACCAATTCAGATCTAGGTTGCGCTTGGAACCATCCTTGTTGAGGTAGAGCACGTTGCGGTTGCCATTAACCTTGGCAACGGAACCTTGTATGAAAAACTTTCTAAACCACTGCTCCCAGATTTCTTCACAAAAGCTGTATCGTATTCGTGACCTTATTCTATCACTTAGTTTTTCACACCAACTGTCTCTGATTTTTTAAATCAATCTTTGAAGCACTCTTTGAACAGTCGTAACCATTCAAACTCTCATTCCAAAGGTTGCGGACAAATTACCCAAAGCCTTAACCTTAGATTTTTCACTTGTCGTGGGACATTATATATTAAAAATATAAAAAAAGAATCCTGCATGACACTCGGAAGTATACAATGCAGGATTCGAAACCAAGGGCCCAAGAGTCCAAGTGGCAAAGTCCTAAAGGACAATACCAATGAATTCAAGAGGCCGATGGCCGAGAGACCTTGCGAACAGCAAGGAAGCGACAGTCGGCAAGCCAATCATTGTCGAACCAAGGCAGATCTAGGAAGCGCCGGGAACCATCCTTGTGGAGGTAGAGCACGCGGCGGTCGCCATCAACCTCGGCAACGGAACCTAGCCCAATAATAGGGTACTTCCGTTGCTCTTCGGGATTCTTGGCACCGTAGGCCAGGGTGTTTTCTGTCTTAGCTGGTGTCCAAGGATTCTTGGTGTCAGCGGCAACGATTTCCTTGATCGCGTCCTCCGAGCTGATGCTACGGTCGAAGTGGAAGAGTGTGTCTTCAAACTCGGCCTGACCTTCCCCAGCGATTGGAAATCGTGCCGACGTAATGTCGCCATTCTTCCAGTCGTAGTTGCCGACAGTGATCATTGCATCGAGGTCAAGGGTGTAGTTGACGATGTGACATCCAGGAGTGGATGGCAGAGCGCCGAGACCGAGAGCTTGCCGGACCGCCAATCGATTAGCAATCTGAGCATCGGCATGGAAGATGTCGGCAATGAGGCCGCTTCCGAGCACTGCCTGAAATCGTTCAAGGGACGTGTCTGGTGGGACTACTTCCATAAACTTCTGCATCTGCGCTGGTGTATATGTCTTCAAGTGGAACCTTTCCAGTATGAATTCGCCGTCTCTTTCGAGGGGCATTCTTGTTTTTATTGATGCTAGAGGGCTACCTTATCGCCATAGCCTAGAAAGGCCTATAATTCAAGCCTCTTTACGCTATGGCGATTGTTCGCAAATAATTGGAAATGAACCAAATCTGACTACTTAATAGTATACACCTAAAGTAGTAATATGTCAATCCCACCCCTACCTCAAATTTCTGCTAAAATACCCTCATAACTTATATATTATGAAAAACGAAAACAACAAAATTTCTCAGGCTATGCTTATAATCCTAGATGGTTGGGGTCACAGAGAAGATACAGAGAATAATGCTATCAAAGCTGCCAAAACTCCCAACTTCGACAAGCTGTGGTCTACTTACCCGCACACTCTCCTAGACGCTTCTGGACTTGCTGTAGGACTTCCTGACAAGCAAATGGGAAACAGTGAAATAGGTCACCAAACTATCGGTGCTGGTAAAGTTATCGACACTGAACTTGTTAAAATAGACAAAGCTATTGCAAATGGTGAGTTCGAAAAGAATCACGCACTTACCTCTCTTTTTGATCATGTTAAAAAGAATGACTCCACTCTACATGTTCAAGGTCTTCTAAGTGATGGTGGTGTTCATAGTCATCAGAACCATCTTTA
>CAYSPX010000001.1:45219-47234 GCA_964433125.1 uncultured Candidatus Saccharibacteria bacterium | reverse complement strand
AACTTTAACTTTTTCAAATCTTTTTGATAGATATGGTTTTTCTGACATTGAGTCAATATCTGAATCATCTAAATATGCCTTAATACCAATCCCTGCCCAAGAGTGAATGGTTACACCACCCATATGTGTAGCGGCTATACCTGTCGATGCAGTAATACCAACATCTATGTCATGTTCTTTAAGGTATTGAATATAGGAATTAATCAGGTAGGTTTTACCACTACCTGCTGGGCCGGTAACGAATACGTTTTTACCGGTTTTAAGAAATTCTAGTGCCTGCTTTTGTTTCATTTATTTTACTTCACGATCAATACCTCTTTTATTTTATCAACTATATTTTCTGATGTTGCAAGAGCTTTTAGCATAAAGATGGCTCCTGCGTTTTTTGCTCGCTCGAGATCTTTGGCCTGATCTGTGTTGGAAACCACGATAACTGGCACATTCATAAGAAGTTCATCCTTTCTCATCGCTTCCAAAATATCAAGACCATTCAATCCAGGTAAAAGTATATCAAGAATTAATATAGATGGTATGTCTTTTTTGATATTTTCAATAGCATTCTCACCTGTTGTAAGAAGTTTTGCATCTATCTTTTCATCAATCATATGTCTCAAGAGAATTCCTCCGAGAAAAACGTCGTCCTCTATTATTAGAACTTTCTTACCAAAAAGTGTGCCTGAGGGTGTTGATTGTGTGCTGTCCTTAATATCTATCATATAATATAATAATACCATAATAGTAAAATTTATAAAATAAATAATCAACATGATAAACAATAGTTTTGTAGCAAATTCAATGGGCATGATGAGCGAATCAACACTACCTTTAATATTTGGAATTCATTTGGATGTGTTTCTTATGCTAGTATCAGGAGTTTTTTATATAATATGTGCTTTATTTGTCTATAGATCATACAAAAAGTCTCCTTCAGAACTTGTAGGTGCACTTATAGCTTTTCTTGTATATCAGTCAATAAATATGTTCTTTATGGGAATCGAAATGGTAACCATGAATATGCTTTACAGTAACATCGCTAGTTTGTCTGTATTTATCGGTTCAGCATATATGTTGAAGTTCCCTTTCAGTTCATTTTCAAAAGGTACACGACAGTCTCTATTCTTACTTTCACTAGTAGTTGTGCTTGGAGTATTTTATTGGTTTATGCAAACAGAAGAGAGACAAATGGATCTAATGAGTTTCACTTTGTGGTATGACATGGTGGTTAACGGTATTATTGTTGGAGGATTTATGCTGGTTATTGCACTAAAGACAGTTGAAAAGTGGTTAAAGATAAAGGCATATGGAAGTAGTGCTGGTGTTGTAAGTTGCTGTGTAGTTGCAGGGGGAGCTATGATTTCAGGACAAATGCTTTTGAGTGCTGTAGTAGGTTTCTTAGCACCTGTCATTATTCTTGCTTCACTTTTCATTGCAAAGAAAACACAAGCATAAACATTAAAAATGTCTGAATTAGTTGAGAAAATAGTTTTTATATCTCTAGGAATTGTAAGTGGTGTTGTTATTGATATTATTATACTTACTCTCGATATACCTTTTATCGCTAGTAATCCTGAGTTTGTATGTACAATGTTACTAGCAATAATTGGTTTATTAACTTCAATTATCATACTTTTCTATAGACAATATAGACTGTCCAAAACTGAGCTTGTGCAACGTAACGAAACCGTAGCTCTCATAACTCACGAAATGAGAACTTCTTTAACATCTACTAGTTGGGCAATAGGTTATATTTTAAAGGAATATGAAAAAGCTCTGAGTGATGTTGATAAAAAGATGCTCGATGGAATAATTAAATCCATACACACTACTGTTATGCATACGGTTAATCTTTTAGATACAAGTATGCTTGATATTGGAAAAATAAACATCTCCCTATCATGGATTACTCTAGATAAAGTAGAAGAAATGATACGTGAAGTAGTAGAAAAATATAAAATAGGAGTAGAAAAAGATGGGATTGTCGTAACTGATGAAATTAAGCTTGATTATGGAAATGA
>CAYSPX010000001.1:28146-45119 GCA_964433125.1 uncultured Candidatus Saccharibacteria bacterium | reverse complement strand
CTTCGAATCAAATGATAAAAAAGGTACCACTTTCTACATCTCCCTTCCCCTAAAGTCTATTGCGGACGTAAATGAATTTCTGAAGCAAGTTTAGTGAGATATGAGGTAATAAAAAGGCCCCGCGAGGTGTAAAACACCCGCGGGGCTTGTAGCATCACATCCTGTTATGGAAGGACGGATGCTTGTTGTTTCATCTGATCACGCTGATCCCAGGTGATGCGCTTCGGGACTGCCTTGTATTCCGCGTCGGCAAGGGCGGCAATCGTAGCCCTGCACTTCTTGTTATCATTCGCGTACCGCACGCGAAGTGCATTCACCTTGTCCTGGAGGGTCAAGGTTCCCCCAGGAATCACATAATTAGTGATGGACGTGGTGCCAGCCTTGGCACCATTGACGTCGACGAGGGGGTACAAAACCACATCAGGAGGGAGTCCGCCGAGTCCAACGACGACTTGAATCGCCGGAGAGGCAAGAAGATTGACACCCTCCTGGTCATACACCAAGACCCTGTAGGTGTATGTGGCGTTGAGTGTCACATTCACGCCCATATCCAGCGACTGCTGGACGATGGTGTGATTGTACGCGAGTGGGTAAAAAGTTCCCAACTCCCCTCCACCCATGGAAGTATCGAAATTTCCATAGAAATTCGCCCACGATGTGAATGGAGCCACCACCTGAAACCTCTCACCTTGGGAGGGGTCTTGGTCGATGAGAAGTTTGACTTGGTAGTTGGCGACCGCCAACCATGACGAGTCAACCGAATACTCCAGTCGCCACTGAACCCCCGTGGGCACACTGTAAATGTCTCCACTGTGAACGGAGGATTGAGTCTCCGTCACGATCCTCAGGCCCACCTCACCAGTAATCCACTGGTCATACCAGAAGGTGGATCTCCACCCCTCGACGTACTGGCCACCACCCACGAAAATGGGAGTGATGTTGGCCTCCACACTCTGACCCCGAGCCGTAAGGCCCGAGAAGATTGCAGAGAATGCCGCCATCAACATGGCGAACATAAGTTTCGCTTTATTCATAACTTCTAACTACCGACACCGCATTACAAGGGACATCGATCACACACCAAACATAGCGCCTGATTTGTCCGTTGAATACCCTAACACATTATACGTATTTTGTCCATAGTATGGTATTTATGAGCTATATAATATAATAATACAAATGGAATCAATAAAACTAATAGTATTTGATCTAGACAATACACTTGCGATAAGCAAGACTGCGATAGACGAGGAAATGTCTGAACTTCTTCGTAAACTTTTAGAAAAAAAGAAGGTTGCAGTCATATCCGGTGGTAGTTTTAAACAATTAGAAAAAGAATTACTTTTTTATCTTTCAATGGAAGCAAATCTTTCCAATCTACACATATTCCCTTCTGGTGGAACAGCTTACTATTCTTGGCTTAAAAATGAAGGAAAGTGGGCTATGATATATCAAGATGTCTTGTCAAAAAAAGATAAAATAAAAATAATGGATGCGGTCTCAAATGTACTCAGTGAGATAAATTTTGATAAAAGTAATATAAAAGGCCAATTGATCGAGGACAAGGAGTCTTCTCTGACCTTTTCTGGTCTAGGACAAGATGCTGATATAGATGAAAAAGTAAAATGGGATCCTGATCAGAAAATTAGGTTAGATATTAAGTCTAGATTGGATAAAATAATACCTGATTTTGAGATTAAAGTTGCGGGTACGACATCTATCGACATAACTGAAAAAGGAAAAGACAAAGCTTATGGTATACAAAAAATGGTAGAATATATAAAGGTTCCTATATCAGAAATGGTCTATGTTGGGGATTCACTCTTTGAAGGTGGTAATGACCACCCTGTCATAAAAACAGGTATTAAAGTTCATGCAGTAAAGAATCCAGAAGATACAAAAAATATAATTGGGGATATACTTAATAATAAAAATATATGATAAAAGCATTTGCAGAACGAGGTCATGAAAAGATGAAGGAGGTACTAATGAATCCGGATTCAGTAGGCCCAGATGTTCACTACTATATGATACGCGGCGGTATTGATAAAAAAAATATTACTGTCTGGGAATCTGGTACAGTTGATGGTGAATATATAAAGGCTTATGGACATTATCACGTCGGAGACTTAGAGGAAGATTATACGATTCTTGCAGGCAGTGGGATTATACTTTTACAAAGTCCGATAGTAGATGCAAGTGTAAGTTTTTTTAAAGCAATTAGGGTGAAGACTGGCGACATAGTACATATTCCAAAAAATACCGGTCACCTGATACTCAATACTGGAAACATTTGGCTTGTAACTTCTGACAACAGTCCGGTTAATTTTGATGAAAAAGATCCTGTAAGTCTTCCTGACCATGCAGATTATGAATCAGTTAGAGCGATGCGAGGTTTTGCATATTACGTAATTGATATAAACGGCGAGCCATCTTTTATCAAAAATCCTTCGTACAAAAATGTACCTGAGGTTGACTTAGTATGATAGAATAATGTAATGACTCCCAAACTACCACTCATGAGTTTTATAGGTAAGAAAAAGGGATTAAAGATCCTTTTTGTAGCTACTGAAGCAGCTCCATACGTTAAAATAGGTGGTTTAGGTGAAGTAATGTATGCTCTACCCAAAGCGCTTAGGGAGATTGGACATGATGCACGCGTCTTGATACCAAAGTACGCATCTATTCCATCTGATAAGTATAAGTTTGACAGTCACATAGATGGTCTAGATATACCTAGTGGAACTGAGAGAAAAATAATTTGTAATATAAAAGTAATAGAAGGTGAAAAGGACGATGAGATTAAAAACTATTTTCTAGAAAATCAGGAGTTTTTTGAACAAAGAGGAAGTGTATACGGTTATGATGATGATGCTGCTCGATGGGCTGTTATGTGTAGAGGAGCTCTTGAGTTTGTGAGAGCAAATACAGATAAATGGACGCCCGATGTGATAGTTGCATCCGACTGGCAAGGAGGACTTTTACCAAACTTAGTCAAAACAGAATACTCTGGTGATCCAGTGATTTCCAAAATTGCTACGGTTTTCTCGATCCACAACCTTTGTTATCAAGGGATGTTTGATCATCGACATATAAATGAGCTAGATTACGATGACGGTCAGTCAAATATTCCATCTGTTTCAGATCCTCGACTATTCAAAACAAGTTTTATGCGTAGAGGAATACGCTATGCTGATGTTATAAATACAGTTTCTCCAAACTATGCCAGAGAAATCACAACACCAGAGTATGGTGAACTACTTGATGCAATTCTACAAGAACGACGTTCTAGAGTCTTTGGAATTTTAAATGGTATAGATTATATAAATAACGATCCAGCAACAAACCCACATGTTGAGTATAAGTATTCCGCAAGATGTATTGCAGATAGAATAAAAAATAAAACTTTCCTGCAGAAGAAATTTAATTTAAAAGAAGATACGGATGTACCAATTTTTGCAATTGTTTCCAGACTTAGTGAACAAAAAGGTTTAGATCTAATTATAAATATGATAGAACCACTTCTAGAAAACTATGAATTTCAACTCATAGTGCTTGGTACTGGGGATTCTAGATTTCTAACTTATTTTGGAGAATTAGATAAAAAATATCCTCAAGTTTCTACACACCTATCTTTTGACAGAGCACTTCCACACACTATATATGCTGGTGCAGATGTTATACTCATCCCCTCTCGTTTTGAACCGTCTGGACTTACACAAATGGAAGCGATGAGATACGGAGCAATCCCACTAGTGCGCAAGACGGGTGGTCTAGCAGATAGTGTAGAAAAATACTCACCAAAAGAAAAAACTGGAACTGGTTTCGTTTTTGAAAAATACAATAACTTTGCACTATATGGAGCTATGGTTGAAGCTATCGAAACATACAAGTACAAAGACAATTGGAAAGCTATGCAAAAACGAGCAATGTCGGCAAATTTTTCTTGGAAAAAGTCAGCGGTCGAATATATAGAGTTATTCAAAAAAGCAGTCAACTTTAATATAGAGTCTAAAGAATAATAAATATTATATGTATTGGGCAAATTTTTTACATATATACCAACCAGCAAATCAACAAAAGAAAATACTTGGTGCTGTAGTTGCAGAGTGCTACAGGCCACTTTTAAATGAAATAAAAAAAGATTCGAAAGCAAGAATAACTCTTAATATTAATGCTTCACTTGTAGAACTTTTCCATGAGCATGGATATCGTGACCTTATTGATTTATTAAAGGAACTTGGAAATACTGGTCAAATCGAATTTACAGGATCAGCCAAATTTCACGCCTTTCTTCCACTATTACCTAGAGATGAGGTGATTAGACAGATCAAACTAAATGACGAGACAAATAAGAAATATTTGGGCGAGGCATACAAGCCAACTGGATTTTTCTCACCTGAAATGGGATATAGCGATGATGTAGCGGATGTTGTGGAGGAATTAGGATTTAAATGGATGATACTGGATGAAATAACTGCTCATGGTGAAGTAAATAAAGTAGACTATACAAAATTATATAAAAGAAAAAATAGTAACTTGAAACTTTTCTTTAGAGAAAGAAGGATCAGTAATCTCATCATGAGTGCGGTAGTTAGAACTAGCGATAGTTTAATAGATGCAATAAGAGATGATATGGCATCGGGTAGATATTTAATAACTGCTATGGATGGGGAGACATTTGGACACCACAGACCTGGACTTGAAAAATTACTTTTTGAAATTTTTAGAGACCCAAGATTTAATCTAGTTACAATATCTGAACTTTTTGATCATTATACCGATACTGTAGAAGTATCTCCGGTAAAATCTACATGGGCAAGTAGCAAACAAGATATTGATCTGGGTATTCAATTTCTATCATGGCATGATCCAGAAAATATTATACACAAGTGGCAGTGGGATCTTATCAATCTTACACTTTCAAATGTAATAAAATTAAAAAAATCAGAAAGTTATTATGATAACGTTAGATCCAAAATGGATAGAGCTCTAGCAAGTGATCATCTATGGTGGGCTTCAGCAAAGCCTTGGTGGAGTGTGGAGATGATAGAGGATGGAGCTTTTAGATTATTGGATACTCTGCGAACCTTACCAAATATAGATGCCGCTGACTTAAGTATTGCAAGTAAACTTTATGAAAATATAGTTTCTACGGCTTTCGAATGGCACAGAACAGGCAAAATTCACGAAATGATGATAAGTCAAAACAACATACTACGAATCCCCTTCAAAGACAGAACTGTTGGTGTTGGAGGAGCTGAGGTTGGAGTATATGAGGCAATTTTAAATTTGATAAAAGAACAAGAAGATAAGGCAAGTGAGGCCAAAGAATATGAAAAAGCTATATTGTGGCGAGATGCAATTTTTAAACTTGAAAATAAACTGGATATCTACGATACCGTAAGTGCAATAGATTTGTTAAGATTAGAGATATCAAATGAAGTAGTAGAAAAAGAGATAGAGAAATACAAAGATAAATATAGAGCAATCAGGGGTGGGCAACCAGAACAAAGAGGATCTTAGACAAAGAAAATATATTTAATGAAAGATCAATATAAAGAATTTAAAAATAGACCTGTAGCATACTTCTGTGCTGAGTATGCCCTTTTTGATCATCCACCACTCTACGCTGGGGGTCTGGGAATACTTTCAGGAGACTATATAAATGAAATAATTGATGCTGGCTTGCACACAATAGCGTTTGGTTTGTACTACCATAGAAATGACGAGCATGGTGTAGATAAAAATAATAAAAGAACCGATCCTACAGACTTGGGCTTACAGATTGCAAAGGATTTGAAAGGTAATGAAATAGAATTGGCTCTTTCACTAAACGATAGAATAATTTACGCAAAAGTTTGGAAATGGGAAAAATCAAATCTAGTTTTATATTTACTTGATACCGATACTATAAAAAATAATCCTGCGGATAGATCTATATGTGATAGTTTATACGTTGAAAATAGATATGAAAGAATGATACAGGAGTTAGTGCTTGGTATTGGAGGTATGAAGTTACTCGAACTTTTCAAGATTAACCCATCTGTGTACCACCTAAACGAAGGTCATTCATCTTTTATGGCTTTTGAATTAATTAAAAAGGAGATGCTTGTAAATGGTAGAAGCTTTGACGAGGCAGTGAAGTGTGCTAGGAGGCATGTAGTATTTACAAATCATACCCTAGTATCCGCTGGTCAGGAGATGTATGAAGTAAATATGATGAAGTCTGTTTTAAATCCAATAGCAAAGGAGTTAAATGTTAGAGTGGATAAATTATTAAATCTAGGCATGGACACAGAAACTTCTATGTTTAATATGACAAAATTGGCTTTAAACATTTCATGTAAAGTAAATGCGGTCAGTCAAATACACAGAGAAAAAGCTAGAGAAATCTGGAATGGATATGATATTGAATCAATTACAAATGGAATATATTTAAATAGATGGGATACAGCTAAGTACTACAGTCATAAGGAGCAAAAAAAGAAACTGATAGAATTGGTAGAAAAAACAGGTGGAAAAAGATTGGATGAGAACGTGATAATCATTGGTTGGGCAAGAAGATTTGTAGAATACAAAAGACCACTTGCAATACTCGGTGATATTGCAAGGCTAAAAAAACTCAAAGTCCAAATTGTATTTTCAAGTGCACTAAATACAACATATATAAATGAGAATATTTTTGTAAATGAATTGTATAAGCAAATGAATGGTGAGCTCAAGGATATTATCTCCTTTATACCAAACTATGATGCAGATATTGCAAAAATAATGGTATCTGGTTCTGATGTATGGCTCAATACGCCCATAGTAGGGCGTGAGGCCTGTGGAACTAGTGGCATGAAAGCTTGTTTGAACAGTGTACTTCCACTTTCAACAAATGATGGATGGGTCAATGAAGTAAATATTTCTGATTTTGGGTGGTTGATAAACGAAGATGGTGATATAACAAAAAATATTTTAGATATTTTAGAAGAAAAGGTACTTCCAGAATTTTACAATGATAAAAGTTCATGGAACGAAAGAATGGTGAAATCTAGAAAATTAATATTAGACAAGTTTAGTACAAATAGGATGCTACGTGAATATGTAAGCAAGTTATACCGACCTATTTTACTGAAACCTTATCTATAAAAAGACCTAAAAGTTTCTCTGTATTCATTTCTCTTTCACCCAAATCTGATCTCAAGATAATCACTGCTATTGGATACGTTATACCGTCTACGGTCTGGTCGAAAATTGAGACCATTGCTTCCTTTGCTTCGACTGTTCTACCGGTTTTACCTCCAGAAAAATAAGAATAAACCGTAAATGGATTTATATTTTTATAATAATGTGATCCATGAGATGTAGTGGTTGCTATATCTATACTTGGAGTTTTGGATATATTGAGTATTTCTCTTTCAGATGTATATAGATACTTTGACAATGCAAATAAATCATTTGCATTGGAAACATTATGTGGACTGAGCCCAGACGGATCCTTAAAGTAAGTATTATGCATACCTATTTCCTGCGCAAAGCCGTTCATATTTGACATGAACTGAGTAGAACCAAAGGATTCAGCAAAAGCTTCTGCAGCATCATTACTAGATACAAGCAATAAAGCATAGAGTAATTCTTTTGGCATAAACTTTTCATCAAGCACCAATCCCCCAGATTCTCCGTATGCATTAAGTGCTGTTTCGCTTATAACTATTTCTTTATCCTGATCAAACAAATGACTGACTACTAGAGCAGTATATAATTTACTCACAGATGCAATAGGAGCCACCTTATCGGGATTGAGTTGTAAATAAACTTCACCAGTCTTAAGATTTCCAACCAAGTATGACTCGGCTGTAATATATGGCTTCACAATAACCTTTGGTTGAGGAGTTGGTTTTATGATGGGCTTTTCTTGATCATCAATCAAAACATCTCCTTCTTCAATCATCTTAACCCCGTTAACCAAACTACTTGGCTGCGGAGCAAAAAGCTCAGGGTCCTGAGCTTTTTGCTCTATACCAACATTACCCCTATTATCTATATCCCTGATTATCAAGGCAATAATAATAGTAAATAAACTAAATAGTAATAGGTATTTAATACGATTCATTCATATAATTATATCGTATATTTGACATAATACCTATCATCTTGTCATCGAGATGTCTGGAGTAATCTCACCTACAGCGCCCACTTTGATTCTTCCATCTGCTTCTTGAACTATGGTGTACTCAGTATTGTAATCAGTTATAGATAAAAACTTAGCACCTGTTTTACTAGGATCATATGGAAGTGAAGAAATATAAACTGGAGATAAGCAACTAGCAATATCGACTCCATCATCTGCACTAGATATCACTTTTGCTGTACTAGGTAGCGAAACCGCACAATCAAAGACTCCTTTATGTTCAGAGGTGTTTTGTCCGACAGCATTTAGTATTGCGGTTATATTACTAACTCTTTGTGAATCACGAGCAAGTTTGAATTGTCTAGCGGGGTTTATAGCTACCAACACAACGGCCGATAGCACTGCAATAATACCGATCACCACCAGAATCTCTATCAGTGTGAACCCCCTTTTTATACTATATATTGTTCTTTTTTCTTTATTGTCCTTGATTTTATTTATATTCATATTATTTTTATTTTAATTATTAATAATCTTTATTATACGAATAGTCGATAAAATCCATATAAAGTTTTGATAAAATCTTAATGAAATTTTTATCAGTTTTTCATCAATTTTTTATTAGAATTTTATTCCATCGTCATTTACTGTAATTCTCACTTCTCTATCTACCCGTATACCTAGGTAATTTCCATATGCTTTAATTATTCTAGTATTATTTTCTCGAGTGATTGAATCTATAGTACAATTGAACTCAGCTATCTCCACAGGACTCGTTAATTCAAAAAAATAATCATGTGAAATGTTTAAAATAGCCTGATCTATACAACTCAAAGCATTGTAGTGATTCATTAATCTATATTTTTTTAGTCTAGTCGCATCGAAATATTGTGCAGACTCGATAGACTCCATATATACAACGGCCATCAATAAACTGGAAATAATGATAACTAGTGTCAGAGCAACAAACCCACCATGTCCTCTATTTATTTTTTTATAATTTAAATTATTCATGGAAACTACTAATTAATATCTGATAATTATATTCACTAAATACCGGCCTTTTTACTTTCAAATATATTGATGAAAGTATAGAAGAAAATACACCAATCATTAGAATGGAAAGTAAGCTAATATAAACAACTATTTCAATAAGTGAAAATCCTTTATTCATTTAATTTTAGAATTGTTATTGCTCTACTATCACCTGTAGCAAAAACTAAGTTTGTACCATCACAAGCCATTCTTACAGGTTGGGACTCTAGTGGAATCTCTAATAACTTAGTACTTAGGGTAGAATTAAATATCTGTAGTTCTTTATTTAACATATGAGTCAATATGATTATCATTTCTGGGCGAAATAGTATCCCATATACGCCACCTGGAATATCCTTGCGAATATTATTATCAAAATTTATTGACCCATCCTCATCTGAAGTGATAAAACTATAGATTTCATAATTTGTAAGTACATTAAAACCTCCCACAGTTCTACCCAGACTATATCCACCTTCAAAATATTCAATTGTCTTACCTTCTTGTGTTTGCCACCCTGATGGTGAGAAGGAATTGATCAATGTTGGATTGCTAGTGTCACTAATATTAAGTACTCTGACTTGCTTTTCATCTGATGTTGCAAGAAATACAATGTCGTCTCTGACATAAATATCATTTATTAGTGTTCCTGTTTCAAATTGCCCAACCACTATCGGTGCGCGAACATCATCGACATTAATAACTGAAAACTCTGCGCCATTCCACTTTGTAGTACCAAGATATACATAGCCTTTGTGGTAAAAGATGGAAGTAGCAAAAGGAGCGGTTGTACTTGATGTGGGTAAAGGTAATTTTAATTCAGAAATAACTATGGGATTGGTCCTATCATGTATATCTATGATTTGTAATTGACTGACAGTACTCGCTCTAGCAACAAAGACATATGGTCCAGCAACTTCTATCGCTGATAATCCTGGTCCAGTGTTTAGTGATGATAGTATAAGAGGATTTTCAGGATCCCTTATATTTATAATATAAAAATCTGGACTAGATGAAATTGTCGAATCCGTGGTTAGATATACATAACCATTTCGCGCTTCTAGATCTGTACTTGGATTTGAGTATCCAATGTCTACACCATTTGTATAGTATTTTATTTTTTCTAGATTATAACTCAATCTAGGATGACATGTATTTCTACCCCATGCATTATCGTAGTCAGACTTGGATAATGTAAACAAACTATTTGAAAATATTTGTGTATCATTTCCATATTTATATGTTTTTTCATAAACTCCACTGTCCATATTCCTTACCATTACTTTCATTTTATCCAATTCCTTTATCGACCATTCTCGCAGAGATTGCATAGATAAAGAAAGAGTAAAAGTAGAAATAGTGAGAATTGTAAAAAGTGAAAAAGCCAAAAGTATTTCTATCATTATAAACCCCCCATGATTATTACTTTTACAACTTTTGCTATTTATTCTATTTTGATAGATGATTTGTAATTTCATATACAGGCAGGATAATTGATAATGCCACAGAACCAACCACCAAACCCATAAATATCATCAATATTGGCTCTATCAAAGTGGAGAATCTCTTCAAAACATTATTTATCTCTTGCTCAAATATCCTAGAACTATGGTTCAACATGAGGCCCAAGTTCCCCGTTCTTTCTCCTATAGCAATCATATCTAGAAGGATCGGAGGAAATAATTTGTAGTTTTTCTTTAGCGAAGTTGTTAGAGAAACACCGTGCATTGAATCATTATATATTTCCATAAATATCTTTTTATAAACTTCATTCTTTGATGAATCCCGCGCGAATGCTATAACTTCTGGAATACCTTTACCGGACGATAGTAGCATTTCTCCAATAGTACATATCGTCGACAAGGTGTATATTTTGAAATATTTACCAATAACAGGAGTTATCAATATTAGTGAGTGAAATTTATACCTCAAGAAGTAGCTTTTTTGCAGGATGAGTCTGGAAATAATAAAAATGATTACAACCCCAAGCAACATCCACAATCCGTATGCAGTCATAGTGTAATACAGCCACTGAACTATCTGCGTCATGAGGGGAAGTTTAATATTTAAACTTTCAAGTAATGGAATAATCTTGGGAAAAATATAAAGAATTAGGAACAGTGTCATACAAATAGTAGCAATCACTATGAAGCCTGGGTATATGAGTGAACTAATTATTTTCTTTTTCATTTCATCCTTCTTTTCCAGATAACTGTGTGCTTGGAGCAATGTCTCGGGTAGCCGACCATTCATTTCCCCGTTTTGTATTAAAGAAAAAAGTAAATCATTAATATTGAGTTTAATTCCAGAAATACTTCGACTAAGGGTAATCCCAGCTTCGATATCCTTAATTAAACTCTGATATATAACTTTTCTATGACTAGAGTTTTCAATATTCTCCATCATTTTTAATGCTTCGACCATAGAAATACCAGAGTCGAGTAAAAGAGAAAGTCTTTGAGAAAAGAATATTTGTTCAGATAAACCAAAAGCCTTTGTATTTATTTTATTATTTAGTTTTAGTATATTTTTTACATATTTCATTTATTATTCGTGTAATATTCTAGAAACTTCTGCTTGGGTTGTTAGTCCCTTTTCAACTTTCTCCAAACCATCCTCATACATCGTCATCATCCCCTTACTTCTAGCATATCGACCAATATCATCTATAGAATTTCTTGCCATGATATATCTCCGGCATTCTTCATCTATAATGAGAGTTTCTGCGACGACTATTCGACCTTTGAAACCTAAACTTCCGCAAGCTCCGCAACCAGCCCCTTTACAATTTTGACAAATCCTTCTCACAAGTCTCTGGGCAATGACAAGTGAGAGTGTTGATGCGACTAAATATGGATCTATACCCATATCTATAAGCCTAGGGATAGCACCTAGGGCGGAGTTGGTATGAAGGGTGGAGAGTAATAAGTGTCCAGTCAAAGATACGTTTGTAGCTATTTGCGCAGTTTCTCTATCACGTATCTCTCCCACCATTATTATGTCAGGATCTTGTCTCACCACCGAACGAAGTCCATTTGCAAAAGTTATCCCATGTCTTGAGTGGATTTGTATTTGCCTAACGCCTGCAATAGCATACTCAATAGGGTCCTCGAGGGTGATGATGGAATTTTTATCTGTAGATAAAGATGAAAGAATTGTATATAGAGTCGAAGTCTTTCCAGAGCCTGTAGGTCCGGTGACAAGTATCATTCCTTGATGTCCAGATAGCTGACTAACTATTCTACTGACGTCATGCTCTGAAAAGCCCAAGTTTCCAAGAGTTGGGATCTCACTACCAGTTCGCAATAGTCGCATAACTGCGTTTTCACCATAGTGTGTAGGAATGATAGAAACTCTTACGTCACAGTCCACAGTGTCGTAGCCAAACTTAAACCTTCCATCCTGGGGCACGAAATGAATATCTGTACGAAGACCCGAGAGAACCTTTATACGTGCGATAAGTTCTTCATGTGATGTATCTCTGATGGTATCCATATATGTCAGAACTCCGTCCATACGAAAGCGAATAACTACACCCTCGGGAGTTGGATCTATGTGTATGTCGGATGAGTTCTTATAATATGCAAACATGATGAGTGAGTCTACAAGTTCAACAATAGACTGTATGTCGTGCAACATCCTTTCATTATTTATAATTTCATATAACTTTTCTTTCATGCACAAAGAATAACAAATGGAGATAAAATCCAAATAAAGTTTTAATAAAATTCTGATAAAATCAGTACTTGTCTGTGGATAAATTAAAAAATAATTTCATATGACGGCTGTGTATAGCGATAATTGCTTTTGGTCTTTTTATGTTGTATATTATTCTTTGGCTGTTCTTCTCGTTTTCAATGAAAAGAATTAGAGCCGAACTATGTAAATCAATAACTCAGTTATGCCGAAATCTCTTATTAATGATCGATTCGGACGCGAACTCAACATCGTTGTCATTGGCCCGCCCTTTGGATTTAAAGGTCAACTGGGCAAATTCCTCTCGCAAACCTATGGAGCCTATGACGATGGAAACAATATCAAAGAAGGTTTCCATATTGTCACCGTGGGTGACGAAATCAACGAGGAAATTAAAACCAATCCGCAAATGGCTCAGTTGGTGGCAAACGGTAAGTTGATTGACGACCAAACGGCTCACGCACTTTCCATGCGAAAGTATGACCTTGGTAAAAAACAGGGCTATCGTCGATCCTATATCGATGGACACGGCCGGAAAGACAAACAGATCGACCTTCTGGTGAAGAGTGGGATTCTCGGAGAACATTCACTTTGCTTCATCTTTGAAGTTAGCCGTAGGAGCTGCCTCAAGCGACTTGCTTATGCTCTCGAACACGGCGATCGAGCGAATCGTCTGGATAACGAAAAAGTTGTAGAGAGACTGCAGACGTACGAAGATAACCTTCCAGGCGTCCTCCAGTCCCTTATGGATCATCGCATCGATCACGAACACATTGATGCAGAAGGTGAGTTGAACGACTTCAAGGAGAGATTCCTCAAAAACCTCACTCGGTTCTGTCCGCTACCCAAGGCGCCACACCAAGAGCAAGTGAAGCGACCGCAATGGGTGTACGGTGAACCTCAAACGCCAATGTTTGCTTAAAGCTCCCCCGCGAGCACAAGTGACCGCATCCCCTTCCGAGGGGTACGGTCGCTTTTTTTATTTATTTATTTCTACCAACTAAACCGGCCACTCTTCTATCATAATCATTTTTTTATCACTAACTGGCATATCTTTCCAAATCTCTTCTGTTACATAAGGGATAAATGGATGCAAAGCGCGTAGTAGTTTTGAGAGAGTGTGTAATAAGAACTGTTTTCTAGATTTTATCTCATCTACACTTCCCTCTTTCAAAACTTTTTTACTCTCTTCTAGAATCTCATCTGCAAAACGATGCCATGTATAGTGATAAAGTTTCTCAGCAGCAAGGTACAATCTGAAATTATCAATATCGCCGGTAATTTCGGCAATCATTTTATTTACTTCTTCATTTAATTTTAAATCGCTCTCACTCCACTTATCAAAACCTTTTTCAATCACTTCACCTTCAGCGGAAGTCAGAACAAAGCGAGTAATATTCCAAAGTTTATTTGCAAAATGTTTGTATCCCCTTATCTTATCCTCGGAAAGTTTCAAATCATTCCCCGCCGCATTTCCTATTATCACAGAGAGTCTCGTAGCATCTGCACCATACTTTTCTATCATATCAAGCGGGTCAATATTTGTTTCGGGCTTTGACTTAGACATTTTTTCTCCCTTTGCAGTTCTTACAAGTCCATGTAAATATACATTCTTGAAAGGTACAGTATCTAGCAAACACCCAGTCATAAGTATCATACGAGCAACCCAAAAGAAAATAATATCATAACCGGTCTCAAGAACGTTTGTTGGATGATATAGTTTGAGATCTGCAGTTTCCTCTGGCCATCCAAGTGTTGAAAAAGTCCAAATTCCAGACGAGAACCAAGTATCTAGAGTGTCTTCATCTTGTGTCCAACCTTCTCCATCGGGTGCATACACACCTACAAAAACTTCTTCTCCCTTATACCAAACAGGTATTCTATGTCCATACCAAATCTGTCTAGATATACACCAATCTCGAAGATTATTTATCCAAGAAAAATATGTCTTCTCAAAGCGGTCCGGTAAAATATTTATTTCTTTATTTTCCACTACAGAAACCATCATTTCTTTCAGAGTTCTTTCCTTACCATTTTTTGTAAACTTTTTATTTACAGCAATGAACCACTGAAGCTTTGGTAATGGTTCAACAATTCCTCCAGTTCTTTCGGCTGTAGAAACATTCTGAGTAACCTCTTCCTCTTTTTCAAGTAAATTATTTTCTTTTAACCACTCAACTATTTTCTCACGAGCTTCAGACACCTTAAGCCCAGTAACGATACCTGTATTTGGCATCATTTTTGCATATTCATTTATAACTTGAATAGTTGGTAATGAATGTCTAACTGCAATTTCAGCATCTATAGCGCTGTGTGCTGGAGTTACTCCGAGAACACCTGTACCATACTCAGCATCAACAGAATCATCACCGACAACTTTTATATTGAGCTTAACTCCGGCAAAATCAACATCATAAACTTTATTTATATAATCCTTATATCGAGCATCGTTTGGATTTACAGCTACAGCAACATCACCAACCTTTGTTTCTGGACGAGTTGTTGCAATAGAAATAGGAAAATCTTTTGAATATTTGAAAGTATACATTTTTGCTTTTCTCTCTTCGTGAACAATCTCATCATCAGAAATTGTAGTTTGACCCTTTGGATCCCAATTTATAATTCTATTTCCACGATAAATAAGTCCAAGGTCATACATTTCCTTGAAAGCGGTTCGTACTGCAAAGTTTCTTTTATCATCAAGAGTAAAAGCTTCACGTGACCAATCAACTGAAGATCCCATTTTACGAACTTGATTTGCTATCGTATCGTGACTTTCTTGTGCAAATATTTTAACTCTATTCAAAAATTCCTCACGTCCCAAATCATATCGACTCTTACCTTCTTTTTTAATTAAATCCTTTTCAACTTTTGACTGAGTTGCGATTGCTGCATGATCTGTACCAGGAAGCCATAAAGTTTTAAAACCACTCATTCTCTTGTACCTTATCAAAATATCCTCTATAGCAAGCATAGTCGCATGACCCATATGAAGTGTTCCGGTCACATTTGGTGGAGGAAGGACGATAGAATATGGCTCCTTGTGACGTGGGGGTAAATTATCAGGATTAAAATATCCACTTTTTTCCCATTCAGAATAAACTAGTGGCTCAACATCTAGATGATTGTATGGTTTTGTATACTTTTCATTCATTACAATATACTACCAGAAATATTTGTTTTTTGCCTCTTTTTGGAGTGGTTTTCAGTGTAAAGAAGGCGGATTTTAGCCGGGTTTTAGGGGTAAAATTATGCTTGACACTATATGTAAAGTATGCTATTATTTAATAAACAAAGTTCATCAAACCCAGCCACTCTACATGAATGTGTAGTGAGGTTATTGTATAGGGGGAGATTTTGACAACCAAATGAGTTTATGGATGCAATGACTTATCCGGCTCCAACAGATCTAAAAGTTTTAGGTCTGACAATTAGCTGGAAAGGTAGTTATGAAGTTTATGCGTTCGGTGTTTTCAACCCGAGTGATAAAAGCGTTAGTATTGGCGATTGTCAAGTAATCAGAGGTCTGAATGTTGACCTCTCAGATTACCCGGATATCATTTCCGGTCTAGAAAAGAGTGGTGAAAATAAGTTCTTGTTCGTTGTAAAGGTTTATAACGATAAAAAACAAGGAGAATTCGCAGAAGTGGAATTTTTGTTCAACAATCAAACAACAAGGCGGAAAGTAGATCATCAAATGAACACAACACCAGCAACAGTGGTAGGAACACCAGTATTACCCGCGAATGCGGCAGTAGCCACACCAGGTCCTGCCAACCTCAGCATCAACAACCGCCTGCAAGCGGTTTGGAGAAATCAAGCGGGTGAGTTTGACTCGTTTCAAATATGCGTAAGTGACGCCCGTGGTCATGTCATTACTGATTTCCTGCCTGGTACAAAAAGCACAGTATCGCTGCCTCGAACATTTGAGCTGTGGGACAAAATCCGCTCATCTGGATACGGCAGATACCACTTCAACGTATGTGGTATCAAAGGCACAACTATCTCCGATTGGTCTACGGTTGAATTCGAATACAAGCCTACGAACATGAGTATTCCCCTACCGCCTGCGCCAACGCCGACACCGGCCCCAACGCCTGCGCCAACGCCGACACCGGCCCCA
>CAYSPX010000001.1:11573-28046 GCA_964433125.1 uncultured Candidatus Saccharibacteria bacterium | reverse complement strand
TGCGCCAACGCCGACACCGGCCCCAACGCCTGCGCCAACGCCGACACCGGCCCCAACGCCTGCGCCAACGCCGACACCGGCCCCAACGCCTGCGCCAAAAAACGCATGGCGGCCAGAATTAATAATTATCTGGGTAATTGCCCTGATAGTTCTGCTGGCCATGGGTTACACCATTGCCGGTAAAAAAGGATGGCTCAATGGCACGTCCTCAGGTGATAGCGAGACCAGTAAGTTGATCGAGGTTCTCACCGCTCAGAATGACCTGCTAACCAAGCAGGTTGAGGCTGGGACTAAGGTGCTGTCAACAGAGGCACTGCAGGATAACCAAAAGCCAATCTCCCCAAATATCAAGGTGGAGAAAAACACGGGTATCACGACCGTTATCGTGAACAGTACGACAGGAAATAACAAAGCAGACAGGCCTGATATGTCTGGGTTTGTCTGGGATCAGGTGATCCATCTTCGAGAACAGACAGAGACCCAAACTTACTTCGTTCCTGCGGATAAGGGAGTGAGGTATGTAGTACCCAAAGGCTGGAGATTTAAGGTTTCAGTCTGGGCGGATGTGAGACAGTATCACATTTATGCCAATATCGCCTCTGCTGAGAAAGCAGAATGGGTGACTCTCGGATTGCTCGTGGAAAAGTTTATCACGATGGAATCAGTTGGAATTCTGTCGAGAGGTCAAAAGTTCCAAGTGAACTTCGATCTCACCAAGGTGGAAGAATAGAATTTCTACCAATTACACAGGCCTCGCTTTCATGCGAGGCCTTTTCTTTTATATATTTCAACTATTGACTATCTATAGAAAATATGCTAATATTTTACTAAATTAGTTCACATATTCTACTTCTTATTGTACCTCGTACATATAAAAATGTAGAAAATGTTTTGACAAAAAAATAGATTACTATGAGCGCAAGACTTAATTCGGAAGACATGAACTGGGAGAAAGATCCTATTTCATATTCATTGTCGATATATATTGCCGGACTTATCATAACTGTAGGGATAGTCTGGATGCTTATTGAACTTAATTTGGAAGATAGTCTACTACTAGGATTCACAATCTGGACACTTTTCTACCTCATCTTCTTATTCAAATATTTTTGGGTTTATAATAAGGGTAATTATGCCTGTGTACTCACAAGAATATTGGCAGGTAGCGATAATATAAGAAAAAACGATACAAGTATAGTAGATGAAACAGCTGTTCCACTAGGACAAAGGGGTGTTCCTCCTGGACTTCATGCAAAGTATCTTGACGAAGTGATAGTTGGGGAACCCATCAATATGGTCAAAGGAACGGAGTGCCTAGTAACACTTTCAATTCCGGATGTTAATAATTTCATGTTTTTTGTAACATGGAGTGTTACTCTTCCGCCAATTCCTGGTAAATATTTGCCGAGATATCTATTGATAGACGACAAAGCAGCAGATCAGTTTTTTAAGGGGCGCATATCTAGTGTAATTCAAAGTAAATTCGCCCAAGTTGACGGCACACTCAAGGCTCAAGACATTACCGGATTTAGTCAAGAGTGTCTTGGTGAAATATTTGGTGGAGAAAATAGGGTTTGTCCAGAAGAGAGGCAGATGGGTAGGTTTACAAAAAACCTAGTCATTTCATCGATTGTAAAAGATCTTCGTGGACAACAGGCAGCTGAATTTGTTCAAATTGCAAAACAACAAGCAGCTGGAATTAAGGAAATTAAAGCAGCATGTGATGGAGATAGTACACTTGCATCAGTAGTAATATCGAACCTCATGGGTGGTAAGGAGAACCTTGTCAACATCCAAAAGCTTGATATCACAGGACTTGAAGGTGGATTAGGATCAAAAGGAGGTAAGAAATGAATGCAGAAAAAATTGGTAAAATTATTGCTAGTTTTGTAGTAGTTTGCGTAGTAATCTTCTACGCATTCAAAATAAAACATTACTATAAAAACACCGACCGTTCTACAGAGCGGATGGAAAAAGACACTCCATCTCCGAATCGGATTGTGAATGAAATCATAATCACAAAAAAACTGTCGGGAGTAATTAAGTTCAACGACAGAAAATTCAGAGACGTTACAGTAAACGGCGCCAAGTTTAGAGCCTGGGCCGTAGATGATGACGTCTCGTTCGTTTGTAACTACACGAACGATGAAACCCACGAATCCTGGGATGACCCTGTGATTTCTGTAAATGAGGCTAGGGGTAAGAAATTATCCAACGACTTTAGTAGAGTCGGTGACTCTGTAAGGTTTAGACTGAAGTCAGATTCAAAAAGAGAGTGGGCAAAAATCAAGTACTCACTCACAGCTTCGCAATAGTGGAGCACACAAAACAGAGAGACGCACACCGAGTGGTGCACGTCTCTCTTTTCTTTTATATTTTTTCTCTATACCTTGCCAATCTATCCTATTGAAACGGATCACCAACTTCTATAGTTCCTGCAATCAAACGGATGATTCCGTATGCAGAAAGCATGATTACCATACCGATTACTCCATACATGACATTTTGCTGCCCTTTTTCTCTAGCACCAGAATCCCCCGCTTCAGTAATCATGTTGTAGACACCTAAAACAAAAACTACGAATGCATACAGAAACATAACTCCGAGTATGGGCGCTATTATGTTATCTGTAATTTTGACAAGAAGATCACTAACAGTCGGATTACTCACTACCTTTGAAAATGTCAATTGATTCTGACTTTGAGCATTTACGGTATTAAGTAAATTAAACATAAAATAACTGAATGTATTAGTTAACTCTTGGCAAATCTGGAAGTCTTGTTTTGTTTATCTCAGTCTGTGGTGTCTTTGCATCACCTCCAAATTTAAATGTATTTCTTAGGATATATACAAATCCCCAAATTGAAAATATAACAAAGAGAGCAACTACTCCGTATAGGATAGACATACCTCCCTCTGCTCTTCCCTCTGGACTACCAGCAACTAGGTACTTAAATACATTAAAAATAATATAAAGTACTGTAAGAGAAATGATAATCTGGATTACCAATGTACCAATAGATGTTGCCTTACTGGTTACATCGTTAATATCGGTAAGAACTTGTGCAAAAGCAAAACTTGGTGAAAATGCAATAATTGATGCTATAAGTTTTTTCATAAATTAATAACTGTTTTAATAATAACAGATAAATTATACCACCATCTCAAATTAGAACAAACTAATATGTGGATAGGCTATCTAATTTGGTTAACTGGATCTGGTAGCTTGAGGTTTGTAAGTGATGGCATGTTATTATTCTGGAATCTAAACGTGCTAAGGAAAATATTTACAATACCCCATATAGAAAAGATGATAAATAGTGCTATTACTCCGTACAAAATAGCCATACCGCCCTCTCTTTTCTCCTCGGGCCCTTTTGCAACAAGATAGTTAAATGTATGCCAGATAATCCACAACACACAGAGAGAGATCATAATACCCACAAACAAGTCACCGAGAGAAGTTGCTTTTCTTGCAACGCTATTTATATCAGAAAGACTTTCTCCACTACCTACACCGTAGTTAGTATTAGCTGTAGGATAAAAGTTTATACTCAGTTTTTCACTACCAGCAAAGGTAAGGGTTGGTAATAAGATAAGGGTTATTAGGATAAATTTTTTCATATTTTTTATAAATTTATGGATTCTGTCCACCATACACATTTGGACTAGGCTTAACAGGAGAATTATTTGTATTTGTGGCTCTATTAAAAAGTATACCGCTAGTAAAACTCGGTGGCGCTTGATCCTCCAACTGCAAAGAATTTCTAACTATTGCCACTAGCCCCCAAAATGAAAATATAATAAAGAAACCGATAACACTATAGAGTACGTACATACCAGCCTCTTTTCGATCTGCCTCCGTAAAGAAGTATTTAAATACATTCCAAACAAATACAACTACGGCCAAGCTAATAATAAGCATTAGACCAATGTTTAGATATTCTGTAATAAGTTTTGCAATATCCTTTAAAGTCTTAGCTTCAGCATTGACCATAACTGGCAGGATAATTGTTGTAATAAGTGCCAATAGTCCGATTTTTACATTATAAATTTTGTTTTTCATATTTTTATTATTAAAATAATCCATCCTGCACCAAACCACTATCAATAAGTGTGGACTTGATCACCTCGAGGATAACCTTGGAGCCGATAAGTATTGCGGTACCTATCACAGCATAAGTAAACCATTCTTTTGCTTCCTTGATTTTACCTTCATCACCCTGTGCTGTAACAAATTGAAATCCTATCCAGATAAACATAAATACAGCAACTATGGTGCCTAGAACTATTGCAAGGTTCACGAGTGAAGCTAGAAGTGATCTTAGATCGTTTGATTGTATTGGGTTATCGAGTCTTTCTGATGTCTGAGTGATGGGTCTAACTGTAACACCTGAACTTGGTACTGAAGACCTAGTGTCTACTCCTCCAACCGGTGGCATTGCATAAACTTTACCTGAATTCATTCCAAGGACACACACTGACAGTATCGATAGTAATAGTATTTTCTTAATCATTTTATTTTATATTTACAAAAGTTTTTATTACCTCTTGATTTTCTGGAGTTATAAACCAGTTAACCACTGTTATCACCGACACCCACGCTATAAGCATTATTATAAAGCCTTTTGCCGCGGATTGAAAGATAGACTTTGCTGTGCCGATATTTCCCTGAGTACCAGTCATATACAGAAGACCAGCGTATGCAAGTAGTACAGTCATGATAGGTATTGTGATCAAGAATAACCAGTTAATAGTTGATTTTACCATACTCATTAATGCAACAAAGTTACAGACATTTTTACGATCCAGTTCGTTTTCATCCACTATGCCGTCACACTTTACCAAACCACTATAATTTAGTGTCGTCGGACCAATCGCCCCTTGTGCCATAACCAAAACCGGTACAATTGAACTAAATATAAAAAGTGTGATTAATATGTATTTTTTCATTTACTTTTTAGTGATATATCCATTTCATCATTTGCTTGCTTGAGTGCAGTATATACATCTACACGACCACTTGTAATAGACTCGACTAGATTTTTTAATATATTACTTGATCTAGCTACACTAGTATCTATCCAGCCTCTGGATATCAAGGCAGAATCAAGGAATATAGTCATGTACGGATCTGTAGAACCAGAGGCTATGACTTCCCTACGCACAGAAGGTAAATACACGTATTGATTTAAAAGGGCCATAGAACTAGGTTCTGTGAGTAGGTTGATAGTTGCATAAGTGTCGCCTACACTCGTAGAACTTTTTATAATTGAAAAACCATACATATTTCCATAAGTAGCGCGTATCGCACCATTTCTTACTTGTGGAAGTTGTGAGATATCGAAATCTAGGTTGGGATTCTTGGCACGGATATCAGAAATTTCTGACGTAAAACCAAAATATGTTGCAAGAGTTCCTGAAAGGAAGCTGTTTTTAGAAAGTGGAAGTGACCTGTTCCATGAATATTGAGCATTTCTAGGATCAGCAAATTGTGTATAGAAATTTAAAGCTGGAATAGATATCTGTGAGCCAGAATATGCACCATCACCGATAGTACTAACCAGACCAGTATCGACGAAGGCTGTGATGGGATTACCTAACTGTAGTAGTAGAGCACTGAGTATTTCTCTAGCATTATTTACATTAACAAACTCTCCCATTGCAATTGCGCTTCTTCTGATATTTGAATTGGCATCTTTTGTAGTTATCTTTTTATTTACATCTGTAAAATCATCCCAATACTGTGGCTGTTTTGCTATTCCTGCATTTGTAAATATTGTCCTATTCCAATACATAACTAAAGGATCTATAACAAAAGGTACAGCCAAAACTCCTGTAGAGGTTAGGTATAATTCAGCTTGACTGACGAATGAACTCTTAAACTGTGCTGTTGGGAGTATGTTGTTTGGAATTTGTACTATTTTGTCATAATATCCGTATAAATCAGTCTGTGGAACTAGGATAGCATCTGGACCTTGACCATTTGCAAGTGACTCTATGAGGTTTTGTCTAAACTCTGCTTGAGGTATCTCTACATAAGTAATGTTTAGTGGACTTGGTAAGGACTCACTTATCTTACCCACAAAAGTATTAAAAGTAGAAGCTGGAAAAGTACCCCAGATGGATATTGGCGGTAATTTATTGGACTCACTTGTGTTTTTGTAAGTAGCAAAAGCGACTACACCACCCAAAATACATATTACAAATACTGCGGTTAAAATTATCTGGAATTTACTCATTTTTTTATAGTTTCTTTAATATAATACCATAGTGATGGTCCCCTGCGTCAAAGTTCTTTTCCACTGTAAAGCCAATCTTCTGAAACATCCCCTCAGCCATTACCTGCGTTACCACGTTTTCTGGAGACATTGTTCCACCTGGATTCCAATCAATCACCATGAGTTTGCCGCCAGACTTTAATATTCTTTTTACTTCTAAAGCGAGATTTTCTCTATCCTTTGCTTCAATCTGGAATAGTGTATTGGAAAGTATTACCCTATCGGCTACAGCTTCTCGTAACTTTGTTCCACCAAGCTTTTCTATATTGCCCCAAACTACTTCAATATTATGAAGTCCCGCAGTTTTTGCTCCATTTTTTATTTTATCGAGCAAGTCTTTTTGTACATCAACAGAATAGACTCTGCCACTGGCGCCAACCTTTTTTGCAACTTCAATAGAATAAAAACCAGATCCAGAGCCGAGGTCTACTACTTTCATACCATAGTCTACTCCAAGTTCTGCAATATTTTTTAAAGGGTCTGAGAACATGTGATTATTATAACCTTAGTATTGTTTTTTTACTACATTTGATATACACTTATTTTGTCTTTAGGTTTATTTATTAAACCTTAAGGGTATTACATCCAAGGGTCACCTTCCGCAAGGAGGGTGGCTTTCGTTATGGGGTATTATATGATGTCGTCGGTCTATGTTTTAATTCTCTACCCCATATATCCTCTTCAATTTTAAGTACATCAAAGTATCCGTCCGTACCAGTTCTAAGCTCTTGCGAGACATTGTTTTTTGAAGAAAAGGCATATACTTTTTTCTTACCATTCCTTAAATAGGTAATAAGTGCCAGGAAATCAGAGTCACCAGTAAAAAATACTGCATTATTGTATTTTTTCATATAATGCAAAGAATCTAATACTATTTCAACATCCATATTACCTTTTTCTTCTATAATCCCTCCCATTTCAGTGATCGTATTTATTCTTTTCAATTCCTTTTTTCTAACTGTAAATCCTAGACCCTTCTTAAGAAAAGTAAAAAACTTATGTTTACCATCCAAACTATAAGTCCTAGTCCCTTGAGCTGGATACGCAGAATAATAGAAAACTTCCACATTCTCACCATTAAAAGTCTTTTTTATGTAATTTATGAGTTTTATGTAGTCAAAAAACCTACCTTTAGCTTTTTGAGCCTCCCAGAGATTTGATGCGTCGATAAAAATGTAGATTGTATTAGATAGAAGAAAGTTTAGAGTAAAATAATTATATCATAATGTTTAGTAAATCAAGAAGTAAAAAGAACTTTCTCAAGACTCGGAAGTTTCTTTGTTAAGAAACTTCCTCTTTCGGCACCGTCGTGCCTACAGAGTCTCGTCGAAATCAAATTCTTTTCTATACTACTCAAACACTACAAACAAATTAGTGAATCTTCGTTTTGACACATATAGAGTAATATAGTAATGTATTTTTGTAATAGTCCTTCGTTATAGCCGATGGAGAAGCCGGCTTAATAAAATCTCCCGTATTGCGATAACGATACCGCACAAAGAAAATGAAGAAAGAAGACTGTAAAGTAGTACTCGAGTTCGAGTTAGGTTCAATGCCTGGAATTAGGGCTTTTAACAAGTACAATATTGCACTTAGCAACGGCTACGGACAAATCTGTGATCTAGGCTTAACACCCTCGCTCAAACTAAGACTCTTGCAATCAACCCTGAGTAAGATTAATGCTCAAGTCATTAGCTACAAAGTTCCCGAGTCACCTAAATTCAGACTGGATCGTTGTACGGCAACAAGTATACTTCGAAAATTCGGACTTCGCACTCCATCCACATTCGAAGTTATACACATTGCCGTAGAGGCAATAACGAATCCTTCGCTATTGGGAGGCGTGACGTCTGTTCATAGGCGGAACATGGTGGCTCTAACACCATTCAACCCTGAGGATCCGTCATATCTTGTCTTTCATCAAAGCACTGATCCAGCAGTTGATTTTATCCTAACTCGCGAAGAGCACCGAATCACCGGGTACAGGAGTACACTGACATTTCCGGACTCGAGACCCATACTCCTGCTTGGCATCAAGCCCTGAAGGATGGCAAATATAGAAACAAACGACCGCGGAGTAATTTCTGCGGTCTGTCTTTTTATTTCAATAAATATTTTGTTAGATATAGAAAAACGAAAAGAAGGATTTAATTTCGACGAGACTCTGCAGACACGACGGTGTCGAAAGAGGAAATTTTTCACCAGAAAAATTCCGAGTCTTGGAGAAGACAATCCTATCTCTTTTGAAATTACAAACAAATTAAGCTTGCCAATGAATCCCCATCTCGTAGCTTCATCACACGAACACCCTGTGTTGAACGTCCAAGTGTTGGAATTTCTTTGAGATCAACACGAATAACCTGACTTTTCTTCGACATTGCAACCATCTCTTCTATTTCATCTGTAACCACCTTTGCTGCAATAAGTGGACCTGTTTTATCTGTAACATTCATAGTAAGGATACCTGAACCACCACGATTTTGAGTTTTATATTCTTCAAGCTTTGTTTGCTTTCCATATCCATGCTCACCCATTACGAATAGCTTTGGATTTTTAGCATCTTTTGCCACTACGTCAGCACTGATGACTGCATCATCCTTAGAAAGTTTGATAACACGTACTCCAGCCGCGTTTCTTCCCATTTCTCTCACATCTTCAGCTTCGAAACGGATAGACTGACCATCTCGTGTAGCGATCACTACAGTATCACTCTTTGAAACAAAACTTGCTGACATAAGCTCATCTCCATCTTCGAGTGTAATAGCAATAAGTCCTGATCGTCTTACGTCATGGAAGTGCGTAGCTGAACTCTTCTTTCCTGTGCCGTTCTTTGTAACCATCATTAGTGCTAGACCATCTGCTTCTTTTTTGTTCTTTGGCATTGGTAAAATAGAAGTAATCTTTTCACTTTCTGCAAGAGATAGGAAGTTCATCACTGACTTTCCTCGAGTAGCTCGCTTTCCTTCTGGAAGATCGTACATTTTTATTTGGTAAGCCTTACCCTTGTCTGTAAAGAATAGGAGATCGTTATGAGCATTGGCTGATATAAGATGAGTGATGAAGTCCTCTTCTTTTGTATCTAGATCTACGACTCCAACTCCACCACGCTTCTGCTTTTTGTATTCGTCTGGATTTGTACGCTTGATATATCCTCCCTTTGTAAGCACGAGTACACTTTCTTCATCTGGAATGAGGTCTTCTGGATTGAAATCCTTCAAACCATGCTTAATAAGTCGAGTTCGTCTCTCATCTCCGTACTTAGCTTTGATTTCTGTAAGTTCGTCCTTGATAATTCCTCGGATTTTCTTTTCACTACCAAGAATTTCCTTCAATCTTTCGATAAGTTCTTGAACTTCAGCCAATTCATCCAAAACTTTCTTTCTTTCTAGGCCAGCGAGCTTCTGAAGTCTCATTTCAAGAATCGCAGTTGCCTGTTTTTCCGAAAACTTAAACTTCTTCATCAAGTTTGCATGTGCTTCCACAGCATCCTTTGATCCTCGAATAAGTGTGATGATTTCGTCTATATGATCTAGAGCTTTTTTGAGTCCCAAAAGAATATGTTCTCGATCTTCTGCTTTTGTTAGGTCAAACTTTGTTCGGCGCTTGATAACTTCAACTCTGTGTATCAAGAATTCTTCCAAAATAGACTTCAGAGAAAGCGTCTGAGGAACTCCATTTACTAGAGCAACTGTGTTTACATGGAAAGTATCTTCAAGTTGAGTGTGTTTATATATATAGTTGAGAACTTTTTCTGGATATGCACCGTTTTTTAAATCAATAACGATTCTCATCTCTTTATCACTTTCGTCTCGAAGTCCCTTGATACCTTCTATAGCTTTGTCGCGCACAAGATCAGCAATCTTTATGATAAGTTCAGATTTGTTAACTCGGTATGGGATAGAAGAAATGATTATCTGAAACTGTCCCTTTTTATCTTCAACGATTTCTGCCTCTCCTCGAACAACAATACCTCCACGTCCTGTTGAGTATGCATGTTGAATATCCTTTTCACCGTACATAATACCTCCTGTTGGGAAGTCTGGACCTTTTATAAACTGTAGCAAGTCTTCTGTTGTAGCTTCTTTGTTTTCTATAAGGTGAACTGTAGCATCAATGACCTCGGAAAGATTGTGAGGTGCGATATTTGTTGCCATACCCACAGCAATACCTAGAGTACCGTTTAGTAAAAGGTTTGGAACAGCAGTTGGAAGAACGATAGGCTCCTTACGAGTACCATCATAGTTTGGCCGGAAGTCTACTGTATCCTTTTCAATATCTCGTAGAAGCTCCGCTGCAGGTCGTGACATTTTGGCCTCAGTATATCGCATGGCAGCTGCTGGATCTCCGTCGATGTTACCGAAGTTTCCCTGACCTTGAATGAGCTGATATCGCATCTTAAAATCCTGTGCCATACCCACCATAGAATCATAAACAGCTACGTCACCGTGAGGGTGATAGTTACCAAGCACGTCTCCCACTACCACCGCTGACTTACGGAACTTAGCAGAAGCTGTAAGTCCTTTTTCATGCATAGCAAAAAGAATTCTTCGGTGCACAGGCTTGAGACCATCACGAACGTCAGGCAAAGCACGCATAGTAATAACTGACATGGCATAGTCGAGATATGACTCACGCATTTCTGTGGTGATGTTTCGTGCAACAATTCCTAGAGCAGGATCTCTTGGTGTCGGTTCAGGTGTGATTTCAGGTTCTTTTTTAGCCATATTTTTAATAAAGTTTTTGTCGTTTTTTAATAATTTATGGGGAGATTATAGCAAATTTAGCCGACCTTGTCGCGTTAATTTTAATATTGACACTATATTATTAGTATTTTTTTATTTAATTATCTATTCCCCGCTGTAACTTCAATATTTGAACTATAGTCCACCTTGTTTGATCCAAAGAAAATATCTTTTACGTCTTCATAAATTCCAAAAACAGAAGCTGTGAGTGATGAGACAGGTGCCTCGACTGATGACTCTCCTTTTGAATTTTTCTCAGTTAATACTGGCGAGGTACCTATGCCATATGAAGCCATCCATCCAAAAAATATAACTGCAGTTATAGAAGATGAAACCAGAAAAGCATATCTTCTTTTAACATGCTCCGGCTTTCTTTTCATATTTTCTATGTGTTCTAACATGCACACATTATACTACTCATTCACTGAATCCAGCAACATCACATCCCCCTCTTTTCCTTCCAAATCCTTTTTCTTCAAAGTGAGCTTGGCTTCTGCCTTTGGATTTTCTCCTGCTTCCTTTAGAAACACCTTCAGAGCATCCTTCATACCAATCTCTCCAAAGTGCATAGGGATAATAATCTTTGGTTCTAGTGAAATAGCGAGCTTATATGCTTTTACTGGATCAAGCACACCCTCACCTCCTATCGGCACAAAGAGAATGTCTATTTCATCAAGAGCTTCGACTGTTTCTGGTTTCAATTCTGAGTTATTTATCGCCCCAAGGAAACAGATGTTCATATTTTCCAAAGAAACTGTATATATAGTATTTACTAGATCAGCTCCACCTTCCTTGACACCATGCTTTGATTCAGATGGAAGGCCCTTTATAAAAACCTCCTTAACCTCATATTCTCCAGGACCAGATATTACGAAAGGTGTCTTTTCACCATGACTGACCTGCTCTATACCATTAAAGTCCTCATGATATGTGGTTGAGAGCACAATATCAGCACCAAAGCGACTAGACTTGAGCTTTGAGTCTTTTGAAATGGGATTAAAAGCAAGCGTCGTATCGCCAAACTGAACTTTAAAAAATTCTCCTCCGTAATATGTAATTATCATAGTGATGGCATTATACTATAAGTCCGTGTTATCGTTAAGTAAAATAAATAAAAAGTAAAAATGCAAGAAAATATCTGGGAAAAGGAATATAGAAACCCTCAACTAGTGAGTCTAAGTAGTGTACCAGCACAGTCACTACGTGATTTTGTGCGTTTCCTCCGAAAAGATAGAAAACTTGAATTAGATAATTTAAATATACTCGACCTAGGATGTGGAAATGGTAAAAATAGTTTTTATATCGCTGAGCAGGGATTGAATAATAAAATAATAGGCATAGAAATATCCGAGACTGCTTTGAAGTATGCACGAGAGCTTGCACCTGCGGGTAATTTTATAAAACAAAGTATAGGAACTCCCCTAGCCTTTCCAGATGCGTCTTTTGACATTATCCTCGACGTAACAAGTTCAAATTCACTAAATGGAAATGAGCGAGCTGTATATTTAAAAGAAATAAGTCGACTACTCAAGCCTGGAGGTTACTTTTTTCTCCGAGCGCTTTGTAAAGATGGAGACAAGAATGCACAAAACTTGCTTGAGACAAATCCAGGAACTGAAAAAGATACATATATAATGCCGGATCTTGGTTTGACTGAGAGAGTTTTTAGTAAGGAAGATTTATTGGCGACTTATGCGATGTTTGGAGAGCCTTTGTATTTGGATAAAGAGACGCATTATACGAAGTTTAATAATCAGTCTTATAAGAGGAATTTTTGGGTGGGGGTTTGGATAAAATAGTAAAAAATACTCTCCCCACCTCCAATAGCTATTTATCATAAATGTACTATAATTAATTTATGATTTTTAAAACTAGGATGCATTCGTGGAAAAATGCGGTGGGGGTTATTGCAGCAGGATTATTAGTTGTTGTATTTGCTATCAGCATGGGATGGTTGTTTATGGAAAGAGGACAATTGTTTTTGGATCAAGAGCAAAAGTTGCGTCTGTATAGCATGGCAACAATTGCTGCTACCGGACTCGATCCAGCTCTCATTGCGCAGATACATGTTGCAGAGGACTACACAAAACCCGCGTATATAAAGCTTACCCAACAACTTATCGCAATGCGACAGGCCAATCCAGATATTCGTTTTGCCTATATCTTCCGTCCGACAGATAATCCGTCGATGTTTGAATTCGTAGCTGATGCTGACTCCCTTGACCCATATGCAGTTTTTGATCTTAACAAAGATGGTATTATCGATGAATCAGATGAATTAGCTCCTCCTGGTGAGCCGTATGATATTTCAGAAACACCTGAGCTAACCGAAGCTCTTACGGCGCCATCTATCACGCGAGAACCATATTCTGATCAATGGGGTACATATATGTCGGGGTTTGCTCCTATTAAGAATGATGCGGGGGTGACGGTGGCTGTGGTTGGAATCGATATTGATATTGCTCGCTATATCAACTTATCACAAAGAATTTTCTCCCCATTTCTTTTTCTCCTACTCCTACTCGTCGCTTTCATCGTGGCTGGTTACATTATTTTCTTCGTATGGAAGCGTCGTTCTGATGCTATACGCAGTTTGAACCAGGAGCGCGCAAAGCTTCTACGCCTTTCACTCCACCAGCTTGGAACTCCCTTAACCATTGTGCGTTGGGCTAATAATAATTTCAGTAAAATAAAGGAATCAATTTCTGATCCAGCAGTCGTTGAAGTATTTGATTTTAATATTAAGAATCTTACTGAGGCAGGAAATCGATTTGAAAATATATTACAAGTTTTGCGTAAGGCTGATCAGATTCAGTCAGGTACTCTCGAGTACGTATCTGTTCCATCTGATTTGGCTGTTATGATACGTGACAGTATCGAAAAAATAAAGTTTTTGGTTAATGAGAGACAACAACAGGTAAAGATTGACGTGAAATCTCCATTTCTATGCAAATTTGATGTTGAGCAAATCCCAGCAGTTATTACTGAGTTAGTTACAAACGCTAGTCAATTTTCGCCACCAAAAAGCGTGATCACTATACATGCCATAGCTAAACCAGAATACGTAGAGGTAACAGTAGAAGATCAAGGGGCTGGCATTTCAGACGAGGATAAAGAACACCTTTTTGAGAAATTTACGAGGGGTGACAATGCTCAACAAAAACATCCAGATGGTTATGGGCTTGGCCTTCATGTGACCAAGGGAATTATTGTGGCTGCTGATGGAAAGATTTGGGTTGAAAATAAACCCGATCGAGGAACTATCATACATTTTACACTGCCTCAATAAAAGTACTTGTAATTCGACACTATTGTTGATGACAAGAATTTCACAAGCCTCCTTCGGGAGGTTTTGTGTTATTTACGCCTGAGAATAAAAATACTCCGACTCAATCACACAACAAGCTAAAAAAATTGTAATTTTATCAAAAACCATGTTATTCTCTTTTTGAAAAGTTCATCGAGGTAACTTGAATAGAAAAAGAGTGGTTTTTAAACGACCACCAAAAAGTATTGATCATGAAAAAGAAAAGAATTTCTCTTGGAAGACTTGTGGTAACACCATCAGCTCTAGCAAGTATAGAAAACCAGACTATGGAAATTGCACTTAATCGTCACCTACAGGGTGATTGGGGTGATGTAAATGAGGAAGAACGACTATCAAATGATCGAGCTCTCACTGAAGGCAGTAAAATAATATCAAAGTATAAGAATAGTACTGGCATTGAATTCTGGATCAGAACAGAATGGGATTGGTCAGGAACAACAGTACTACTCCCAAATGATCTTTAATCCAACCCTTCCTCCCCCTTGGTCAGGGGGAGCTTTTTATGTGTATTTTTTATTTGACTTTAATAATCCTTAAACTATAATATACCTACACTCTTCGCAGCATCCGTTTGGATGGTCTGTGCGTCCCTCAGATTTTAAGTTGAGGGATTAACTGTTAAAATATAAATTTACTTTTTTGCGGGGCTAAATGCAGAAATGGCTCTACTGCGGGTTGTGACAGTTAGAAATAACTTTACATTACGAGAGAGGGTTCGCCGTCCTCTAGCTCCACAAAAGTGTAAATTTAATTGACTTCGAAAAATAGTAAATGCTATAATAAAAACATCATACGGATATGGTCGCATCGAGATTCCCGCCAATTTGGCGGGTTTCGTTTTTTAGCTGAAAATTGTAACTATCTTGTCTCTGATAAGAAGAAATTCCACCTCATCCATTCTTCTTATCAACCTAAGCAGTCTTTGCACACTGTAATATCTAGTCTGTTTCAAATAAGCGTAATTTAGCTTTTTTCGATATATTATTGGATGATAAATTTCGCGCGTATTCTTCTTCGTTGATAGTGGTAATCCAATGAAATCTGTTTCATTAAACTTCTTAATAATTAAAACTGGTCTCTCAAAATTTTCATTTTTACCATCTATTTCATTGCCGACATTAACTCCGATAGAGGCCCACCAAATTTCTCTTTCAAGAAAGAAAAAGGAATTTGGAAAAGTTTTTTCATTTAGAGTTTTCTTTATTTTGCTCCACTCATCATATCTTTTTATATATTTTTTATTAGAATTATCATTCATAAATAAATCCTACCAAACCGAGATAAAATCCAAATAAAATCTTGATAAAATTCTGATAAAATCCACCACCACACAACAAGATAAAATAAATTGCAATTTTATTAAAAATCATGCTACACTTTTTATGAAAAGCTCATCTTATGAAAAAAGCACTCAACCCCGTTACACTCGCAGGACATCTCGCTGAAACATGCGAAATCCCTGGCGGTCCGCGGATACTCTCTCCGGAAGAGAGTCGTTTGACACCTCATTTGTCTGATTATCAGAAGACGATGCGCGTCTCACAGGTCCGCAGCACTTCGCGTTTCATCAGGCCCATAAGTTGGAACGAAAACGATGTGAAGGTTCTTTGACAGTTTGACCTATTTAAATTATGAAGAGGAAATTGATCAAAAAGAAACCTGTGAGGGTTAATTGGGACCCACATCCCGAAGCACTTGCCTTGGTGGAGGAAATGAAGAAAAAACCTCCTGAATGGATCCTCAGGGCTCTAGGCAAGATACAATGTAGAAGAACTCCGGTTCCTACATTGAAACACGAGGAGTTCAACCTCCTTCCACACGGTGCATTTCGTGTAATTCTTGGAAAACCCAGTAAAGCACTCCTAAAGTTTCTAAAAGAGACCCGGCGAGAATCGGAAGACTACGAGAACTCACAACCCACCAGCGACGGTCCCTGTATCGGTGGCGTTTACGAAAATCCCTTTTTGAGAAAGCACTAGGGGTCGCCAAGTGGCGTAAGCCTACTCCTTATGGAGCCAAGTTCCCGACGTCACACGCGTCGGGATATTTTTTTATTTTCTCCTCGACATTTCCCCCCTTTTATACTATAGTATCCCCACGGCTATGTATTCGAATGTCGAGT
>CAYSPX010000001.1:0-11473 GCA_964433125.1 uncultured Candidatus Saccharibacteria bacterium | reverse complement strand
ATTTCCCCCCTTTTATACTATAGTATCCCCACGGCTATGTATTCGAATGTCGAGTATTTAAGCCGTATTATTAACCCCTGTTTACGTTAAACCCGCAATTATTTATTAATAGTTTAAAAAGCGGATCGTAGACTTTTAAAATATGATTAAAAAAGTAAAAGACGTAGAAGTAGTAGAAGAAAAGCCGGTTAAGGAAAAGAAAGTTAAAAAGGCAGTCGAGGTAGACAACAGTGTCATGGGTCGTATTGTGACCGATTCTGCCAATCCACCTATTTCAGGTGACTTAGTAGAAGGACCTGTTATAAACATTGAGAAATCAGCTGTTTATATCGACCTAGCTCCTTTCGGAACTGGTATTATTTTTGGACGTGAATATCTTACAGCTCGAGATGTTATCAAGAAAATAAACATTGGTGACGTTGTTGCTGCAAAGGTTGTAAGTACAGATAATAAAGAAGGCTATATCGAACTATCTCTAAAGGAAGCTCGACAGGCACTTATCTGGTCTGAAGCAGAAGCCGCTATCAACAACAAGACAACTCTTGAACTTCCAATCATCGAAGCAAACAAGGGAGGACTTATCATCGAATGGCAAGGTATTTCAGGTTTTCTTCCAGCATCTCAGCTCAAGACTGAACACTACCCTCGCGTAGCTGACGGTGACAAGGACAAGATTCTAGAAGAACTAAAGAAATTAGTAGGAACAAAGATTTCAGTTTCTATTATTTCTGCAATTCCAAAGGAAGGTAAACTAATCTTCTCTGAGAAGACTCCAGAATCAAAGGATAAAGAGAGAATTGTTGGTAAGTACAAAGTAGACGATGTAGTCGATGGTACAGTTACTGGTATCGTAGATTTCGGAGTATTCGTAAAACTAGAAGATGGTCTAGAAGGTCTAGTTCATATATCAGAAATTGATTGGTCTCTAGTAGAAGATCCACGAGCCTTATTTAAGGTTGGACAGAAGATAAAAGTAAAGGTTATCGAAGTAAAGGAAGGAAAGGTTTCACTTTCTCTAAAGGCTCTAAAGGAAAATCCTTGGGTTGAAGCTTCAAAGAAATACAAGAAGGATCAAGTAGTTGACGGAGTAGTTATCAAATTCAACAAGCACGGTGCTCTAGCTTCTATCGAAGAAGGAATCGCTGGACTTGTACACATTTCAGAATTTGGTTCAGAAGAAAAACTCCGAAAAACTCTTGCTCTTGGAAACTCATACAAGTTCAAAATAACTTTGTTTGATGTAAAAGAACAGAAAATGGCTTTGTCATTTACTGGAGAGAAGAAGTAGTTGACAGTAGTTTGTGTTCTGATACACTTGTCGTATTACAGTCACAGAGATTACTAAGAACAAAGTGCTATTCGGTAATCGTGTATTTCATTATAGAAAAAGACCGGGCAGGGGCCTGGTCTTTTTCATTTTATGTCTAAGTGTTTTTTGATGGAATTCTTTAACCTGACTAATTGCTTCCCCTCTAAATCTCCTATTTTGTATAGAAATCTGCAATTACTTGTTCTTTGTAATTGACTAATCACAGCAGCTGAATATATATAAAGTTTCTTATGATAAATAGGTGCATGTATTCCATCTCTGATATCTTGAACGCGAGTAATAGGGACAATCCAAGCATGTTTCCTACTAAACGTTTTAATTATAATGGCAGGTCTTTCAAAATCTTGTCCTTTACCATCAATTTCAATATCTATGTTTACACCAATAGCCACTGACCATATCTCGCTTTCTAAATATGGAATATCTATAGGTATTGAATCGAGAATCTCCTTAAAGTGAGTCCATTCATCAAATTTTTTATTATATCCTTCACTCATCCATCAACTCTATCAAACCGAGATAAAATCCGTATAAAATTTTGATAAAATCTAAATGAAATTTTTATCAGAATTTCATAACTATATGGATAAGTATATTTATTTCTTCACACAGTAAACTTCCACGAACTTTTCGTACTAGTTTACTTTGTTATAAAAAGAAAAAAGCACCCGTAGTCGCGATGACGGGGTGCTTCGTGAAGATGAGTCCGGGGACTCCGGGAGCTGCGACAGACTACTTGTGCGTAACCACCTGCTCAGGACTCCAAAACTGCACGAGAGCAGTCCGAAGCATAGTCTTGCCTTTGTCGTCGACGAGGTCGACAACCAATCTTTCAATCGGGTCGACGATAAGGAAGGAACCATGCTCGGTCCCATCGTCGTTGCGGCCCTTGTTGCCGGATTCGAGATCCGCGTAACAGGGCTCGCCGTTGATGTTTCCCTGGCTGACGATGGTTTGCAATTGACCGAAGAAACCGTCCAAGGTCGCGTCGTCAAGGGTGGCGGGAACATAAACCCGCATCGACCCGGACTTAACCGAGGCAACAGCAACCTCTCGATAGTTCCTGATGAGCTTGATAATGTGCTCAGTCAGAGTGCGAAGGGCTTCAACGGTACGAACCGATGAGCGAATACCGATGCCCCGGAAAATGGGAGCGAACTGTGTTTTCATAGAACGAATTTTTTTTTACTATTTTGCTTGGATTGAACTTACACCATGTAAGCCATTCCCTATACATAATAGCACATCTAATGCTATATGTCAATACAAATAAATCTTCTCGTCTTACTTCTTATCCTACCCCGCATTATAAATACTCATCGCCTTTTCCCTCCCCTCCTTCACCAAAACAGGCACGAGCTCTGCGACCACCTTCCCCATCTTTTTTATTTCCTTCATCTCATCATCTTTGAACTTTCCTAGGATAAATTTCTCAATCTTTTCATCTCCATGTGGAACTTTTGCGAGACCCTTTGCTGTTTCTGGTGCCACTCCGATACGAATACGAATAAATGCTTCAGTCTTCAGAGCTTTTATTATAGATTCAACACCATTATGCCCTCCTGAACTTCTGTTATATGAAATTCGTATTTTTCCTAGAGGTAAATTGAAATCATCGTATATCACAACGAGCTTTTCTGCAGCTTTTACACTTTTTACGTACTTTACAATCCCCTTTCCTGAATTATTCATAAAAGTATCTAGAGTAATGAGTTTTACTTTTTTGTCAGCAGCAAAATCTTCTTCTTTGAGAAGATCGATAATGATTTGTCCTGTGTTGTGACGAGTATATTTGTATTCTTCACCCGGATTTCCTAGACCGACAATAATATATGCCATAAATTTATTTTTTATCATTATGGCATACATGAAAATCTTGTGTCAAACGAACATTAACGATACAATTGTATCAATGAATCCCAATTTTACTCAAAATAATTTACCAGAAAAAAAAGTTAAAGATAATTTCTTTAAAGAAATAATTAAATTTACAGTTATAGCTCTAATAATAGTAGTTCCGATACGAACATATGTTGCTCAACCCTTTATAGTCAGCGGTCCGTCTATGGATCCAACGTTTGCAACTGGTCAGTATATAATAGTCGACCAACTATCATATACTTTTGGAGAACCTAAACGCAATGATGTTGTTATTTTTAGATATCCACGAGATCCCAAGACATTTTATATAAAAAGAATCATAGGTCTTCCAGGAGAAACACTTGTTGTGGATACTGGTAAAGTAAAAATAACAAACAAAGATAATCCTAGAGGATTTATCCTAGATGATAGTTATGTTTCAAAGACACACAAGACCAGCGAGACCTTCAACATCACCCTTGGCGCTACCGAATACTTTGTAATGGGCGATAACAGATCAGAGAGTGCTGACTCTAGATCATGGGGACCGCTTGATATGAAGTTTATTGTTGGAAAGCCTTTTGTAAGACTATTACCTTTCAACAAAATTTCTGTATTTCCAGGAGAAATAGCAGAACAGAATAAATAATAATTATAAAATTTACGGCTATGCAAAAAAACAAGAAAGGATTGACTGAACAGAAATTCACAGCCCACGAAAATCTAGACAAAGTAGGTGAGATTCCAGTCTACTACGGTTTCCAACCACACAAAAGTCCAGAAATAAAAAAAGTAGATCTAGATCAAGCAAAAAGTTTACTTGATGGTGATTTTATAGACGATGAAAATGAAAACTCACAAGTCAAACTACCGCTACATGTAGAAGAAAAGATTGCTCTACTACGCATGTATACTGAGAACAATATGCACACCATGACTCAACCGGTTATGTTCTATTTCAAGGAGCCATTTAAGGGTTCAATTAAAAAAGGAGGTGCGAGTTTTAGTAGATATTGTGATTTGGAAATAATGGGTGGTTCCAAAAGTATTGCCGAGGCTCTATTGATCCAGACTACTAGAGCAATACTCAAGGAAGAGGGGTATGACAATATTTGTGTTGAAATAAATAGTATTGGTGATAGAGACTCAATCAATAGATTTACTAGAGACCTAACGAATTATTACAGAAAACATGTAAATGATATGCATGTAGACTGCAGACAATTATTAAAAAAGGATCCTTTTGAACTTTTGGCATGTCAAAACGAAAAGTGTAAGAAAATAAATGAAGGTGCTCCCCGCTCGATGAATTTCCTATCAGAATCAAGTAGAATGCATTTTGGCGAGGTACTTGAATATCTTGAAGCTTTAGGTATTCCATATAAAATCAATAATGCACTTATAGGAAATAAAAAGTATTGCACTGAGACCATTTTTTCTATCAACAATGTAGACGATAAAGATAAAAAGAAACAAAAAGTACTAGCTATAGGTGTCAGATATGATGGTCTTTCAAAGAAAATTGGTTGTAAAAAGGAGATACATGGCGTAGGTATTTCTATTTTAATTAAAAACAATAAAACTGATTTGAGAAAAGATTTAAAAAAAACAAAACGTCCTTTTGCTTCTTTTGTACAGCTTGGGTTTGAGTCAAAACTTCTTAGTCTAGGTATTATCGAAAGTCTACGTGAGGCCAAAATCCCCCTCTTCTTGTCTCTAGCTCGTGATCGCCTAGGGGCGCAGGTTTCAGCGGTAGAAAAATTTCAAATACCATATGCACTTATCATGGGTAAAAAGGAAGCTGTAGAAAAGACCATAATAGTTAGAAATAACGATACTCATGCACAAGAAATCGTAAATATCACGGATTTACCCAAATACATGAAGAAGCTTGAAAAATAACACAGGATATAGTACTATATACAAACTATGGCAATAAATGTAGAAATCACAAGAAACGGAACTGAGAACAGTGTTGGTGTTATTCGTCGTTTTACAAAGAAAGTTCAGGGTTCTGGTATATTACCTCGAGTTAGAAGTATCCGATATAACCAGAGAGAACTATCTGCATACAAGACAAAGATGAAGACTCTAAAGTCAATCCGAAGAAAGGCTGAAATAGCTGAGCTTATAAAGCTTGGAAAGATGCAAGAAAAGACCTCTCGTTTTTCTAAATAATGTCCGACATAAATTTTCACATAACAAATACAACGAAATCCAAGTTGCCTGATTTTGATTTTGTAAAAATGAAGCAAGCTATACTAGGAAAAAAGTACGAGCTTTCAGTTATTATCGTTGGTAAAAAAGAAATTCAAAAATTAAATAAGGAATATAGAGATATTAACAAACCTACAGATATCTTGAGTTTCCCTCTTTCTGACGATTTTGGTGAAATGTATATAAATCCTGAAATGACCAAACTTGAAGCGAAGAATTTTGATAGGGATTATGAAAATTTCTTTGGTTATTTATTTATCCACGGTTTGGTGCATTTGAAAGGATTCGATCATGGTAGTACAATGGACAGTATAGAGGCTCGTTTCCGAAAACAATTCGGCATTTGAGACTCTGCTCAAAATGTCACGATCTATAATAACAGGAATAGATATTGGTACTCACTATGTAAAAGTAGTTATTACCAGTTCACAAGAAAAAAACGAAAAAAATAATTTACCTAAAATTATTGGTGTTGGTCTTGTTGAAACTCGTGGACTCCGACATGGATATATTTTAAATATTTCAGATGTTGTATCTAGTATAAAGGAGGCCGTTAGCCAGGCAGAAAAAAAGGCTGATGTAAAAGTAAAGAAAGCTTTTGTATCTATTGGTGGTGTTGGTTTGGGTAGTATTACAAATACAAGTTCGATAATAATATCTAGAGCAGATTTAGAAATAACTGCTTTAGATATAAAGCGTGTTCAAGAACAATGTGAAAAAGATATTCCACCAGCATCTTCTTTAAATAAAAAAATAATACACAGTATTCCAGTACAGTATAAAATCGATGGAAAAGTAGTACTTGGAAAACCTGAAGGCATGCACGGTAGCAAGTTTGAGATAAAAAGTCTTTACATTACTTGTTTAGAACAACATCTAAACGACATGATAGAAGCAGTTGAGGATGCAGGGATAAGTGTGCAAGACGTTATGGCTTCACCTATTGCAGCGAGTCTTGTAACACTTTCAAAATCACAAAAGATCGCAGGTTGTGTGCTTGTAAACATCGGTGGTGAGACTGTATCTATTGCCGTATTTGAAAATAATATCCCAGTATCACTTGAAGTATTCCCTATCGGTTCAACAGATATTACAAATGATATTGCTCTTGGTCTAAAGGTTCCACTGGAAGAGGCTGAGCAGATTAAAATTGGTGCTATCACTGGAGCTTCATATCCACGTAAAAAACTTGAAGAAATTATATCAGCAAGACTTTCAGATATCTTTGAACTTATAGAAGCTCACTTAAAAAAGATTGGTAGAAATGGTCTCCTGCCCGCTGGTATTATTTTAACTGGTGGTGGAAGTGGACTTTCGGGTATAGAGGATATGGCAAAGGTTTCCTTACGACTACCTTCGAGAATTGGTAACATCGGACTAGGTATTCCAGATAAAAATGGACTCAAAGACTCTGCTTGGGCAGTAGCTTATGGTCTTTGCATACTGGGAATGCATGCTGACACTGACCTACCTATCGATACAAGCTCTAGAATATTTGAAAATTCAAAGAAAACAATGATGGCTTGGCTAAAACAGTTTTTACCATAGTAAAATACATATTTAAAGCCTTTTTCTTTTGACTTATCTAAACCATTTGATAAGATTGTCTTATGCCGAACATCACCCCTGAAATTGAAGCCTTTGCCCGCATTAAAGTTATTGGTGTTGGGGGCTCAGGAAAGAATGCAGTAAACCACATGATTAACTCCAAGGTTAAGGGTGTTGATTTTATTTCTATAAACACAGATGCTCAGGATCTACATCACTCTCTAGCAAAGAAAAGAATCCATATTGGTAAAAACCTTACCCGTGGTCTAGGTACAGGAATGAACCCTGAAATGGGAAAGCGTGCAGTTGAGGAAACAAAGGAAGACGTACAGGAGGCTCTCAAGGGCGCTGATATGGTCTTTGTGGCTTGTGGACTCGGTGGAGGTACTGGAAGCGGTGCTAGCCCCGTTGTGGCACGTACAGCAAAGGAACTAGGTGCACTTACAGTCGCTGTAGTTACCAAGCCTTTCTTTTTTGAAGGACAAGCTAGGACAAAGATTGCAGAGTCAGGTCTTGAGGAACTTCGAAAAGAAGTAGACGCTATTATAGTTATTCCAAATGACAGACTACTATCCACAATCGACAAGAACACTACAGTAAAAAATGCATTCTCTATTTGTGATGAAATACTTCGACAAGCAGTTGAGGGTATTTCAGATCTTATAACAACTCCTGGAATCATCAACATAGACTTTGCTGACATTAGAACAGTTATGGAAAGTGCTGGTTCTGCGCTTATGGGTATTGGTTCTGCTATTGGAGAAAACCGTGCAATCGAAGCTGCGAAGATGGCTATCAATTCCCCACTTCTAGATGTTTCTATAAACGGTGCAAAGGGCGTTCTCTTCTCTATAGCTGGTGGTGAAGATCTAACTATGTTTGAAATCCAAGACGCTGCAAAAATCATTACAGAATCCGTAGATCCAAATGCAAAAGTTATCTTTGGTACAGTTCGCGATGATAAACTCAAGAAAGGTGAAGTAAGAGTTACAGTTATAGCTGCTGGATTCCCTGAAGGAGTTATCGGTGGTAAGGAGGAAGCTTCAAAACCATCCGGATTTACTGCTCCAGAAATACGACCCAAGGAAGAACCTGCATCTATGCGTTCTCGAATGTTTGGCACGACTCCAGTTCAACAAGCACCTGTACAACCTACTCCAAAGGTAGTTGAGAAAGTTGAAGAGAAAAAGGATTTAAAAAATGAAATACAAAGCGATGATGATGACTGGGGTGCAGTGCCGGCTTTCTTGAGAAGATCGAAGTTGAAGTAATTTCTAGATTAAAATATTTTATAGTATAATGTCTGTACTATGATATATGACCTTACAATAATCGGAGGTGGTCCCGCAGGCGTTGCTGCTGGTGTTTATGCTGCGCGAAAGGAGCTCAAAACTCTATTTATAACAAAAGACTGGAACAGTCAGAGTACGGTATCTGAGGGTATTGAAAACTGGATTGGAACTGTGAAGATTTCTGGTGCTGATTTCGCTAAAAGTCTTGAAGGTCACCTGAGAGCGTATGCAAAAGATGTAGTAGATATACATGTTGGTGAAGCTGTGGAGAAAGTAGAGAAGTCTGACGCTGGTTTTAAGATTATTACAAATAAGGGTTCATATGAATCAAAAACTGTATTAACAACAGCTGGAAGTTTCCGAAAGAAACTAGAGGCTATTGGCGCTGATAAATTTGAACATAAGGGACTTACATATTGTGCATCATGTGATGGGCCACTCTTTGCGGGACAGGATGTTGTGGTAGTCGGTGGTGGAAACGCTGCTTTTGAAAGCGCATCACAACTACTAGCATATTGTAAAAGTGTGACACTCATAAACCGTGGTGAAACTTTCCGTGCAGATCCTGTTACAGTCGAAGCTGTATCTAGAAACCCTCATTTTAAAATAGTTAAAAATGCAATTTCAAAAGAAGTTAAGGGTGATAAGTTCGTAAATGCTTTTGTCTACACAGACGCTAAAACTGGAAAGGATATGGAGCTTGCCGTCACAGGAATCTTTGTTGAAATAGGTTCACTTCCTACAACATATTTTGTGAAAGATTTAGTAAAATTAACTCCATACAATCAAGTAATCGTTGACCCTCGAACTCAGCGTGCTTCAGTGGATGGTGTTTGGGCCGCTGGCGACTGTACTGACGGACTCTACCACCAAAACAATATTGCTGCTGGAGATGCAGTGAAGGCACTTGAAGATATTTATCTTTTTTTGAAGGCTAAATAGATTACTGATTCATCTCTTTACTTAAAATCGCAATAGTTTTATCTGCATCCCAATCAAATACAATAAAACTTATTTCACTAAAGGTTGAAACGATTTCTGCAATAACAACACTCTTCAATGCAAATTCTCTAATAAATTTATATATAACATTTGGTGTCTGTATGTAGTCATTTTCCAATCTTAGAGTAATACTAACAAGTGAAGATACAGAAGATTTTGGTTCCTCATCAAAAGACTTGAGTATAGAATCCATATTTCTAAATGAAGTAATGATAGATATTTCACCTACACCCTGACTTATGAGTAAGTATTTATCTGGTGAGTTTATTTTTTTATAGAGTTTGTCTAGAGAAAAAAGTGTATTTTTATTTTTATTATATGTTATTTCTACAAGTCCGGTTTTAACAGACAAATCCTCTATTTTAACTTTCGGTATTAAAAGAGGATTATGCTTGAGGGTCTTTTTTAACCTCGATAGTGCAACAACAATACTACCCAACCTCACACTTTTTCTTGCTTGAATTTCAACACTTTTCTTTATCGAAACAGCATAAGCAGATAAATTTAGAATATCCTCATTGAAGGCTCCTAGGGCAACTTCTGAGGATTGTAGCTCTTTTTTCACTATATCTGATATCTTTATCATATTTACAAATGTAACATATGTTACAAGTTGTATCAAATATGTAATATCTCAGGATATAGTTAACTTCCCGTATTCAAAAATATATGATGAGCGAGGTTAGTTCAAATATATGAAAGAATCAGATTCAAAAGAGATTGAGATGCTTCAATACAGCGTACTTCTTTATGTACGACTTATCGAAGGCGGCGAACCGCAAAGAGCAAAGGTTCTTGCCGAAGCCGTTCGTGACGCACAGAGGCCTTTTTACAGGCCCTGGTATCCAGACAAAACTGGTTAGTCTAATCAGAGTCTAACTTAGCACAAGCCGCGCAATTGCATGCGCGGCTTTTTATATACCCTACATCAAACTCTCTGCTTGTGCCACATCCTCTTTACTATTCAACCCCAAAGCTTCAAATGGCTCAACCCTGACATAGCCGACAGTTTTACCTTCTTCACGAGCTATTTTTATAACATCTGTTAAATAGTATTCACCCTGAGAATTTGCTGGCGTTACTTTTGGCAATGCATTTTTTAACCAAGATACGCTGAATGAATAGTATCCGCAATTTACCAATGATATTTTCCTTATTTCATCACTAGCATCTTTAAATTCCACAATGCTATCTATTCCTCCTTTACTGTTTGTAACAACCCTACCGTAATGATTGAAAACTGATTTGTAACCACTGAAATCTCCAGCGTCTGTAACAGCAATAACTATAGGGTTTTCTGATAATCCTGAAATGAGCTTTGAAATTGTCTCGCTTGAAACAAAGGGATGATCTGCATATAACACAACTATTCTTTCTGATGTGGGTAATATCTTCTCCAAAGCAGAAAGTGTGGCGTGCGCAGTTCCCTTTTGTTCAGTTTGATGTGCATATCTTACCGTATCTCCAAGTGTCTTTATTACGTGTTCGGATTTATGACCCACCACAACAAGAGCTTTATTTACTAGACTTTTTTTAATATTTAAAAGCAATCTTTCTATCATCGGAATACCCTTGATTGGTAAAAGGCATTTAGGCATTTCTGTGCCCATTCGAGTTCCCTTTCCAGCAGCTAATACGATAACTTCTGTTTTTGTCATGGGTTATATACTACTACAAGTTTCTATTTCAAACCATTACACAAATCACCCCACAATCCCACCTTATTTTCTTTAGCTGACCTAGCTAGTTGTTTAAATTTATCCTGCTTAATATATGGAATATTATATGTATATTCATGTGCATATCCATTTTCCAAAAGGTATTCGTTTATAGGCAAACCATCATCACGATACACATATGCAAGCAATCTATCGTATTTGTCCGTAATTCCCTGTGTGGAGTCGGTTTCAAGCGTTACAGTGCGCTTTGAGAGCAGTTCTTTAACCTTATTTGAAGCTTCAATTCCGAAGCACTGAACGGTCTTTCTAGGGTCTACGGTTTCTGGAGTATCTACACCCAACATTCTCACTTTAACAGTTTGATTATCAACTTTTACATTAAAAGTATCTCCATCCACCACCTTTACCACTTCATACGATTTACCCATCTCTATAGTTGGAATAGTATTTGAACTCTTTGTTTGCTTAAGTTTGGGTGTATTTGAAACAAAAGTCACACCACCAGTAAGTGCAATTATCAAAGCGATTATCAGGGATTTTATTTG